>DATJHO010000077.1:0-32805 GCA_035493835.1 Devosiaceae bacterium
CGCCATTGGGACAGCCCATAGACCTGCATCTTCAGCAAGTCCTTGATCGGATTGAAGCCGCCATTCATGTCGCCATAAATCGTCGCGTAGCCGACCGCCATTTCGGACTTGTTGCCGGTGGTCAGCAGCATGCTGCCGAACTTGTTGGAGAGCGCCATCAGGATCAGCCCGCGCATGCGGGACTGGATGTTTTCCTCGGTGATATCGGCAGCCTGCCCTGCAAACAGCTGCGCCAGCTCGCCATTGACTGCTTCGACCGGTACGCTGATGGGGATCGCGTCGTAGCGCACGCCGAGACGGGTGGCGCAATCCTTGGCGTCCTTGAGGCTGTCCTCCGAGGTGTAGCGGTAGGGCAGCATCACGCAATGGACGTTCTGCTTGCCCAAGGCATCGACCGCCATGGCGGCAACCACCGCGCTGTCGATGCCGCCGGAAAGGCCGAGCACCACCTTCTTGAAGCCGTTCTTGCCGACATAGTCGCGCAGGCCGAGCACGGCAGCACGCCACTGCGCCTCCTCATGCGACGGCAGCGGCGTCGCCGTCCGTTCCGTGCACGCCCAGCCGGTCTCGCGCCGCTCCCATTCGGAGACGACGAGGTCGGACATGAACGACTTGCCCTGGAATGCTACCTCGCCATCGGCACCAATGCCGAACGACGCGCCGTCAAAGACCAACTCATCCTGCCCGCCGACCTGATTGAGATAGAGCAGCGGCACCTTCACTTCCGCGACCCGCGAGCGCACCAGCTCGTACCGCTGGTTCTGCTTGTGGGCCCAATAGGGCGAACCGTTGGGGCACAGCAGTATCTCGGCGCCGCTCCGCACCAGGCTCGCGCAAACGTCTTCGTGCCAGATGTCCTCGCAGATCGGCACGCCGATCGAAATGCCGCCAATCATGATCGGCGCCGGCAGCGGGCCGGGAAGGAAATAGCGCTTCTCGTAGAATACGTCGTCGTTGGGCAGCTCGCGCTTGAAGCGGGTGGCGAGGATCTCGCCCCTTTCGGCATAGATGACCGCGTTGCGCAGCGTGCCGTCCGGCTCCCGCCAGATAGTGGGCAGCAGCAGGCCGATCTTGCTGTTCTTCGTTTCCTCGACGAGCGCCTGGGCCGCCTCCATCGCATCCTCGACGAAGCGCGGCTTGAACAGCAGATCCTCGGGGAAATAGCCGGTCAGGAACAGCTCGGAAAACATCACGAGGTCTGCCTTGGCCGCAAGCGCCTGCGCCAGCGCCTTCTTGCCCAGCGCCAGATTTTGCTTGAGCGCACCAACCGTGGGGTTGAGCTGCGCCAGCGCGATGCGAAGTCGTTCGGTCACGTCCTAAGCCTTGCAACGAAAAACCGGCAAGACTTAGCCGCTCCCCCCCATCAGGGCAAGCGGCCAAAGGATGGACCCGACGGACGGCGTAGATCAGAAATTATAGGTCATTTCCGTCAAGAGGCCGTAGCGGAACAGCGACCAGGGATCCGACGAATAAACATAACGCTGCTGGCCCGCCACCGTGTGGCTGGAGTCGTTGCTCACCGCGATGGTGTTGTAGGAATTCTGCGTCTGGCCCTGGAGATACCATGCCCGCCCACCCAGCCGGAACGTCAGATTGCTCGTTGGGTGGTAGCCGAACATCAGTTCGCCCATCGCGCCATAGCCCCAACCGTCCGTGCTGACTGCCGATGACTGGATGAGCACATCCGATCCGCTGGCCTGGTTCGGCACCCCGAACGCCCCCAACACGCCGCTGAGGTTGGCATAGGGCACGGCGGCCAGCTCGCCGTTCACGTCGAAGTAAGTGCCCAGATTGGCCTTGCCGGAAAAGCCAAGCCGCAATGCATTGATTTCGATGTTGTTTTCCTGGCTATCACCCGGGCCGACCACGTTCCCGTTGTACGAAAAGTCCGAAGTCTGCGTCCCGACCGTGTAGTTGGCCCGGCCCATATTGGGGGAATCGTTCCAGTACATGTAGCCTGCGAACGGCCCGAAGCTCATGCCGCTCCGCGGATCGCCGAGCCAGGAATACCCAAGGTCGGCGCCGGCGTAAGCAACGTGCCCATCCGTTATCGAGGCGCTGTCGCCGAACTGGTCCGCCGCCGAGCCGTTGATCGCGAAATCGACGCCACCAATGCCTTTGGCATAAAAGCCAGTCGAATGATCGTCGACCCGGAAATAGGCCTCGGCCGAGTTCGTGTTGTCGTTCTCGCTCACGCTGGAGGGGCCGACGGTGAATTTCTGCGCGCCCCACGAATACCAGTAGCGCAGGCCCAGTTCGAAGGTCAGCGGGTCATAAGCGTCCGAATTGTCGAAGTCCTGCGAAAAGCCCGACCGCAAATCGTCAGAGTTGCCGAAGAAGTTCTGGTAGCCGCCACTGTAGCCTTGCCCCCCTATATCGGCGGCGATTGCAGGAAGCGTCAGTGGCGTTACCGCCATCGCAACGACCAGAAACGGCACGACACGGGTCATCGACTACTCCGGCAACTCTCAGGACAACTGCCGGTATTTATGGACGATTAGGGTTAATGTTCCGCTTACGGAGGGGCGGCCGGCCAAGCCGTGCGGGCCCCCCACCCCACCCTGGCGCTGCCGCGCTCACCCTCCCCACAAGGGGGAGGGAGCGATGGGACACAATGCGGTGCAACAAATCTCCCTCCCCCTTGTGGGGAGGGTAGCGGCAGCAGGGTGGGGGTGGGCAACAGGGTCAGCCTCACCAATCGCCGCCCCGCCACACCCGAAGCGATCACTCCGCCGCCGTCGTAACCGCCCGCGCGGGCTTTGCGGACCGGATTTCCTCCGCGACCAGGAACGCCATCTCGAGGGCCTGGCTGGCGTTGAGGCGAGGGTCGCAATAGGTGTGGTAGCGGTCCTGAAGGCTCGCCTCGGTCACTGCCGACACCCCGCCGCCGACGCACTCGGTCACGTCGTCACCGGTCATCTCGATGTGAATGCCGCCCGCATAGGTGCCCATCTGCCGGTGCACCTCGAAAAAACCCTTCACTTCGCCCAGCACGCGGTCGAACGGCCGGGTCTTGTAGCCGGTGGACGCCTTGATGGTGTTGCCGTGCATCGGATCGCATACCCAGACGACGGTGCGGCCGGCCTTCTCGACCGTCTCGATCAGCCGCGGCAGGTCGCCCCGCACCCGATCGGCGCCAAAACGGCTGATCAGGGTGATGCGGCCGGCCTCGTCAGTGGGGTTCAGCCGATCGAGCAGACGGAGCAGGTCATCGGAGGAAAGGCTCGGACCGCACTTGATGCCGATGGGGTTTTTGATTCCGGCAAAATATTCGGTGTGGGCGCCATCGGGCTGGCGGGTACGATCGCCGATCCAGACCATGTGGCCGGAGGTGGCATACCAGTCGTTGGTGATGGAATCGCGCCGGGTCATCGCCTCTTCGTAGCCGAGCAGCAGCGCCTCGTGGCTGGTGAAGAAGCGAGTCTCGCGCAATGCCGGCGTATTCTCCGGCGTCAACCCCAGCGCGCGCATGAAATCGATGGCGTCATCGATCTTCTTGGCCACTTCCTCGAAGCGCGGATAGGCGTTGGAATCCTTCATGAAGCCCATCGTCCATTCGTGGACGCGGGCAAGGTTGGCGTAGCCGCCGGTGGCGAAGGCGCGGATCAGGTTGAGCGTCGCCGCCGACTGGCGATAGGCCAGCAGCAGCCGTTCCGGATCGGGGATGCGCGCCTCGGGGGTGAAGGCGATATCGTTGATGATGTCGCCGCGATAGCTCGGCAGCGTCACCCCGTCGATGGTCTCGGTATCCGCCGAGCGCGGCTTGGCGAACTGGCCGGCTATGCGGCCGACCTTCACCACCGGCTTGCCGGCGCTGTGCGTCAGGATCACCGCCATCTGCAGGAAGACGCGGAAGAAATCGCGAATGTGATCGGCGCCGTGTTCGGCAAAACTCTCGGCGCAATCGCCACCCTGCAACAGGAACGCCCTGCCCTGCGCCACGTCGGCCAATTGCGCCTTGAGTTCACGCGCCTCGCCGGCAAAGACCAGCGGTGGGAAGCTCGCCAGCTGCTTTTCGACGGCGGCCAGCCGATCCTGGTCGGGATAGGCCGGCACCTGGGAAATCGGCTTGTCGCGCCAGCTCTTAGGCGTCCAGTCACTCATCACGATCCTCCCGCAGCGGGCCCTATTTGCAGTTGAGGCGCGGTCTATCAAGGCGGAGCGGCGGTGCCAAGCGGCAAGTGGGCATGCCGGCCAACTCCCCGCCCTTCGCGAGGAGAGAATGCCTTTCGGTCGACCTCATGGTGAGCCTGTCGAACCACGAGGTCGGGGCGGTGCGTCCGTGGCCCACCATTCGACAGGCTCAGGATGAGGTTGGAGCGTGTGGGCAACCTGGCCCTCCCCGCCCTAGGGACCCTCCGGGACGAGGACCCCAGTATCACAGCCTAGACCTTCGCCCCGTTCCTGTAGCGATAGGTCGGGGCCTTGAACGTCACCAGTTCCTCGCCGGCGGTCGGGTGCATGGCGAAGGTGCGGTCGAAATCAGCCTTGGTGGCCTTCATGCCCATGGCGATCGCCGCGAGTTGGATCATTTCCGCGGCACCGGGGCCAATGATGTGAAGGCCGAGCACCCGCTGGTCCTCGGCAAGGGTAATCATCTTCAGCATCATGCGGTCGCTCTTGTCCGACAGCGTGTTCATCATCGGCCGGAAGCGGGCGAGGTAGACGTCGATATCGCCATGAGTCAGCGCCTCCGCCTCGGTCAGCCCGATGGTCGCCACTTCCGGCTCCGAGAACACCGCCGTGCCGATCAGCGAATGGTCGACTGCCACCGGATTGTTGTTGAACAGCGTCTCGGCCACCGCCGCGCCCTCCCGGATCGCCGCGGGGGTGAGCGCCGTGCGGCCGGTCACGTCACCCACTGCATAGATCGAGGACACATTGGTGCGCGAGAACCGGTCGACCTCGATGGCGCCGTCGGCCCTGAGCTCGACTCCGGCCTTCTCGAGCCCGAGATTGTGCACATTGGGGGCCCGGCCCGTCGCGAACAACACGGCGCCGAAGGGCGCCTCGGTGCCATCCCCGAAACTGACGAGGATGTCCTTGCCCTCCCGACGCAGGCTCTTCACATTGGTCTCGTAGATCCGCCTGATGCCGCGGTTTTCGAGCCCGGCATCGAGCCCTTCCCGCAGATCCTCGTCGAAGCCGCGCAGCACGCAGGTGCCGCGGTAGATCAGCGTGGTATGGACCCCGAGGCCGGCAAAGATCGTGGCGAACTCGACGCCGATATAGCCGCCGCCCTCGATGAGGATCGAATGCGGCAACTCCTTGAGATCGAACGCCTCGTTGGAGGTGATGCCGAGTTCCTTGCCGGGAATGTCGGGAATGCTCGGGCGCGCGCCCGTCGCAACCAGGATGTAGCGGGTGGAGAGCGTCCTGCCGCCATTTACGGTCCGTACCGTGTTCGCATCAACGATCTCGGCGCGGTCGCGGATGATCTCGACACCGGTGCGGTCGAGCCCGGCGACATAGGCCGTCTCGAGACGCGAGATTTCCTTCTCCTTGTTGGCGACCAGGGTCGGCCAATCGAAGGAGGCATCGACGTGCCAGCCAAAAGTGCTCGCGATATCGAAACTGTCCTTGAAGCGGCTGGCATAGACGTAGAGCTTCTTCGGCACGCAGCCGCGGATCACGCAGGTGCCGCCGAAGCGATATTCCTCGATAATCGCAACCCTCGCGCCATAGGTCGCTGCCATCCGCGCCGCGCGCACGCCGCCCGACCCCGCGCCGATCACCACCAGATCATAGGACTCGCTCAAAACCCGCTCCTGAAGTCACACATGCCATAGGCCTAAATAGGTAAAGGCCCCGCTTTCGGCGAGGCCTTCATGAAATGTTGCAGAGGGCCAGCCCTAGAGCGTTACGCCCTTGGTCTTCAGGTCCGCCCGCACCTTGGCGTAAAACTCGGTCGCGACATTGACCTGGAACAGCGCCATCACCTTCTGCAGTTCCTGGTTGATGGCGAAATTCTGGGAGGCCAGCTTCTGTCCCGCCGGCGACGAGTAGAAGTTGACGATCTGCTGCATCTCGTCCTGCGTGAAATGCTGGGCATAGATGCGCGCGACCTGGTCCATCAGCGTGGAGCGCTGGTCCTTGTAGGTCTTGACTACCTCGGTGACCGCATCGGTCGCCTGCTGCTGCAAATTCGGGTTGAGCCTCAGGATCTGCTGCAGGGTGCGCGCGGCAACGTTGGCAACGGTGGTGCCGTAAACATCGACTTTGTCGGTCAGGTCGACATATTTGCGCGCCAGCGCCAGTTGATCGGGCGAAATTTCCTGCGCGAAGGCCGGCACCGATCCGGCGAACATGGCCACAGACAGCGCGACTGCGGCAAGCCAGCCGGCGCGCCGGTTAATACTGATCATCGGTTCAAAATCCCTGTTTGACTAAACCCTCTTAGCGCGGGCCGTGTCGCCCGTCACCAGCCGTCCGAAACCTCATTGCCGGTCGCGCACTTCGACCCCGTTCGGACCGGCAATATAGGCCCGCTTGCACATCCCGAGAAAAAGGCCGTGCTCGACCACGCCGGGTACGCTCGACAGCGCCTCGGCGAGCGCTTGTGGGGCCGGAATGCGGCCAAATGAAGCGTCGAGGATGTAGTGCCCCCCGTCGGTCACGAAGGGGTGCCCCGCCGAATCAAGGCGTTGCTTGAGCCCACCCTGCGCCTCGAAGGCGACCAGCAGTTCGGCGAGGACGCGCTTGGTCGCGCCGAGGCCGAACCGGTTGACTTCGATGGGCAGGGCAAAACGCCCGAGAATCTCGACCTCCTTGGAGGCATCCGCGATCACGACCATCCGGTCGGAGGCCGCGGCGACGATCTTCTCCCGCAGCAGCGCCCCGCCGGCGCCCTTTATCAGGTTGAGGTCAGGATCGATCTCATCGGCCCCATCCACCGTCAGGTCGAGATGATCGATGGTATCGAGATCAGTCAGCGGAATCCCAAGGCTTTTCGCCTGGGCGGCCGTGGCTTCCGAGGTGGGCACACAGAGGCAGGCAAACCCCTCGCGCACGCGCGCGCCCAGCAGGTCGACGAAATGCCGGGCGGTCGAACCGGTACCCAGTCCAAGTCGCATGCCTTCCACCACTTCCTCGAGCGCCATGGCGGCGGCAGCGCGCTTTTCTTGTTCGAACATGTCTTCTGGCCAGTCTTACGGGGCGTCGGGCGCCACTAATCCTACTCCGTTGAAGGGCCTACACCAACCCTCACGCATAGGTGAGTGACAAATGTCGCTTGATAGCAACAGAATGTTGTTTAGCTGTCTCTTCTGTGGCCGAATCATGGCTACCGCTCTTTTCGCCTCTCATTAAACCCGCTAAGCACCTCCACATTTGGCACGGCAACCGATGCCATTCAGCATTTCAAGGGGCTCCGTTAGACACATGTCTCGCATCAAAGCTGTCATTGTGGCGGCCATCTCGGTTCTACTGCTCGCGGTCTTGCCGGTGGCAGCGCAAGGCGTGCCGGCTAACTGGCGGGTTTGGGACCCCGTGGGCGGTCGGTGGGTGCACGCGGACGGCACCCCTTATGTCTACAATAGCTCCCGCTCGATTTTTGGCCCGAACGGCAGGACCATTGGACGCACCAATCCCGGCCAGAGCTCCGTTCCGCGCCAGGTCGTCGCCTACCCGACCAAGTACAAGCCCGGCACAATCGTCGTCGAAACCGAGCAGTTCCGGCTCTATTACGTGCTGCCGGGTGGCCAGGCGATCGCCTATGGCATCGGCGTCGGCCGCGACGGCTTCCGCTGGTCGGGCCAGCATGCCATTACCCGCAAGGCCGAGTGGCCGGGCTGGACGCCGCCGGCGCAGATGCGCAAGCGCGTGCCGGACCTGCCGGCCTACATGCCCGGTGGCCCCGACAACCCGCTCGGTGCGCGCGCGCTTTATATCGGGTCGACGCTCTATCGGGTGCATGGCACCTCGGAGCCGTGGACCATCGGCCAGCGCGTCTCCTCCGGCTGCATCCGCCTGACCAATGATGATATCATCGATCTTTATAGCCGCGTTGCCGTGGGCTCCCTACTCGTCGTCCACCAATAGCCGCCCCAACGGGGTGAGACATGAGGCCGGCCACGCTGGCCTCATTTTTTTGTGCGACGCCTTTGAGCGCCGCGCGGTAAGCGCTACATAGCGCCTCATGACCGTGCTCTTCAAACAACCCAATATCGAATCCCGTGGTGCCGCCCCGCTCATCGACACGCTGGGGCGTCGCATCACCTATCTGCGTGTATCGGTCACCGATCGCTGCGATTTCCGATGTGTCTACTGCATGGCCGAGGAAATGACGTTTCTGCCCAAGCAGGAAATCCTCAGCTTCGACGAAATCGATACGATCGTTTCCACCTTCGTCGAGCGCGGCGTTACCAAGCTGAGGCTGACCGGTGGCGAGCCCCTCGTCCGGCGTGACATCATGTCGCTGACCGAAAGGCTGAGCCGCCATCTGGGCAACGGCCTAAACGAGCTGACCTTCACGACCAATGGCAGCCAGCTCAGCAAATACGCCGAGCGGCTTGCCGCGACCGGCGTCAAGCGCATCAATATTTCCCTCGATACCCTCGATGCCGGGCGCTTTAGCCAGATCACGCGTCGCGGCCGGCTGGGCGATGTGCTCGAAGGCATCGACGCGGCCGATGCCGCCGGCCTCAAGATCAAGCTCAACATGGTCGCCATGCGCGGCGTCAATGATGACGAGATCGAGCCGATGCTCCATTGGGCGCACGGCCGCGGCTTCGGGCTGACCCTGATCGAGGGCATGCCGCTGGGCGAGGTTGGCATCGACCGGGTCGACAGCTATCTGCCGCTCAAGGAGTTGCACGAGCGGCTTGCCCAGCGATTCACACTGACGCCGGCCAACCACCGCACCGACGGCCCTGCCCGCTATGTGTGGGTGGAGGAAACGCAGGGCGTGCTGGGCTTCATCACTCCGATGAGCCACAACTTCTGCGACACCTGCAACCGCGTGCGGCTGACCGCGACCGGCCAACTTTACCTGTGCCTCGGCCAGGACGACATGGTGGATCTGCGCGCCGCGATCCGGGAAGGTGGCCCCGGCGCCCTCGACGAGGCCCTCGACCACGCCATGCTGCTGAAGCCGAAACGCCACAATTTCGTGCTCGACCAGGACCACACCGGCCCGGCGCTGAGCCGGCACATGAACGTGACGGGCGGCTGAGCCGTTCGATCTCCAGGCCTTTGAGGCGTCGCTCTGCCGAACCTCTTTTCCGGCGCTCTGGATTGATCGCATTGCGCTGAAACAACGGAAATTCCCGCCTTCGCGGGAATGACGCCGGGTATGTAGCACTGCCCTGCCAACCAACTCGGTCATTCCCACCAAGGCGGGAATGACCGTTTCAATCAGTGCTCGGCGTCATCTCGACTTTCATCGAAATGGATAAAGTTGCAATTCGCCAGCACAGGCTGCCCTGCTCTCCGGCATTAGTCCTTGTCGTCGCTGACCACCGCAAAATCGAGCGGCAGGGCGGTCGTGTACTTGATCTGCTCCATTGCAAATGAAGAACTGACATCGCTCAGCGCAATCTTGCCGATCAGCTTCTTGTAGAAGCTGTCATAGGCCGCGATGTCGGGAACCACGACCCGCAGGAGATAGTCGACGTCGCCGCTCATGCGGTAGAACTCGACGACTTCCGGAAAATCATCGACCACGCCGGCAAATTTCCTGAGCCAGGTCTCATTGTGCTCATTGGTCTTGACCGCCATGAACACCGTAACGCCGGCATTGACCTTGACGGGATCGAGCACGGCGACGCGCCGCTTGATGACTCCGTCCTCTTCCATCTTCTGGATGCGACGCCAGCACGGGGTCGTGCTCAGCCCAACCTTGCGGCCGATCTCGGCCACCGGCATTGTCGCATCCCTTTGCAATAACGTCAGAATTTTGCGATCAATCTTATCCAATGCCCGATGCCCCCATGAAATCAGATTGCGAAAATAGCGGAAAATATCCGCCTTTGTGAAATGCTATCCCACTGAATCCAGAATTGAAGGCGTTGGAGTTGCGCTTGTCAACAGAGTGGCCCAGTAAAAAGTCGACCCCGCGTCTTTTCGCCAACACTGCCCAGCCAACGTCTCCGCCGCTCAGCGAAACCACTCACGTATGGTGTTCCAGGGATTTCCCGGCTCTGGACGGCCAGCGTTGAACTCATGCTGGCGCCGCCATTGCGCCGGCAAGACGAAATCGCCCGCCCAGATGCCGGCCTTTTCGTTTCTGGCCATGGCCTCGCTGTCGAAATAATACCCATCCGCTACTGCCAGGCCGCCCCGCACCATTGCTTCGCCCAGATCGGCTTCGCCCGCGGCGCAACTGGCGAGAAGTCGCCCGTACCGATCCCGCCCCTGCGGCCGGCAGGCAGTATCGCCCTGTTGCAGGAGCGCGCTCAGGCGCAACCGCGCCGCCTCGCCGCAGGACCATTCGGCGCCGAATGAATCCCTGCATCGCTGCCCCAGTTCAGGAGCGTCCATGCCGACGATCCTGACGCGCTCGCCACCCAGATGCAGCGTGTCGCCATCGACGGCTGTCGCACGCCCCGTCACGGGCGGCTCCACCGACATGAGGCGCCCGATCACGAGCACCAGCCCGATTGCCGCCGCCGCAAGCAGCAGCCACCGATCCCGTGGGCTGAAGCTCCGCAATTGACTCGACCGACGCGCCAGGATTTCACCTCCCCTTAACTACGCCCACCTTAGGTTCGGTTCAGCGTAGCGAAGCCTTAAGGCCTTCGCACTGAGATAGTGACCGAGTGGCGTTTATGGCGTTCGTGCCGTCGAAAGGCGAGGCCGATGTGCGCGCGCAAATGGGGCGCGAGCTTCGACGTAACTCGCAGAAGACGGTCTTTGAGGCGCGCCAGCGCCTGACCTCCAGCTCCGGCACCCGCGCCTCGTTCGATTTCGAGCTGCTCGATGAATATGCCGGCTCCCGTCTTTCCGGCATGCTGGCCGTCCCGGCCCTGCTCATCATTCTCGGCATGTTTTCGGCCCTCTGGGTGCCGCCCTATGCCGCCGGCATCTGGGTGGTGCTCGCGCTTGCCACCAACACCGCCGTCATTTTCGCCTGCCGCCGCTTCAAGCGCACCGCCACGCGCGAAAAATTCAATGCCGGGCAGTGGACCGCCAGCTTCATTGCCGGCGAAACGGCCTATGGCATCTGCTGGTCGCTGCTGTCGCTGTTTTCGCTGACCACGGGCGGGCAGAACCTTGCGGTCGCCATGTTCGCCATGGCGCTGGTAGGCATCGCCAGCAACGCCGTCTCGACCCGAACGCTTCCGGCGGCAACCCTCGTCAGCACGCTGCCGGCGACCCTGACGGTCTCAATCGACCTGATCGTCCTTGGCGGCCTGCTCAACTATTCGCTCGCTGCCGTCACTTTGGGCGGGGAAATCTTCTTCGTTTACCTCGCCCGCCAACTCCATGCCTCGGAGCTCGAGGGTGTCAGCCACCAGGCCGAAAAAGATGCGCTGATCACCGAACTCGAAGAGGCGCGCAACATGTCGGACGAAGCGCGTCGGCACGCCGAGCAGGCCAATATCGCCAAGTCGCAATTCCTTGCCACCATGAGCCACGAACTCAGGACGCCGCTCAACGCCATCATCGGCTTTTCCGAGGTGCTGAAGTCGGAACTGCTCGGCCCGCACCAGGTGCCGCAGTACAAGGAATATGCCGGCGACATCCACGCCAGCGGCCAGCATCTGCTGAACCTCATCAACGAGCTGCTTGACCTCTCCCGCATCGAGGCCGGCAAGTACGAGCTCAACGAAGAAGCCGTATCGGTCATCGACATCGCCGAGGATTGCCGGCGGATGATGGAAATTCGCGCCAAGGCCAAGGGCATCGAGCTCACCTTCACCTTCGGCAACAACCTGCCGAAAATCTGGGGCGACGAGCGCGCCATCCGCCAGGTGGTGCTGAACCTCCTTTCCAACGCCATCAAATTCACGCCGCAGCAAGGCAAGGTTGCCGTCATGGTGACGCGCAACGGCGATGGCGGCCAGATGATTTCGGTGCGCGACAACGGTCCGGGCATACCGGAGGAAGAAATCGAGACCGTGCTCTCTTCCTTCGGCCAAGGCTCGCTCGCGCAAAAGACCGCCGAGCAAGGCGCCGGTCTTGGCCTGCCGATCGTGCAGAAGATCATGGAATTGCACCAGGGCCGCTTCGACCTGTTCTCGAAAGTGCGGTTCGGCACCGAGGCGATCGCGAGTTTCCCGCGGGCCCGCGTCATGGACGCGCTCGCTCCGGTGGTCGAAAAGAAGAACCGGCTGGAAATCTACTCCGAAGCCCGCTGACGCCGCGCGGGCATGCGGCTCGCCTCTTCTTCGCCCGATTTGCGTTGTCCAAGCAAAGTACTAGGGCGGCTCGCCCTTATTCGCCACACCGGTTGACCATCCGCACCGCATGTGGGATTCGATCAATACCGGTCATTTCAAGGACGAGAACAACGATGAAATTTGGTCATCGCATCCTAGCTGCAGCCTGCCTGGCGGGCGCCCTTTGCTCGTCGTCGGCCGTGTTCGCCGACGACGCCCAGCCCCCCGCTCCCGCAGCTGCGGCTGCAACGCCTTCCGCCGCTACGGCGGCGCGCCCCGCCGTTCCGGCCCCGCCGGCAGCGGTCCAGGCCTGGGCAAAGGTCTGCGATCCCGCGCCCGACGGCCACAAGATCTGCCTCGTCCACAAGCTGGTGTTCAAGGGCAACATCATGGTCGCCGAGCTGACCTTCCGGATCGACACGGCAAAGGGCGTACCCACGCTGGGGATTGCGGCGGTCCCGGTGGGTACGCTGCTGAAGCCCGGCCTGCTCTGGCAGATCGACAAGCAGAAGGGGGTTGCCGTGCCCTTCTGGCGCTGCACGCCACAGGCCTGCGAGGCCCAGCAATTGGTCAAGGCGGACTACATCGCCAAGCTGAAAAAGGCTTCCACCCTGACGCTGACGGCCCTGAACATCGAAAACCATCCGATTTCGATCGACGTGCCGCTGCAGGGTTTTGGCGACGCTTTTGACCAGCAGAACGCGCCGACCTTCGCCGAATACACCAAGCAGATGGCCGCGGCCCAACAGCAGGCCAAGCCGGCGCAGTAGCCCCTACTTCCTCGTCATGGCCGGGCTTGACCCGGCCACCCATGAGGCTCGCCAACTTCCGCCATCGCTATTGGCAGGCTGCATGGGTCCCCCGGGTCAAGCCCGGGGATGACGATGGGGGGCGGAATGCGAACCAACCCCAGCACTGCATCGCACCTCATTTGCCGCCCGCCGCGCTCCTCTGAACCGCGGTCTCCACTCAGCTCCGGTTACTGACCGCAGCCTCGGCGAAGGTTGCCATGTTGTTGTGGAGGTGGAGGGCGGTCTTCACCAGCACCGCCGCGAGCGCCGCACCACTCCCCTCGCCCAGCCGCATGCTGAGATCGAGCAGCGGCGTCACCCGCATGGCCTGGAGCGCGCGGGCATGGGCGGTTTCGGCCGAGACGTGGGCGAACATGCAGTGATCGATAGCCCGCGGGTTGACCGCATACGCGATCGCTGCGGCGGCGGTTGCGACGAACCCGTCGACGATCAGCGGAATCTTCTGCTGCCGGGTCGCGATGATGGCGCCCAGCATGGCAGCAATCTCGCGGCCCCCGAGCCGGGCGAGGATCGACAGCGGGTCGTTGAGTTCGCCATGGTGGAAGGCCAGCGCCGCGTCGACCGCGGCCGCCTTCCGGCCCATGCCCTGGTCGTCCACCCCAGTGCCACGCCCGACCCAATCGGCGCCATTGCCACCAAAAAGGGCGGCAAACAGGGCGGCCGCAACGGTGGTGTTGCCGATCCCCATTTCGCCCAGGGCGAGCAGGTCCGGCTTGCCGGCGATCGCTTCCATGCCATAGGCGATCGTTGCCGCGCACATCCGATCGTCCATCGCCGGCTCGACGGTAATGTCCCCGGTCGGCAATTCGAGCGCCAGTTCGAACACGCGCAGGTTCAGCCCGTGCAGCGCGCAGATCTGGGAGATCGCGGCGCCGCCATTAGTGAAATTGGCGACCATCTGCACCGTCACCGATGATGGAAATGCCGAAACGCCACGCGCGGTCACCCCGTGATTGCCGGCAAAGATCGCGACCATCGGGTTATCGAGCGTCGGCGGCGCCTTCCCTTGCCAGCGCGCCAAAAACTCGACCATCTCCTCGAGCTTTCCGAGCGAGCCACGCGGTTTGGTGAGCGTCACGTCGCGTTCGCGCACCTTGGCGACTGCCGCCTCATCCCCCTCAGGCACGATGGTCAGCAATTCGAGGATATCGGTAAAGGGAGCCGGGATAGCTGCGGGCATGACATCTCCTTGGGGTGGACGGTTTCGATAGGCGAGTTCGCCGGCAATTGCCAGAGCCCCGAAAGGTGCAATTGTCCTCCATCGTCGCGATACAAATGTACGAGCGGGCACAGGCGGGCGCCAGATTGCATTGCTACCGGCTTGGCGTGATGCTTTAGCAAGAGCACAGAGCGTCGCCACGCCGGGGTCATTGCGGAATTGATCGAGGAAAAGCCTGGCCGCCAGGGGCGGCCGAACAACGACAACGGTCGGGAACCTCCGGCCGGGTCGAACCATCGCCTCGCCGACGACCTGGTGATGGGCCTTCGCCTCTATTCCCGCCTGCCGACCGGCGACCGCCCGCACGAAAAGCCGAACCTCTCGCGCATTGCCATGGCGCTGCCGCTTGCGAGCCTCGTGATCGGCCTGCTCCCGGCGGCGCTGTTGCTCGGGGCATCGTTCATTGGCCTGCCCCACCTCTTCGCCGCCGGCATTGCCGTCGCCGCCTCGATTCTCGTCAGCGGCGCCATGGCCGAGGATGCGCTGGCCGATTCCGCCGATGGCCTCTTCGGCGGGGGCACGCGGGAGCGGCGGCTGGAAATCATGAAGGATAGCCGCCACGGCACCTATGGCGTGGCGGCCCTCTGCACGCTGCTGCTGTTGCGCGCCGCGGCGCTGGCCGCAATGGCTGCGATCCAGCCTGTAGCGGCGGCGGCTCTCTGGCTTGCCGCAATGCTGCTGGCCCGCTCCGGCTCGCTGTGGCTCAGCGTTTCGTTGCCCACCGCCCGGCCGGATGGACTTTCCGCCAGCGTCGGCCGGATAAGCTGGCGTGCCTTCGGGCTGGGGGCGATCTTTGCGCTGATTCTCGGGCTGATCCTTGCGGGACCATGGGTCGGCTTTTTGGGCTACCTTGTCGGCCTGGTGCTCATCGCAATTGTCGCCTGGCTCTGGGGCCGGTTCTGCCGGCGCATGGTCGGCGGCCAGACCGGTGACCTCATCGGCGCGTTGCAGGCGCTGATCGAAATCACCGCGCTGGGCACCTTTCTGCTGTTCGTCTGAACCTATGCGGCTTTGAGGACTTCCGCGCCGAGTTCACGCAAGCGGTGGAGATAGCGCTCCACATAGTCTTCCGGCACCGCCGCCTTGACGCTCGGTCGATTGGCCAGCGCCCGGCGCCAGTGCTCGATCCGGGGGAAGCCGTCGAGAAGCGCCGTCGGCGCGACCGTCTCCAGTGCGTCGATCTGCCGGAAGAACGGCGCAAACGCAGTATCGACAAGGCTGAAATGCGTGCCGCTGAAATATGGCCCCTCCGCCAGCTCGGATTCGAGGCGCTTGAATTTTACCGAGAGAGCCGCCCGGGCTATCTGCAGGCCGGCAGGGTCCGTGGCCCGGCTGAAGCGGGAGAGTTCGCCGAGCATGTTAGAGCAGAATTCGATCCAGGCGCGATGCTGGGCCCGGTGCAACGCATCGGCCGGATGGAGTTTTTCGCCCGGCAGGGTCTCTTCCAGATATTCAAGAATCACCGCGCTCTCGAAGATGATGGCCGGCGGCCCACCATCCCGCTCCACCCTCAGCAGCGGTACCTTGCCCATGGGTGAAATGGCGAGGAACCAGTCCGGCTTGTTTTGCAGGTCGACGTAGACGACGTCGAAATCGGCGTGCTTTTCCTTGAGCGCGATCACCGCGCGCTGGACATAGGGACAAGTCGGCGAGCTGATGAGGGTAAGTTTGTTCATGTGCATTCCCCACGCTTGGTATGCATAAACGTAGCACCATTGCGCCCCCTCCCCGCCGCCTTTGCACCCTACTTTGCCGCATGAGAGCCATGCAGGAGTGAGGGTGAACCGGCGTTCATTGGCGTTTGCCCTGGGGGCGGCGCTTGAAAACGCCGCAATCAATGTCTTTATCCTTCCTATGTCTCTTTTGGCCCGTTCGGTCCGACCATGATCTTCATCGGCATAGCGCTGCTCGTTGCCGCAGGCCTCGCGATTGCCGTCGGCGCCGATGCGGGGTCACTCGTCGGCCTCACGCAGGACCAGGCGGGGCACGCGCTGCCTCTGCTGCTGGTATTGATCGTGGTGTTCGCCGGGGTCTTTTCGCGGCGGCGTCCGGCCGCCGAGCTGCTGACCGGGCTGGCGCTGTGGATAGGAATTTTCGCGGTCGCGATCACGGGCTTCGCCTATCGCGATGACATCATGAACGTCGCCAACCGCGTCTATGGCGAACTTTCGCCCGGCCAGCCCGTGGTCGACCGCAAGACTGGCATCGTGAGCTTCCAGCGCGGCCTGGGTGGGCATTTCGAGGTGAGCGCCCGCATCAACGGCGCCAAGGTGCCGCTGATCTTCGATACGGGCGCCAGCGCCATGGTGCTGACCGCCTCCGATGCGCGCAAGGCGGGAATCGACACCTCGCGCCTGACCTTCGACACGCCGGTTTCCACCGCCAACGGCACGGGCCGCGCCGCCGTGGTCTATCTCGACCGGATCGACATCGGTGGCATCGTTCGCCGCAATGTCCGGACCTACATCGCCCAGGACCATGCCCTCGACACGAGTTTGCTTGGCATGACCTTCCTCGAGACGCTAAGTCGTTACTCCGTCACGAAAGACTCGCTCGAACTCAGCAACTGATTCCGGAGAAAACGCCCTTGCCCCTGCGCGCCCATGACGAGGCTCTGCTGCGCCGTTCCTTCGCCATCGCGCAGCAGGCGCGCGAGCGCGGCGACCATCCGTTCGGGTGCCTTCTCGCGGACGCGGACGGCAATATATTGATGGAACAGGGCAACGGCTTTTCGGCCGAAGGCGGCGACCGCACGGCGCACGCCGAAAAGCTGCTCGCGTCGCGCGCCGCGAAGGCTTACGGCACCGAATACCTCCAGACCTGCACGCTGTATACTTCGGCCGAGCCCTGCGCCATGTGCTCGGGCGCGCTCTACTGGGCCGGAATCGGCCGCGTCGTCTTCGGGCAAACCGAAAAGGACCTAAAAGCCCAGACCGGCGCCCATGAGGAAAACCCGACCCTCGATCTGCCCTGCCACATCGTCTTCGCCGCCGGCCAACGCCCGACCGAAATCGTCGGCCCGCTTCTCGAAATGGAAGCCGCAAAGCTGCAGGCGGATTTCTGGGCGGAGCGGGGTTAGCTCAGGCAGACAACGAGCCGACGCCACCACCGCGCCATGAACGGCCACAGACACAAGACCTCATCCTGAGCTTGTCGAAGGACGAGGTCTCCCCCTGCGATGGTCGCCCTCGTGTTTCGACAAGCTCACCATGAGGGCTTCCGGACTCGGCCGTGAACCATCGTCCCCCTCCCCCTTCAGGAAGGGGTCAGGGGTGGGGGTTGTTGCCCCATGCACTGAGCTCCCCAGCGCCCTACTCCGCCGCGTCGGCCCGTGGTCCTACCGCCTCCAGCGCCCGGAACAGCACCTCGGGCCCTGCCCCTCGCTTGCAGGCATCGACGCTCATGATTTGCCGGAACTGCCGCGCGCCGGGCATGCCGTTGGCGAGGCCCAGCATGTGCCGCGTGATCTGGTTGAGCCTGGCGCCGCGGGCCAGTTGCGCCTCGGCATAGTTGGCCATCGATTCGATCAGCGCGGCGAGCTCGAACGGCCTTTCGGCGATGCCGAAGAAGCGCGCATCGACCTCGGTCAGCAGCATTGGATTGTGGTAGGCGGCGCGGCCGAGCATCACACCAGAAACGTGCTGCATGTGCTCTTCGGCCGCCGCCAGTGTTTCGATGCCGCCATTGATCATGACCGGCAGCGGCGCCAGCCGCCCGGCCAGGCGATAGACCCGCTCATGGTGCAGCGGCGGGATGGTGCGGTTTTCCTTGGGGCTCAGCCCCTGGAGCCAGGCCTTTCGCGCATGCACATAAAGCGCGTCGACCCCGGCCTCGACCATGGTGTCGGCGAAGCGGTCGAGATCGGCCTCGATGTCCTGCTCATCCACCCCGACCCGGCACTTTACCGTGACCGGCAAGTCGGTCGCGTCCCGCATGGCGCGGACGCACTCGGCCACCAGCGCCGGCTCCAGCATCAGGCAGGCGCCAAACTTGCCCGATTGCACGCGGTCCGAGGGGCAACCGACATTGAGGTTGATCTCGGCATAGCCGAAATCCGCCCCGATCCTTGTTGCCATCGCCAGCTCAGCCGGATCGGACCCACCCAACTGCAGCGCCACCGGCTGCTCGGCGGGATCAAAGCCCAACAGGCGCAGCCGGTCGCCATGGACGATGGCAGCGCTTGTGACCATTTCCGTGAACAGCAGCGCGCGCGACGACAGCAGCCGATGAAAATACCGGCAATGCTGGTCCGTCCAGTCCATCATTGGCGCCACGGAGAAGCGGCGGGAGGATTGAAGGTCAAAGCTCATGGCGGCGCTCTTAGCCGATTTTACCCCACAATCCTAGTGAAGCTGCCGAAGCCGGTTTACTCCGCCGTGGCTAACATGTCAGATGTGCCCGTTTGCGTCTGGAGGAGGCTGCGAGATGAGCGCTACGGGAAAAATCACCTTTGAAACCCGCCCGATTGGCAGAACCGATCTTAGGGTGACAACACTCGGTCTGGGCTCTGCCACCTTCGGAACCAACATGGTGTACGTCTCCGAAGAGGAGGGGCGCGCCACCGTCGCCGCGGCACTCGATGCCGGCATCAATTACTTCGACACGGCGCCGCAATATGGACTCGGCCGCGCCGAGCATCTGGTGGGCGATGGCCTGCGCTGGCGCCGGGAAGGCACAATTCTCTCCACCAAGGTCGGCCGGTTGCTAAAACCGTTCAACAGCGGCGAGCGCGCCTATCCGCACAACTGGGTCCAGCCATTCCCGTTCGACCAGGTCTACGACTATTCCTACGATGGGGTGATGCGCTCGTTCGAGGATAGCCTGCAGCGGCTGGGCCTTGCCTCGGTGGACATTGTCTATGTCCACGATATCGGCACGATGACCCATGGCGAAAAGAACGCCGACTATTGGCGCCAGCTTTCGACGGGCGGCTACAAGGCCCTGAACGAACTGAAGGCGGCGGGCGTCATCTCCGCCATCGGGCTGGGCGTCAACGAGTGGGAGGTGCTGATGGACGCCTTCGAGCTTGGCGACTGGGACGCCTTCCTGCTCGCCGGCCGCTACACCCTGCTTGAACAGACATCGCTTTCGCCCTTCCTCGAAACCTGCCTCAAGCGCCAGGCTTCCGTCGTTGTCGGCGGGCCGTTCAATGGCGGCGCCCTGATGGGCACCGGCACGTGGAACTATGGCCGGGCGCCGCAGCACATCATCGACCGCGTCCACCAGCTCGAAGCGTTCTGCAAGGAAATGGGCGTGCCGATCGGCGCCGCGGCGCTGCAGTTCCCGCTCACCCATCCGGCCGTCGCGACGGTTCTCCCCGGCCCGAAATCGCCCGCGGAGCTGCAGGGCATTCTCGACTGGTGGCAAGTCAGCATTCCGGCCGAGTTCTGGACCGAACTGGCCGCCCAACACCTCGTCGCCCCCGGCACGCCGCTGCCGAACGGGAAGACGGCGTAAGGGCGGCAGTGCTTGTGGGCCTTCATGGTTCGACAAGCTCACCATGAGGAGGTTGAACTTCACCATGAGGAGGTTGAACTTGTTGGACCGGGCTGCGCTGCCGACCGAGCAGCCTCATCCTGAGCTTGTCGAAGGACGAGGCTACAAGGCGCTGCCGCGCATGGACCGCCTTAAGCCCCTTAGCATGGTCCGGCTGAGTTGACGCTTGGCCGCGGTGCTGCCAGCGCGGCGCCGGCGCCAGATCGCAACCCTTGCCACATCGTCATCCCCGGGCTTGCGCCGGGGACCCATGCAGCCGTTCCAATGGCTCAAGTGGACTTGGCGAAACATCACTGCTGGCCGGTCGAGCCCGGCCATGACGAAAAAGCGGCGAGTGCATTAACCCGACGGTATCGCCCCTTTCGGCCTGCGGAAAACCGTGAGCTCGATCAGGCGCCGCTCGACGAAGCCGACCTGCTGATAAGTGGCGACCGCCGGCTTGTTGTGCGGGTAGACGTGGAGGAACGGTACGTCACCGCGCGACGCAATCACTGAGGCAACACGCGAGACCAACGCCTTGGCATAGCCACGCCCCCGATAGTCCGGGTGGGTGCAGACCGCGCTGACCTCGGTGAACCCCGGCGGATGCAGCCGTTCGCCCGCCATCGCCACCAGCCGGTCGCCGTCCTTGATGCCGAAATACTGGCCCAGTTCATTGGTGCGCGGAGCGAACGGGCCCGGCTCGGTCAGCGCCACCAGCTCACGCATGGCCGGCACGTCGGCAGGGCTCAGCGCGACGATCTCGGCCCCGCCCTCGCTGGCGCGCAGATTTGCCGCGAGCATCTGGGAAAGCTGCCCCGCAAGCACCAGCTCCAACCCGGCCGGCAGCTCGACCGGCGCGGTCGTAAAAAGCACCGCTACGCCCTCCTCCGGCAACAGCGCCGCAAGGGCTGCGCGATTGCCGTCCGAGATCGTTTCCATGCCGCCAAAGGGCGCAAATTCCGGATTGAAGCGGCGCACCTCGCCGGCGCCGAGCGCCAGATAGGACTGGGGGCCGGTCAGGGCGTGCCAAGGGGCATTGTCGAGCAAATGTTCGGTCAAAATCGCGTCTCCAGGCGCCTCAGTTCGGCGCGGCGCCGTCGTCCGGCCGACCGGCCGATTGCAGCACTTCCTTGACCTTGGAATTGATCTGGTCGAGCGAATAAGGCTTTGCGAGGAATTCCACGCTGCGGTCGTCCGCAATGTCCTTGCGCACGCTTTCCTCCGCATAGCCGGAAACGAAGATCACCTTCACGTTCGGCAGCCGCTTGCGCAAATGGGTGAGCAGCGTCGGGCCGTCCATTTCCGGCATCACCACGTCGGAGATGATGAGGTCGACCTGGTTGTCGATCTCGTCCAGCACCTCGAGCGCCTCCTCGCCGGAATCGGCCTCGAATACCTCGTAGCCGGTCGCCTTGAGGGCGCGGGCCGAAAAGGCGCGCACGCTCTCCTCGTCCTCGACCAGGAGGATCCGCTCGTTGCCGGTGAGGTCCTTGACCGGGGCCGCGACGACCTTCTGCTGGATCTCCCCTTCGACCGGAATGTAGCGAGGCAGGAAAATGCGGAACGTCGTGCCCGTGCCGACCACCGAGTCGGGATAGATGAACCCGCCGGTCTGCTTGATGATGCCGTAGACCGTCGAGAGCCCCAGGCCCGTGCCCTTCCCCAGTTCCTTGGTGGAAAAGAACGGCTCGAAAATTTTTTCGATCACTTCCTTGGGCATGCCGGTGCCGGTGTCCTCGACCTCGATCAGCACATAGTCGGCGGCGGGCATGCCGGTGTAGGCCAGGCCGGCCGCCTCGCCCTCGGCTACATTGCCGGTGCGGATGGAGATCGAGCCGCCACTGGGCATCGCATCGCGCGCGTTGACCACCAGATTGACGACCACCTGCTCCAACTGGACGAGATCGGCACGCACCGGCCAGACGCCCTGCCCGTGGCTGACATTGAGCGTGATGGCCTCGCCGATCAGCCGCTTCAGCAGCACCGTCAGGTCATCGATATTGCCGGTGACGTCGAGGATCTGCGGCCGCAGCGTCTGGCGGCGCGAAAATGCCAACAATTGCCGGGTCAGCCCGGCGGCGCGGTTGGCGCTCTGCTTGATCGACATGATGTCGCTGAAGGAGGGATCGCCCGGCTTGTGCTTCAGCAGCAGCAGGTCCGAAAAGCCGATGATGGCGGTGAGGACGTTGTTGAAATCATGCGCCACGCCCCCTGCCAGTTGCCCCACGGCCTGCATCTTCTGGCCCTGCGCGAACTGCGCCTCGAGCTTGCGCTGCTCGGTCATGTCGAGCGCATAGACATTGATGCGCTCGGGCGAGCCGGCGCTTTCCTCGGAGCTCGAGACATAGAGCCTGACCGCGCGATCGCCCTTGCCCTCAAGCGTCGCATCAACCGGCTCGATTTCCGAGCGATTGCTCGCGGCCGCCGCGATCGCTCCGGCAAAGTTTTCCCGATAGGCATCGACCAGCAGCTCGGCCAGGGGATGCATTTCGAGGCTCTTTTCACCGCCTGACCAACCAAAAATCCGGCTGAACGGCGCATTGGTGCGCACGATCCGGCCGGCGCTGTCGAGGGTAGCGATGGCAAAAGGCGTGTCGTTGAAGAAGCGGGAGAAGCGAACCTCGGCGGCGCGCAGTTCCTCTTCGGCGCCCGTGGCGCCGCGGCTGCGGTCGAGCACCAGCGTGCGGGTCTCGCCCAGTTCGCCATCGGCGAGGCGCGCCGCGCGATGCAGCAGGCGCACGGGCAACGTCGTGCCGTTACGGCGTACCAGGTCGATATCGATGATTTCGGTGCGGATCTCCCCGTCGCTGCGGCCGCCCATCAAGAGGCTGGCGCCATCTCCGCGGACGAAATCGGAGACCTTGATGCCGCCCGACTGGAACGAGGCAAGGTCGTGCCCCAGCCAGTCCGCCAGGGTCGAGTTGAGATACTGCACCCGGCCGGCAGCATCGGCGGAAAAGAAGCCCGCCGGCGCATGGTCGAGATAGTCGATGGCCCGCTGCAGCTCTAGAAAGGCATTTTCCTGTCGCTCGCGGTCGCGGGTAATCTCCTCGACCGACCAGAGGACCAGAGGCTTGTAGCTGCCTTCGATCTCCGGCAGGCCGCGCACGCCTACCCGGTACCAGAATGGGTGCATGTCGGCATCGCCGAGCCGCCCGCCGAGGCCACCGATCAGGCGAATGTCCTCGCTCGCGGCACGGCCATCGCGCGCCGCCCGGGACAACCGGTAGATCGCCTCCCCCGCCTCGGGCTGACCGGCAAACAGGCGCGGCACCCCAACTGGCACGCCGCCGCTTAACGCACCCGGAAACTGGCCGTATTGCGCATTCACATAAGCGATCTTGCCGTCGCGATCAGCGACCATCGCACCATAAGGCAGGCTGTCGACCACGGCCTTGGAGAGCGTTTGAACGTCTTCGCTGGGCGCGAAACGGAAGAGGCCGCCGGCCAGCGCGAACAGGCAGAATACGCCCACCACGGCCAGCAGTCCCAGGAATACCATCACATAGTCGCCGGGAATGCGGTTGCCGAACAAAGAGACCGCAATCGCGGCGGCAATGAAGAAGACGGCGAGCGCGCCGACGCGCCATAGCCCCGTGGCGCGCGGCCGCGAGACCAGCGGATGCGGATAGACGTCCTCTTCGAGCGGCGTACCTGGCATATGCGTTCCTGGTGCTCCCCCCAGATCTTCGATCAGCGTACTCGGAAAACGTGTCAGCCACATTAGGATCGAGTATGCCGCGCGCCGCAACTCTGTCCCATTTCGCGGACCAGAATGGATCGGCTCCGGGCCGAATCGGGCGCTCGGAAAAGCTCTACCAAATCGGTCGCGGGCTTGGGTAGCCTTGATGCTGCAATCCCCGCCTTACCCGCGAGCTCCGGCTCCTCGCCGACGCTCCTAGCCTCAGGCGCCCGCCCGCCAGGAGGCCCGGCGCTTTAGTTTCATCACATAGCCGATGACCTGCGCCACTGCCTTGAAATGCTCGGTCGGGATGACGCGATCGACCTCGACGGCGGCGTAAAGGGCACGGGCCAGAGGCGGATTTTCGACGACCGGCACTTGGTGTTCCTCGGCCAGGGCGCGAATGCGCAGCGCCAGATCGTCGTTGCCCTTGGCAACGCATAGCGGGGCCTGCATGGTGCGATCGTATTTCAGGGCCACCGCAAAGTGCGTCGGATTGGCAATGACCACCGTCGCCCCGGGCACCGCCGCCATCATGCGCTTCCTGGAGCGAGCCATGCGCAATTGGCGCAGGCGGCCCTTGATCTTGGGGTCGCCTTCCATTTGCTTGTACTCGTCGCGAACCTCTTGCAGCGTCATCCGGTGTTTGCTCCACCAGCGATTGCGCTGGTAAACAAAATCCACGATGGCAATGAGGGTCATGACAGCGACGGCGGCCCAAAACACCTTCATTGCCAACGCTTCGGCGGTGCCGAGGAGCACTGCAGGATCGTAGGAGATCATGTCTCCCAGCCGGTCGCGCTCGGGCAAAAGGGTATAGGCCATGACCCCGCCGATGATGGCGAGCTTGATGACCCCCTTGACCAGGTTGACCACCGAATCGCGCGAAAACAGCCGCCCGAAGCCGGCGAGTGGCGAGACCTTGGAAAATTTGGGAATGATCGGGTCGACCGAGATCAACGGCCGGTGCTGGATGAGATTGGCCACGATCGCGATCGCCGTCAGGACAGCCATGGGCACCATTGCAGTGCCGATAATCCCCATCGCCAGGTTCTGGGCGAAGGAATCAAACGCCCCGCCACCGACGTCGTAGCTATCGGCGTTGGCCATGATGATGCGCAATTGCTGCATCAATTGCATGCTGGTCCACGGCGCCATCAGCGAAAGCACCGCCGCGGTGCCCCCCAGCATGAACCAGGTTACGACCTCCGGGCTTTTGGGGACGTCGCCGCGCTTGCGGGCGTCCTCCATGCGCTTGGCGGAGGGGTCTTCGGTTTTCGAGGCTTCATCGTTGTCATCGCTCGCCATTCCCTATCGCCCCGCGAGAAAGGACAGCGCGTCGCGCACATGAGTGAGGTACCAGCCCATCATCATGCTGAGCAGCGCCACGAACAGGAACAGGCCAATGCCGATGGTCGCCGGCGTCGACAGGAAATAGACCTGCAGCGCCGGCATCAGGCGCGCCAGGATGCCGAGGCCGACGTTGAACACGAGCCCGAAAACGATGAACGGCGCCGCCATCTGCACGCCGACGGTGAAGGCCCCGCTCACGGCCCTCAACGCCATTTGCGCGGCATCCCCGATCATCAGCGGATCGCTGGGCGAAAACACCTGGTAGCTCTGCACGATTGCCGACAGGGCGAAATGATGAAGGTTCGTCGCAAAGACCAGCGTGATGCCCAGCATCGACAGAAAATTGGCGATGATCACCCCTTGCGACCCCGCGCTGGTCAGGTCGCTGCCCTGCGCCATGCTGAGGCCGATCTGGTAGGCAATGGTGGTGCCCGCCAGTTCCGCCGCCATGACGACGAAGCGGGTAATTCCGCCGAGGATCAGCCCGATCGCGATTTCGTGGAACATCAGGAGCCCAATTCCCCCCAGTTCGTCCGGCAACACCGGCAAGCGGGGAGAAAGCAGCGGCAGCAACACCAGTGTCAGCGCCAGCGCAAAGGTGAGCCGGAGCCGGGCGGGAATCGAGGACTCGCCCAAGGCCGGGATGAACATCAGGATCGTGCCGACCCGTGCAAAGATCAGCATGAACGCAAAGGCGGTCTGCGGCAGCCAGTTGAGGCCTACGGTCACGCCTTAGCCGCCCGAGATGATGAGGCCGGCGATCCGCGTCATGAACGCATTCATCGTCGACCCGAGAAAGGGCAGCGTCAGCAGCAAAGTGATGAAGATCGCCAGGATTTTTGGAACAAACACAAGCGTTTGCTCCTGAATCTGCGTCAGCGCCTGGACCAGCGCCACGACCACGCCGACGACCAGCCCGGCAATCATCATCGGCCCGGCGACGATGATCAGCGTCCAGATCGCATCGCTGCCGACATCGAGAACTTCAGCGCCGTTCACTCTGGCCCCTATAACTAACCGCCGAGATCAGATCGGCATCTGCATGATGCTCTGGTACGAAGAGATCACCCTGTCACGCACGGCAACCAGCCCCTGGACCGCAACCTGGGTCTGCGCGACCGAGGTCGAAACGTCGACCAGATTGGCTTTGCCGTTGAGGAGATCAAGCGACTTCTGATCTGTGGCCTTGCCGGTGTTGGATATCCCCTGCACGGCCTGCGACAAAAGCTGGCCGAAATCAATGCCTTGCGAGCCGCTGCCGGTCATGTCCGCGGTTGTGTCGACATTCTGCTGCAGGCCCTGGCCGATGAGCCTGGAGGCGTTCGTGTAGGCGGCAGTGGCGGCGGAAAAGGGAATAGTCATTTGGGGTGATTCTCTGTGGAGCTAAGGAATTGGGTGGAAAAAAGGGACGGGCGGCCGACTAGCCCTTGAGGATATCGAGCGTCTGCCCTTCCATCTGGCGGGTTGCGGAGATGACGTTGAGGTTGGCCTCGTAGCTGCGCTGGGCCTCACGCATGTCCATTGACTCGATGTCGGGATTTACGTTGGGGTACTTTACATAGCCGCTTGCATCTGCGGCCGGATTGCCGGGCTCGTAGCGGCTCTGAAAGTCCGAGCTGTCGTAGGTCACGTTTCCCACGGCGACCTTTTCGGCCCCCAGCTGGTCATCATAGACGGACTGAAACGTCGGGATCTGACGGCGGTAGGGGTTCTCGGTCGGGGTCTTGCCGGTCGAGTCGGCGTTGGCAAGGTTTTCCGCGATCACGGTCATGCGGGCGTTCTGGGCGTGCAGGCCGCTGGCGGCCACAATCAGGGACGAGTTGAAGTCAGTCATTGCATCAAGAGCCTTTCAGATAAGCGGGATCACTGACCGATCGCGGTGGTGATGAGCGCGAGCGACTTGCTGTAGAGGGTGGTCACGGCCTGGTAGTCCAACTGGTTGGCGGTGACCTTCATCATCTCGTCTTCGAGCGTGACGCCGTTGCCCTCGGGGGACATTTCGAAGCTGTTCTGCTGCTCCGCTTCGCCGGGACCGCTAGGCTGGCCCGCCGAGTCGAAGGAGAAGTGGCTTGGGTTGGTGACCGCCATCGTCATCGGCGGCGAGGCGCCGGCCTCTTCCTCGCCGAAGGTGATCGGCTTCAGTTCCTCGCCGGCGTAATTCGGCGTGTCGGCATTGGCGACATTCTGTGACAGCAGGTCCTGGCGCTGCTGCTGCCACTGCATTTTTTGCACCATCGAGTTGAGGAGCGACATTGCATCCATTGGGCGACTCCCTGTTTGTGGGTAAATCCTGCCCAGTGATGGTTAACCATGTCTTAACGACAGGCCTCGCGGTCGCAATTCGCCTCGCAATTTGCACACTTGCGGTGCATGGTCGGCAAAATCTGCCGTTAAATCGTCACTGCCACGTTCCTCCGGAGTTGTCAGCATGCAGTTCCTCACAAGCTTGATCGGCGGCTCCGGCAGTATGTACCTGAATGCCGCGCTGGCCCTGGGTCTGGTGCTGGCTTTGATCGTGCTGGCTCTCTGGGGTCTCAAGCTGGTGATGCGCGCTTCCAGCAACGCCGTGCGCGGCAGCAAGAAGCGCCTCGCGGTGATCGATACTTTACCTGTGGATACAAAACGGCAGTTGCTCATCATCCGCCGGGACAATGTCGAGCACCTCATTCTCACCGGCGGGCCGCAGGACGTCGTGATCGAAAGCGGCATTCCAGTCGAACAGCCGGCGATCGCGCGCCCGATGCCGAGGGTTACGCGAGCCGCGCCACAGGCGCCCCTGCGGCCACCGCTGCCGGCTCGCCCGGCGGTTTCCGAGCCGCCGAGCCTTCCCGTCGCCAATGACGAAATGCCGGTGCCGACCGCAAGCCCGCTCGACCGGCTGCGCGAGATTGGCCGCACCACCGATCGCCGGGGCCCCTCGCTACGGCAAACCGGCCTGCTGCGGCCGATGAACCGCATCGAGCCGACGCCGCCGGCGAACGCCGACAATTCGTCCCCGCCGCCCTCCGACTCAGCTACAACGGCCCGGGTTATGCCCTTCGGGGCCCCGCGTGACGGGAACGGGCAGGGTTTTGGTGGCGACGGTAATTCAGGCGGACAACGAGACGACGGCTACTAGGCCCAAGGCGTCACGACGTATTCGAGCCCAGCATCTTTTAGGGATTTCCGCCTTCCTGGCCCTGGCGCTGCTGCCGAACCTGGCGACGGCACAGGACCTGTCGGTCAATTTCGGCGACAACAACACGCTGACGCAGCGCGCGATCCAGTTGATCGGGCTGATGACGGTGTTGTCGCTGGCGCCCTCGATCCTCGTGATGGTGACCAGCTTCACCCGCATTATCGTGGTGCTGTCGCTGTTGCGCACCGCGCTCGGGCTGCAGACCTCGCCGCCCAACAGCGTGATGGTTTCGCTGGCGCTGTTCCTGACCGCCTTCATCATGGCCCCCACCCTGCAGCAGAGCTACCAGCAGGGCATTGCCCCGCTCATGGCAGGGCAGATCCAGATCAACGACGCCTTCACCCGCAGCGCCGCCCCGGTCGAGAAATTCATGCTCGCCAATGTGCGCAAGGAAGACCTGCAGCTCTTTTACGACCTCAGCAACCAGCCGGCGCCGCCCGACGAATCGGCCGTGCCGCTGCAATTGCTGGTGCCCGCGTTCATGATTTCCGAGCTCAGGCGGGCGTTCGAGATCGGCTTCCTGCTGTTCGTGCCGTTCGTCGTCATCGACATGGTCGTCGCCTCGGTGCTGATGTCTATGGGCATGATGATGCTGCCGCCAGTGGTCATCTCGCTGCCATTCAAGCTGATCTTCTTCGTGCTCGTGGACGGCTGGCACCTGGTCGCCGGCTCGCTGATTCGAAGTTTTGTCAGCGGGTAGAGGGTCTTCGCGGGCCTTGCTGAGCTAGCGATTGCTTAATCTGCGTGAGTGGCAGCACTCAGCCGCGCCCCCCACGGCGTCATCCCGACGAACGTCGGGATCCAGATGCTCAGACTTGGTAGCGCTTCACAGGTCTCGCCGCCAACTCACCGAATGCTGGATTCCGGCATTCGCCGGAATGACCGCGAAGTTGGGAGGAAGCCCTACCCGGCCTTGTCCGGCGTCATGGCTGCGTCGCCGCTGAAGGCCTGCTTGTAGCCGGCAAGGAACGCATCCAGCGTGTCGCTGCCCGCGACCGCCTGTGCCACCTGGGCGAAGTCCGGGCTGGTCACGGGCTCGATCGAGCTCGTCACGTAGTCGAACATCGACCATTCGGGGCCACGGGCAAGCGCATCGGAGAATTTCGTGCGCAGCCGCGCCAGCCCCAACTTGTCGCCAGCGAGGGCATAGCCCACGGCCGCGCGAACGATATCCATGCGGCCCGATTGCGTGAGTGGCGGACCGTTGGCCCCGGCGGCATTGGGCGCATACATCCCCTCGAGCAGGCCGCCGACAGCGTCATAGTTCTTGGCAAGCCAATTGGCGGAGACGCGCAGCTGGTCGGCATCGAAGCCTTTCACCGGCGTCAGGATATCGAGGGCAAGCCCGGTGCGATTGGAATCGATGAGGGCGCGCGCCTGGAGGATCCGCCGCTGCCGGTCGAGACTTGGCGGCAGGTCGGCGAGCTGGGTGCTGCCCAGAACCTTCAGCGCGTCCTGCGGGTTGCGGTTGGCGATATCGATCACCGCCAGCTGGTTGGCAACCTGCGCCCGCGCCGCCCCGGTGAGACGGTTGTCGACCTGGTATTGGAGCAATTGGGCGGCCTGCGTCAGCAAATCGACCTTGACCAGGCGCTGCGCCAGATTGCGGATCATCTGGTCGCCGTTCGGGCCCGGCGGGGTAAGCGAACGGAAATCGTAGTAGAGCGCCAGCGCATCCGCCGGCTGCATCTGATCGGCCTTGCCGTTGAGATAAAGCGCCTCGAACTCGTTCTGCTCCGAAATGGCCAACGCATCCATGTCGGGGTTGGAGGGAAACGCCTGGAGCGCCTCCTTGGCTACGTCGAAACCCGACCGATAGTCCCCGGCGCGGAAGTAGAGCCCGGCGAGGAGCTTGTCCATCGAGGCTTCCAGCGCGTCGCCGCGCCAAAGCAGCGCCTCGGCCGCCAGCGTCTTGCTGGCCTTCGCGGGATCGACGCGGCCGGTCTTGGTGAGGATGAGGATGGTGCGGTAGACCGCCTCGGCGTGAGTCGGCCGGATATCGGCAGCAATGACCTGGCCATAGGTATCGAGCGCCTCGCTGTCGTGGCCTTCCGCCTCGGCGATACGGCCGGCAAGCAACTGATAGAGCGATGCCTCGTCCGGATCGAGGTCGGCGAAATCGATCCTCTTGTAGAGCTGGTGGGCGAGCACCGTATCTCCGGTCTCGACCGCGGCCCGCACGGCTGAGAGCAGGAACCTCGCCCTGAGCCACGCCGGATAGCTGGTTATGACCGGCAGGGCCGACAGTGCATCGACGCGGGCTTGGGCAAAGTTGTTCGAGTCGGCCCCGGCGATGGTCCGCCAGACCTTGGCGTCGACATCGTCGGCGAAATTGGGCGAGTTCAGGATCGCCAATGCGTCGGCAGGCCGGACGGCAACCACATCCGCCGCTGCCAGCGTCAACTGCGAGGGCGCGCGCAGCGATTCGTCCTTGAGGTCGCTCTGCATCAGCCCCAGCTCGCCGATAGCCTCAGGGCCATAGCGATTGGCGAGATAGAACTGCGCCAGCTTGAACCGCGCCTTGTCGCGCGCCGGGCCGTCTGCCAGCGCGGCAGCATTGATCAGGCTGTTGGCCTTCTCCTGGAAGACGATCGGGTTGGCTTCCCGGGGTGTCACCAGGTCGATGAAATCCGTGCGCGCGGCCGTTGGGGCGATCCCCGAAATCGAGGCAATAACTGCATCCGGGGGCGAAACCGTCAGGCCGCCAGGCGCCGAAATGATCGCCTCATCCCCGGCCACCTTGACCGCCACGTCGTCGTGCTCGGGCTTGATCACCAGCCCGTGCACCGAGGGCAGCGCATCGAAGTCGACATAGCTCATGTCGTGCACGATGCCGCGTGCCGGCGGGAACGCGGTGACCACCGACAGGGTGTCGCCCACCACCGGGTCGGCGAACTGGTGCACTCGACCGGGCCGCGAGAGATCAGCGCTGACCTGATAGTGGCCGCTAGGGTCGGTGCCCTTCGAAAGCGTCAGCGGTTCGGTCGGCGCCAGCATCATGTCGCCGAGCGACAACACCCAGGCCCTGCCCTCCGAACCGAGCGTTGCAAGCCGATCGGCGGAAAGGTCGATCCTCACCACCTGCGTATCGCCTGCCGGAGTGATCGTCACGCCGCTGGCAATTGCACTGAGTGCCGACCCGGGCGCGGGCGTCTTGATGCCGGTGAGCGTATCGAACAGCATCCACACCACGTTGCCGCGACGGAACACCGCCGCCGGCGTTTCACGGCCGAAGGGAAAGCTGATCCGGACCGTTGTCCCCTGCTTCGAGACGAGCGGCGTAATTGCACTTGGCGGCATCGAGGCGACGTCCGAGAGGGCTGGCTGTGCCCGGGCCGCCGTCGGCGCAGCAGTGTTGCGCTTGGGCCCGCCGAGGGCCGCGTCAAAAGCCTTGGCCGTTGTGGCCGCGGCCGGATTGGGGTCGTAGGGAACCGAGCTTGCGGTGTCTATGTCGACGATGAAGTCGCGCTTTGACAGCGCGTACATCCGCGGCACGACCTTTGGACCGGTGTGCAGCACCACCCGCGAGGTGGCGCCCATCACCTGATTGTCGACGCTTACGAGCTCCTTCGGCAGGCTCGCCTTGAGCTGGGAGAGGTCGATCGGCACCGGCCAATCGAAATCGAGATCGCCGACCGCCGTCTTGTTGTCGAAAGCGAACTTGGCGCCCGTGTCCGCCGTCCAGAGAAACTCCATCCGCATGAAGGTCGGATTGCGTCCGACCCGCAGCGTCACAATGGGATTGACGATATTCGCCTCGGCAAGCCTGTGCTTCTGCTCCGCCAGGAGAGCCGCCTGGCGAGCACGCTCGGCGAGCTTGGCCAGCACGTCCTGCGGCAAGGGCGGGGGCGGCCCCTGCCAGGTCGTGGGCATTATGTCGATGAACAGCTCCTCGCCGCCCTCGAGGTGATTGACGAGAAAGCTCGAGCGCAGGGCGAGCCGGAACCCGCGCTTGTCGGGATCGACCCGGGTGATCGTGACGTAGTCGGGCAAGGCCGCCGTCAAATCGGGGACCGAGAAATCGACCGGCTGGTCGAATTGCACGGACACCACGCTGTTGTCGGAGGTCAACTGGTAGTGCGGCAGGTCGACCCGATTCGGAAAATCGATGACGATGCGCGCGAAGCCTTTTTCACTCGTGCCGAAAACCTTGGCGGCATCCACGGCCATGGCATTCGCCACAGGCAGGCAAACAGCGAGAAAACCGGCTAAAAAGCCGAGCCGGACGAAGGCCGTGACCGCAAGGCCCGCCGATGCATGAAAATCCCTAAACACAGACCGAAACCCGAGCGCCTCAACTGTAAAGGAGCTTATCGAGTTGCGCTTAACGCAGCCTTACAAGGGCTGGCGTATCGGCCCGGCGAACCGGCGGCGCGGCGGCCGCCGGTCATGCCTGGGATGGCCGTTCCGGCCCGTCAGTGCCCCACGATCTGGGGCAACGCATTTGGATCGGCGGCGGCGACCGAGGATACCTCGGGGGGCGGCGCGAGGTCCGGGGCGGCCAGTTCCGTCGTCAGCTCCTGGGCCTTCTGCGGGTTCATCTTGGCCAGGATCGGCGACATCTTGCGCGGGTCCATTGCCTTGGCCACGTGCACCAGCACATTCATGTCGAGCCCGTCGAAAATGCCGGCCGCATCCTGCGGCTTCATCGTGTCGTAGAGTTTTACGATTGCCGACATGTCTTCGCCCTTATCCGCCTGCTGCTTCTGCTGCATCGATGCGATCTGGGACTGCAGGGCCTTGAGGGCGTCGTCGCGCTGCGA
>DATJHO010000078.1:0-20857 GCA_035493835.1 Devosiaceae bacterium
ATTATTTTTTCATCAAAGAACATTGCAACGTCCCCATCGGCCAATGCCGCGCTGTTAACGCTTTATCAACCATGAGAGATGGGGCCGGTCAAAGGAAGGTGATCGTTAGTGTTAATTTGGGTGGTTCGGGTGTTGGCGCGAATTTCGCAAACCTCGTCCGAGCTCCATTGTCACCCCGGCGGAGGGCCGGGGGGCCAGCTAGATGCCTCACCGCGCGCCGGCGGGTGTGGGGGGCGCTGGATGCCGGCCTGCGCGGCGGGACGGCGAGGGATGGGGTGGGGGTTCTTCAACGGCCTCAGCCCGGCCCCCTCACTCAGCGCTGACCAGCGCCTCGAACGCAGCGATAAAGCGGTCGTGGGCTTCGCGAGTGGGCCAGGGCCGGATCAGGGTTTCGAAGCGGTCGAGGTCGAAGGCGGCAAGGCTGGGTTCGCCGAAAAAGGTCCGGCCCTCGGTGCGGGAGAAGCCGGCCAGTTCCACCGCCTCGAAGAAGGCTGCCTGCTTGTCCGCGCGCTTGATTTGTTTGGCGAGGGCAGCCGGGGGATCGGCCGGCAGGGCGAAGCGCACGTGGACTGCGCCTTGCAGCCTATGCTCCACGTCCTTGTAATTGCCGCCCATCGCCGCCTTGAAGGGCGAGATGATATCGCCCATGACATATTCGGGGGCGTCGTGCAGCAACGCGTAGAGGGCCTCGCGCGCGGTGGCGCTAGGGTTGAGGGCGCGGAAAATTTCGAGCACCAGCACCGAATGCTGCGCCACCGAGAACGGATAGTCGCCCGAAGTCTGGCCGTTCCAGCGCGCCACGCGCGCGAGGCCGTGCGCGATATCCGAAATCTCGACGTCGAGCGGGGAGGGATCGAGAATATCGAGCCGCCGTCCCGACAGCATGCGCTGCCACGCCCTGTTGCTCGCCTTCGCCATCGTGTTTCGGCCCTCGTGGTTTGACTCATCCTGAGCTTGTCGAAGGACGATGGCCCGAACCTAGGTGGGCGGGCTCGATTCGACAAACTGTGGTGAGGGCGGGGCCCAGTCCCGAACGTGAGCCATCCACCTGACTTCAAGCGGATGTGAGGTTTGCCGTCCGAAAGCCCTCATGGCGAGCCTGTCGAACCACGGGGGCGGCCATCCGGAGACCTCGTCCTTCGACAAGCTCAGGATGAGGTCTTGTGCGCATGGCAGTTGTCTACGCTTCGGCGATGACTTCGCCGAACTTGTAGGTTGCCCATTCCGGCAGGGTGAGATTGACCGGCAGGCCGCCGACCGTGGGAGGAATACCCTCCTCGATCCGGTCCAGCCGGACGATCGCCACGGCTTTTCCCTCGACCGGCGTGCCGATGGTGCCCGCCTCGCGCTCGCCCACGAGCAAAGGCGCGCCGGCCGCGGCGCCATCGGGGATGCCGTCGACGACTACCGGCCGGCGCCGCGCGGTGCCGCGGTGCTGCATGCGGGAGACGACTTCCTGGCCGATGAAGCAGCCCTTCTTGAAATCTATGCCGCCGAGGAGATCCAGGCCGATATCGTGCGCAAACATCTCGTTGACGCCGAAATCGGCGCCGAATTCGGCGACGCCCGCCGCGATCTTGGCGGTGTAGTAGGCCTCGTTCGGCTCGGCTTCCGGCGACGCCGGGGCCTCGATATCCTCGTGCCGAACGAGATAGCGCGTCCCGAGAGTCGGGGCCCGCTCATCGCGATAGGCGATGATGGCGCGGGCCGGCCCGTCAACGTCGGGCGACCAGATCACCGCGAGGGATGGGTCGTGCTCGATATCGACCTTGGCGCGCAGGCGATAGAGCTTCATGCGCTTGATGAAATCGGCAACCACGGCGGCATCGAGATCGAACCAGAAGGCGCCGTCGGCCTCGGTGACCAGCCCCTCGGCCTGCACCTTGCCTTGCGGGCTCAGCAGGGCGAACCAGCGGCCGCGGCCCGGCAATTCGTCATCGAAGCGGCAGGTGAGCGTATCGTTCAATAGCCTATGGGCGTCGTCACCCGCGGCCCGCACGATGCTTCGCGCGTGAAGGTGGTATCTGGCCATGATCCGCTCCTGCCCCGGAGGCGCGCAACTACGCCCTATCGCATGAAGGATATGGCGGAGCGCGGCGTGATGTTCAAGCGCGCCGCGCCGGGGCGGCGTTACTGGACGGTGCGTTCGAGATTGTATTCGCCGGAGCGAATGCGGTCGGGCAGCGCCGCAATCAGGTCGGCGGTCGCATCTTCGCCATAGGCGCGGACCAGCGTTGCCAGCGCGGCGAACAGCGAGGCGTGCGCCAGGGCCTGCGTTTCGACGCCATCTTCCTCGGCATTGTTCCAGGCCTCGGCGAGATATTCGAGCGCGATCTGGCGCTCTTCCGCATCGCCCTCGGCGAAGCGTTCCATGATGGTGGCGGTGAAAATGGCTTTGCTCCCGGTCATGAAGCTTTGGTTAGCATGCTCGATAGGCGACGGCTTCCGGGAAGTGACCTAAAGGTTAACGTCCCGTCAGCGATCCAACCTAGCGCATTCAGGAAAAATTAGGAAACCGGTTTCCCGCTGCTGGGGCTTAACCCCCGATCAAATTTGCCCAGCGCGGCGTTTTGGGCACATTTTTTCGGCCAATTGGGGCGGTTCAGCCCTTATTCGGCGTAGTGGGCGTGGATATCGCGGGCGGTCTTTTCGGCGTCGGTGATCAGGCGCGTCATCGCCGTGTGCGCCGAAGCGGTACACTCGCGATAGAGTCGGGCATAGGCCTGATAGCCGTCGTTGAAGGCGCCGGCGAGTCGCTGCCGGCGGTCATTGTCGGGATTGTCGGAGGCAATCAGCTCCGACATTTCGATTCGCCAATCCTTGCCGCCGGGCTGGCACAGCGGGGTGAGGAAATAGAGGCTCCCCATCAGCTGGCTCAGATGCTCGAGTTGCGGCTCATAGAGCGGATCGACGGCAAGTGCCGGCGTGCCGAGGCCGGCGAGGCAAAGGGCCAACACGAAGCGCAGCTTTTTCATGCCGACATGGGTAGGCGAGGCGCGCGGAAATTCCAAGGCACTTGCGAGCGGGGCCGTCGCCCTGCTCGCAACTAGAAAGCCGCGGCTCAGGCCTTCAGGACCGACAGCCGCAGCCATGAGCTTCGCGTGGCGTCGCAGAACACCGTGTTGCGGGCGATGATTCGGGTCCGATCCTGGCCTTCGGGGCCGCCGGTGTTCGGATTGACGTCGAATTTTGGAAAATTGCTCGATGAGACGTCGAGCCGGATGCGATGGCCCTTCTTGAACAAATTGGCCGTTGCGAAGGGCTCGATGGTGATGGGGAAGATCTCGCCCGCTTCGATCGGGGCCGGCGCCTTGAAGGAGTGCCGATACCGGCAGCGAAAGATTCCGTCCGTCACGTTCAGGGCGAAGCCGCGTGGCCATTCCTCGCTCGGTGGATAGACATCGACGAGCTTGGCGGTGAAGTCGGTGTCGAGCGCGCTCGAGGCGACCCACAATTCGATGGTCACCGGCCCCACGACCGCGAGGTCCTGTTCAAGCGGCTCGGTCTCGAAGGACAGCACGTCGAGGCGCGCGGAGAGCGGCAGCCCGGTATCCTCGCAGCCGAAGAAGCGGGCGGTTTCGCGCTGGTCGTAACCGCCACCCTCGAACACCGGCTGGCCGCTGGTGAGCGATCCGCCAATGGTCGGTACGGGATGGGCGGGATCGAAATCGTAGGAGACGGGCGCCGCTGCCTCGTCCGGCTCGCTCGGCCGAAGCCTGCCGTCATTGTGGAGGTAAAGCGCCAGCGCCTGGGATTCGGCGGGCGGCCACGCCTCCGCGCTGAGCCATTTGCCGCCATGGTCGAGCCTGCCGGTGCGGAGCCGGTTGCCGCTGCCGCCGCCCATGAGAAAGTACCGGACCATGGGGGCGGTGCCGTTCTCCTGGCCTAGCAGCCAGCGGTTGAACCATTCGATGCGGAAATCGAGCCAGTTCGGCGCGACATTGCCGTCGAACGCGGCAGCCGAGCCGAAATCGGTGTCGCCGGAAAAGAGGGCGTTTCGATTGCCGTGGGTCCACGGTCCCATGACCAGCGTCAGGGGCCGCTTTCCATTTCGCGACAGGCCCGCGAAGTTCTCAAGGGTCGTCCGCACATAGACGTCGTACCAGCTCGACATCAGCGCGATCGGAATGTCGGGGATGGTGTCGTAGGATTCGGCTGCATAAATGCCGTTCTGCTTCCAGTAATCGTCGAAGCTGCCGCGACGCCACTGGTCCAGCAGGTAGTTCTCGTAGTCGGGCAGCCAGCGTACCGGGGAGCGCCCCTCGCTCCACGGCATGACCTTGAACCATTCGCGCACGTTTTCGGCCTCGAGCGCCCTCAGCACATTGGGGTCGGCCGCGGCCTCGCGGCTTTCCTGGGCCTGCTTGAAGGCCCAGGTCGCCTGCTTCAGCTCGAACGCGCCGCCCTGCCGGATGCCGCAGGTGAAGGCATTCGAGAACCCCCCCGAATCGAGCACCATGCAGGCGAGCCCCGGCGGATTGAGGCAGGCCAGGGCAAGCTGGGTATGGGCGGCATAGGATAGGCCCATCGTGCCGATCCGGCCATTGCACCAGGGCTGATCCATGATCCAGGTCATGGTATCGTAGCCGTCCGCACCATCCGAGACGTATTTGGCAAAGACGCCCTCCGACCGATAGCGGCCGCGGCAATCCTGATAGACCACGGCATAGCCGTGGAGCACCAGGCGGGCTGCTACCTCTGCCCGCGACATCGGGCCGGGCATGCCCAGCTCAATTTCCGCGCGCGATGGCAAGGCCTTGCCATAGGGGGTGCGCTCCAGCACCACCGGCAGGGCCGACGCAACGCCTGCCGCCTCCGGCAGGTAGATGTCGGTTGCCAGCTGGATGCCGTCACGCATCGTTACCATCACGTCCCGGAGGACGATCATCCCCGGCACCACGAGTTCGGGTTGCATAGTCAAAGTCGCATCCATGGCCGGGGCATCGTCCTATTGCGCGGGGTGAGCCGACATGGCGAGCGTGTCGCCGGCAACGTTGGGGTCGTAGTCGATGCTCCTCTTGCTGGCCCAGATATTTTGCGGGAAGTAGAGCGGCACCACCGCATAGTCGCTGAAGGCAATGTCCGCCGCCTTCGCCAGCAGTTCGCCGCGCTTTTCGGGGTCGAACTCCGCGCTGGCCGTGCGCATCGCCGCATCATAGGCGGGATTGGAATAGCGCATGCGGTTGAACGAGCCGGTGCCCGCGGCCTTGTCGTAGGTCATCAGCACGTTGGTCATGGCCGGCATGGAGCTCGGGGTGGTGGTGCCGAAGCGGAAGATAAAGGCGGAGAAGGCCTGCTTGCCGGCATTGCCGACATAGACGTTGAAGGGCTGGGTGACGACGCCGTTGATCTTGAGCCCGCCGCGGGAAAAGAGCTGGCCGAGCGCCTGGGCGGTGTCGGAATCGCCGGCGAGATCGCTCGCCGCATCGATCGTCAGCCCGAAGCCATTGGGAAAGCCGGCATCGGCAAGGAGTTTTTTGGCCGCGGCAGGATCATAGGGATCGGGCTTCAGCGCGTCGGAATGGCCGATGATGCCATCGGGGACCATTTGGGCGGCCGGCACGGCGGCGCCGTTGAAGATGCGGTCGGCGATCAGCTGGCGGTTGACCATCAGCGACATGGCCTTGCGCACACGGACGTCCTTGAGCGGGTTATGCTCCAGTGGCTTGCCGTCGGCGCCGACGATGAACGGGCTCGCGTCACGGGCGGTGTCGAGCGCGAGATAGATGAGATTGGCGGAAGGCATCTCATGCAGGGTGATATCGCTGATCCCCTTGAGGGCAGCGAGATCGGCGGGCGGCACATTGTCGATGAGGTCGACGCCGCCCGAGCGAAGCGCCGCCTCGCGGGCCGCCGCGTTCGACATCAGCTTGATGGTGACGTTGTCATAGGCCGGCTTGGGGCCCCAGTAATCGTCGTTGCGCTGGAGCACGACCTGGTTGCCAGGCGCCCAGCTGACGAATTTGTAAGGGCCGGTGCCGATGGCGGCCCTGCCGCTATTGAAGTCGGCACTGGTCGCGCCTTCCGCCGCCTTCTTCGAGACGATGTAGACGGTGCCGGCCAAGTCCACGAACAGCGGCGTCGGGGTCTTGGTGGTGAACTTGATGGTCAGCGGGTCGACGATGTCCATCTTGTCAATGAACGAGACGTTGGAGGTGAAGGGCGCCGGGCTGTTGGGGATCTTGCTGACGCGCTGGAAGGAAAAGACCACGTCATCAGCGGTGAAGGGCGATCCGTCCTGGAACTTTACCCCGGGGCGGAGCTTGACGATCCAGGTATTGGGGTCGGGATTGGTCCAGGAGAGGGCAAGGCCCGGATGGATCTGCAACTTTGCGTCCAGCGTCACCAGCCGGTCGAAGATGTGCTCCGCGATCCCCTGGTTGCTGGCGGTGCGGGAGAATTGAGGATCGATCGACTGGGGCTCGGTCGAGCTGCCGATGACCAGATCGGCGGCCAAGGCGCTTGCCGTGCCCCCCATCAACGTCACCAGGGTAGCTGCGATCGCAGTCCGAAATGCCTTATGCACTGGGGGATCTCCTTGAAATTCAGCTGGGTTGCAATTCATTGAGGTGGCAGGCGGACCAATGCGCGGGAGCGATCTCGCGGAGCATCGGACGCTCGCTTCGGCAACGGGCGAAAGCCTTTGGGCAGCGTGGGTGGAAGTGGCACCCGGTGGGCGGATTGACGGGCGAGGGAATTTCGCCGCTGATGGGGTGGAAAGACCGGCGGCGCTGGCCGAGCGTCGGCATCTCGGCGATCAGCGCCACGGTATAGGGATGGTTGGGCGCGGCAAAAAATTCCTCGGCCGGCGCGGTCTCGACGATCCGGCCCAGATACATGATGGCGACGCGATCGGAGATGTGTTTGACGACGCCCAGATCATGGCTGATGAACAAATAGGTGAGCCCCAGCTCGTCCCTCAACTGCATGAAGAGGTTGAGGATCTGGGCCTGGATCGAGACGTCGAGCGCCGATACGGATTCATCGCAGACGAGGAATTTCGGACGGACGGCGAGGGCCCGCGCGATACCGATCCGCTGCCGCTGGCCGCCAGAAAACTGGTGCGGATAGCGCTGCGCATAGCTGCGGTCGAGCCCCACCCGGTCGAGGAGAGCGCCGACGGTTTCGCCGATGTCGCGGCGGCTGACGAGGCCATGGGCGACGGGGGCCTCGCCGATGATGCTGGCCACGATCTTGCGTGGATTGAGCGAGGACATCGGGTCCTGGAAGATCATCTGCGTCGCTAGCCGCGCCGCCTTGGCCTGGGCGGAATCAAGGGTGGCGAGGTCCCGCCCCTCCCACTCCACGGTGCCTTCCGATAGCGGGAGGATCCCGGCGAGCATCCGGCCGAGCGTCGACTTGCCGCAGCCGGATTCGCCAACGAGGCCCACCACTTCGCCCGGATTTATGGCCAGCGACACGCCGTCGACCGCGTGAACCACCCGCTCCTTGATTCCGGCCCCAAGAGTATTGGCGATCCGCTCGGCGACGTCGAGTTTGCGCGCGAACCGGCGCGAGACGTTGTTTGCCGCGATCACGGGGGCGTCGGTCATGGCTGGCTCGCGGGGGGCTGGGGATGAAAGCAGCGCCACGAATGTGCGTCGCTGCGGCTCTCAGGCGGTTCGGAGGCGCAGATTTCCGTGGCGGCAAAGCAGCGTAAGCGGAACGGGCAACCGACGGGCCGGTTAAGCGGGGAGGGGGACATGCCCGGGATCGGCTGCAGGGGCTCGCCGCGTCGCAGATTGGCGGGCACCGATCGCATCAGGCCAATGGTATAGGGATGCACCGGCCGGTCGAGCACCTCATCGGTCGGCCCGGATTCGACGATGCGCCCGGCATACATGACCGCGATCTTGTCGGCGAGGCCGGCCACCACCCCCAGATCGTGGCTGATCCAGATCAGCGACATGCCCATCTGGCGCGAGAGCGACTGCACTTGCGAGAGAATCTGCGACTGGATGGTGACGTCGAGGGCGGTCGTGGGTTCGTCGGCGATGATGAGGTCGGGGCGATGCAGCAGGGCAATGGCGATGGCCACCCGCTGGCGCATGCCGCCGGAGAACTGGTGGGGATAGGCGGCGAGCCGTTCCTCGGGCGCGGGGATGCCGACAAGCCCAAGCGTTTCGACGGCGCGCCGCCGCGCCTCGGCCTTCGAAACCTTTTCGTGCGCCCGGACGGTTTCAACCATCTGGGTTTCGATGGAGAGGACCGGGTTGAGGGTCATCATCGGATCCTGGAAGATCATCGCGATCTTCCTTCCCCGCAGGGCGCGCATGGTGTTCTGCGGCAGCCCGACGATGCTGCTGTCCTGGAACAGGATGTCGCCGCCGACGATGCGGCCAGGCGGATCGACGAGGCCGATTATGGAAAAGCCGGTGATCGATTTGCCCGAGCCGGATTCCCCGACGAGGCCGAGAATCTCACCCCGTTCGACATCGAACGAGACCCCGTCGACCGCCTTGGAGATGCCGGCCGAGCCGAAGAAATGAGTTTGAAGGTTGCGGACGCTGAGCGTGGGCATGGCTATCGCTCCGCCAGACGCGGGTTGAGAACCTCGCGCAACCGGTCACCGACCAGATTGATCGAAAACACCGTGATGAGCAGCAGCAGGCCCGGATAGACGCTCATCCAGTATTCGCCGGACAAGAGGCTCTGATAGCCGTTGGCGATCAGCAGCCCGAGCGAGGGCTCGGTTACCGGCAGGCCGATGCCGAGGAAGGAGAGTGTTGCCTCGGCGGCGATGGCGCTCGCGACCTGCAGCGTGCCGATGACGATGATCGGCGGCAGGCAGTTGGGCAGCAGGTGGCCGAAAATGATGCGCACATCGGAGAGGCCAAGCGAGCCCGCCGCCTCGATATATTCCTTGTTGCGCTCGGCCAGCGCGCTGCCCCGCACGGCACGCGCAAACTGCGCCCACTGCACCAGGACGAGGGCGAGGATCACCTTGGAGACGCCCTGCCCGAGCAGGGCCAGCAGCATCAGCGCCACAAGGATCGCGGGAAAGCCCAGCATCAGGTCGACGAGCCGCATCATCAGGGCATCGATCCAGCCCCCATAATAGCCGGCGACCAGCCCCAGCGCCGTGCCCAGGGCAAGGGCGACGAGGCCGGCGAACAGGCCGACCATGAGGCTCGTCCTCAGGCCGTAAATCATGGCCGACAGCATGTCGCGCCCCTGCGCGTCCGTGCCGAGCAGGTAGATGCCGCCATTGGAGTTCGGCGACATCGGCGGGAGCCTGGCATCGAAGAGGTTGATCGCCGACAGGTCGTAGGGATTTTGTTGGGCGAGGAGCGGTCCGAAAGTCGCCGCGAGCAACAGGAGAACGCACACCAATGCGGCGATCGTCGCCTTGCGGCTGCTCAGGATGCCCCGGGCGCTGCGGCCCAGAAAACCGTCGGGCGATGGCAGCTTGAAGCGAGACGCACCCATCAGGCGTCTCCCAACCGGATGCGCGGGTCGAGCAGCGAATAGAGGATATCGACGGCGAGGTTGATGAGAATGAACATCGTCACGATTAGCAGCAGGTAGGCCACCACCACCGGACGGTCGAGATTCATGATCGAATCGATCAGGAGCTTGCCGATGCCCGGCCACGAAAAAATGGTCTCGGTGACCACCGCGAAGGCCATGATCGAGCCGAATTCAACGCCCACCACGGTGATGATCGGAATGAGGATGTTCTTGAGCACGTGCACGAAGACGATTCGGCGCTCCGTCAGCCCCTTGGCCCGCGCGAACTTGATGAAGTCCAGCGGCAGGGTCTCGCGCACGCCGGAGCGGGTGAGCCGGATCACCAGCGAGATCTGGAACAGGGCCAGATTGGTCGCCGGCAGAATGAGGTGCCGCAGCCCGTCCAGCGTCGCAAGGCTCGTAGTGATACCCAGGATCTGGCCCGTCTCGCCGCGCCCCGCCGAGGGCAGCCAGCCCAGCCAGACGGAAAACAGCATGATCAGCATCATGCCCTGCCAGAAATTGGGCAGGCTGAAGCCCAGGATCGAGCCGGTCATGATCGTCTCGTCTACCGCCGTCCCCGACTTGAGCCCCGCGATCAGGCCGAGGGGGATCCCCACGACCAGCGAGACGATCAGCGCCAGCAGGGACAATTCGAGGGTCGCCGGCAGCCGCTCGAGGATGAGGCTGATGGCCGGCTGGTTGAAGACGAAGGAAGTTCCGAGATTGCCGTGAAAGGCGTTTACCAGAAATTGCCAATATTGCAGCGGCAAGGGCAGGTCGAGGCCCAGCATGTGCATTGCCTGGGCCCGCTCGGCTTGTGTCGCCTCGGGGGAAATCAGCAGGTCGATCGGATTGCCGATGGCGTAGACGCCCGCGAACACCAGCACCGACATGGCGAGGAGCACCGCGGCGCTCTGCAGCAGGCGCCTGATGAGGAATACGATCACACCGAACCTTTCCGCTGGAAAATTGGACAGAATTCGAAACGCACATTAATTGCGCAGTATTGTCGCTAGCAGGCGAGTTACGCCGGGCGCAAGAATATGAGTTACCTGCATAGGGCAATGCGAAAGGGGCCGGTTGTCGCGCCGCCCGGCGCTGCAAGGGGGGGCGGGCAGGCCATGAATATCAAGCAGCTGGAAGTATTCCGGACGGTCGCCGCGACCGGCTCCACCGTCGCCGCATCGCAAGTGCTCGGGCTGTCGCAGTCGGCGATCAGCCGCCAACTCGCCGGGCTCGAGGAGGAGATCGGAGTCCGCCTGTTCCAGCGCGAAAAGGGACGTCTTGTGCTGCTGCCCGGTGCGGCCTCGCTGCTCGAGGAGATCGGCGAGCTCGGGGAAATCCTGTCGCGCATCCGCCGCACCACCGAGGACATGCGCGCCGGCATAGAAGGCGATACGCTGCTGCGCGTGGCCTTTCCGCACACCATGACGACCACTTTCCTGCCGCGCCTGCTCAAGGAATTTTTGGGCATGGAGCGGCGCGTAAGCTTCGACCTGCTGTCCGGGCCCTATGAGGCGATCGAGCGCATGGTCACCAGCCGGCAGGCCGATTTCGGTTTTGTGCGGCTGCCCACCGACGACCCCGCCTTTGCCGTGCAGCCGCTGATCGAAAGCGACTTCATCTGCGTGATGCCGGCCGATCACGCGCTGGCCAATCAGAAGAAGGTGACGCTGAGGCAACTCGCCCAGTGCGACATGCTGTTTCTGGGGCGATTGAAGAAGGGTCGCCAACAAGTGGAGCAGCAATTGCGCGATGAGCGCATCGACCTGCGCTGGCGGATCGAAACGCACTCGGTCGAGGCGACATGCAGGCTTGCGGAGGAGGGGCTCGGGGTGGCGCTGGTCCCCGCCTTCATGGCTCGGTTCATGATGAGCGACAAACTCAGATTCGCGCGCTGCGAGCCGGCGATCTCCAATGCCTACGGCGTCATCCATCGCCGCGACGTGCCGCCTTCGCCCGCAGCCCAGCGCTTCATCGATCTCGTCGCGGCCCGTCTCAATGACGACGCAAGTTTCGAGTTTTGATCCGCTCCACGCGTAAATTTTGCTCGAATTGCGAAATGTCGCAGAAGCAATTCCGCGCGAAATTACTTTCTAGACACTCTTGCCGCCGATAATGGCGGCCCGTGCTGGGATGCGCCTGGCGGTCTAGGGGGCAGCATTGACATTTGTGGCGGCAAAGCCGGGCGCCAGTACTGGCGGCGCGGGCGCGACTTTCTTGCCTCAGCCGGCAGCGAGCATCGTTTCCATTCCCACTCCGGACGGGACAAAAATTGTCGCCTATGAGTGGGGCAATGCGGTCGGGCGGCCGATCGTGTTCGTTCACGGCATTTATCAATCGGCGCTGACCTGGACCCACCAGGTGTCCGATCCGCAACTCGCCGGCAAATACAGGCTGGTGGCCATCGACCTGCGTGGCCATGGCGCATCGGACAAGCCAAACGGGGCAGAATTCTATCGGGAGGGTTCGCGCTGGGCCGATGATATCGCCAGCCTCATGGCGACCCTCGGTCTCGTGAAACCGGTGGTGGTCGTCTGGTCGTATGGCGGCCGCGTCATCAACGATTACCTGCTCACCAACGGTGACGGGCGGCTCGGCGGCCTCGTCTATGTCGGGGCCCGTTCGACGGTACGGGTGGGCGACCAGCGGCATAGCGAGGCGGTGGCCGAGGCGAGCCGCAACCTCGCAAGCGACGATCCGATCACGATGTTCAAGGGCACAAGGCAATTCGTCGAGGTGTCATTCGAGCGGCCGCCCTCGATTGCCGAGGTGGACGCCCTCACCTTGGCGAGCATGCAGACGCCCCTTTACGTGCGCCGCCACCTCGTCCGCCGGCCCCTCGACTATGACGAGGCGCTGGCCGCGGTGCGCGTGCCGACGCTGGTTGTCCATGGCGAGTGCGATCGCGTTGTGCCGGAAGCGGTGGGGCGCCAGACCCATGCGCTGATCGCCCACTCCGAGATTTCGCTTTATCCGGGTGTTGGCCACTCGCCCTTTGCCGAGGACGCGGGCCGCTTCAATGCCGAACTCCATGCCTTTGTGTCTGGCCTCTCCGAGCCGAAGCCGGTCGAGTCGGCGTCACCATATTGACAACTTCCCGTGAAACCGGTTTCATGAAACCGGTTTCATCATAATTTCATTTTCGGTCCAATTCTTCGGTTTCGATGAGCAGCCTACCCGCGAACAAGCGCAGCCCGACCATTACGGACGTTGCCGCCGCCGCCAAGGTGTCGAGGGCGACCGTTTCGCGTGCGTTCAGCCAGCCGCATCTGCTCAGTGCCGAAACCGTTGCCAGGGTGACGGCGGTCGCGGCACAGCTCGGTTATGTCCCCAATCATACCGCCCGCGCGCTCAGCACCGGACGGGCGGGTAACCTGGCGCTCATGGTGCCCGACATCGGCAATCCGTTCTTTACGGCGCTGATGCGCGGCGTGCAGACGCGGGCACTGGAAGCGGACTACGCGACTTTCCTCGGCGATTCCGACGAGAACCCCGAGTTGGAAGACGTGCTGATCGCCAAGCTCAGCGCGCAGGTGGATGGCCTTATCTTCGCCGCTCCTCGCCTCTCTGACGAGGCACTCACGGCCCACGCTCACCGCAAGCCGCTGGTGTTGATCAATCGGGATCTACCCAACATCCCGCGCATCCTGATCGACACGGCCTCGACCTATGCCGTGGCGATGGAGCATCTCATTTCGCTTGGCCATCGCTCGATCGCCTATGTCGAGGGACCGCCTCTGGCCTGGTCGAACGCACAGCGCCTCAAGGCGGTGCGGAGTGTTGCCCGCAAGCACGGAATCAGGCTGATCCGGATTCCCACCGCGCGCCCGACTTTCGAGTGCGGCCAGGCCTCCGTGCGGGAACTGATCGATTCAGGGATAACCGGCGCGCTCGCCTATGACGACCTGATGGCCCAGGGCATCATGGCCGGTCTCGCCAGCCATGGCTTGTCCGTGCCCGACGACATGAGCGTCATCGGCTGCGACGGCGTTTTGGCGACGCGCGCCTACCCGCCGCTGACCTCCATCACGGTGCACTGCGCCGAGGCGGGCGAGCAGGCAGTTGATCTGCTGACCGACCTGCTCCAGGGCAGGGCCGCCTCAAGCACCACCCGGCTCGTGCTTCCGACCGAATTCGTGATCCGGGCGACGACCGCGCCTCCACCCCGTGGACATGCGCATGGCATGTTGCCCCGCACCGAGCCCAACGACACCCCCGCGCAAGACTTCACGCGCGGCGACAGCGCAACACATCCACGAACGGAGTGACAATGATCCATATCCACGTCGAGCCCGGCAAGGCCGCCCTGGGCAAAGCCGCAGCAGAGCTGGGCGCCCAGGCAATCCGGGCAGCGATCGCCAGCCGCAATGAGGCCAATATCGTGGTCGCTACTGGCGCCAGCCAGTTCGAAATGCTCAGCGAGTTGGTCGCCAAGGAAGATATCGACTGGTCGCGCGTCACCGCTTTCCACCTCGACGAATATATCGGTATGCCCGACACCCATCCGGCGAGCTTCCGGCGCTATCTGCGGGAGCGCTTTGCGACCCGCGTTCCCAAGCTCGCGGCCATGCACTACATCGACGGCGATGCCGCCGATCTCAACGCCGAGCTCGATCGCCTCAACAAGTTGATCGCCGCGCGTCCCATCGACGTTGCCTTCGCGGGCATCGGCGAAAATGCCCACCTCGCCTTCAATGATCCTCCGGCCGATTTTGAAGCCAAGGAACCCTATCGCGTCGTCGATCTGGACGAGCGCTGCCGTGCTCAGCAACTCGGGGAAGGCTGGTTTGGCAGCCTCGCCGAAGTGCCGATGCAGGCAATTTCGATGAGCGTCCAGCAGATCATGGCCAGCTCGCTGGTCGTCCTGTCGGTTCCGGATCGCCGCAAGGCGGAGGCGGTGCGCAACACCGTCGAGAACCCGGTATCGCCAGAAGTTCCGGCCAGCATTCTGCGGCGCCACGCGGCCTGCCACCTGTTCATCGATACTGAATCGGCCGCGTTGCTGCGGCAGATCCCGAGCGCCGTCGCTGAGTAGCGACGGTTCTCAACAACCACTAGGGAGTGACTATGACTACCAGACGTAACGTTATGCTCGGCACATTAGCTGCCGGCGCAAGCATCGCACTTGGCACGAAACTGGCTGCCGCGCAGGCGGCAGCGAGCTTCCCCAAGCCCAGCCAGCCGCTGACCATCAACGTGGTCGACGTGGCCGGTGACCTGCAATTGAGCCAGCCGGCGCTCGACAAGTTCGCCCAGGCTCACCCGGATCTCGTGGCGCGCATGGTCTATACCCAGGCCGACGCCCCCGAGCTCGCCAGCAAGCTCAAGGCGCAGCAGGCCGCCGGCCGGGTCGATATGGACCTGGTCCTCACCGGCAATGATGCGCTCGCGGCCGGCATCGCCCAGAACCTCTGGGTCGAGATTCTGCCGAAGTATGCATCGATGTTCCCCGACCTCGAGCAGCTCTATTCGCCCGGCGCGTACGAGATGCAGCAGATGACCCAGGGGCAGGGTTTTGTTGACGACTGGACGCCGTCGGGCCCGCTGCTCGAATATGCTCCGGACCGCGTCACGAACGTACCGGATTCGGCTGAAAGCCTCATGGCGTGGGCCAAGGCCAATCCGAACAAGTTCATGTATGCCCGTCCGGCCAATTCCGGCCCCGGCCGTACCTTCGTAATGGGCCTGCCCTACGTTCTCGGCGACAAGGATCCCAAGGATCCGATCAATGGCTGGGACAAGACCTGGGCCTATCTCAAGGAACTGGGCAACTACATCGAATACTATCCGTCCGGCACCACCGCCACGATGAAGGAACTGGGCGACGGCACCCGCGACATCATCGCGACGACTTGCGGCTGGGACATCAACCCGCGCTACCTCGGCATCGTGCCGCAGGAATACAAGATCGCGACGCTCAAGGGCTTCCATTGGGTCGGCGACGCCAATTTCATGGCGATTCCGAAGGGCGTTTCCGACGACCGTCTCGGCGTGCTGCTGCAGATCATTGCCTATGTCTTGCAGCCCGCCCAGCAGGCCTTCATGTTCGATCACGCCTACATGTATCCCGGCCCGGCGATCAAGAACGTGGCGCTCAGCACCGCGCCGCAGGACAGCCAGGACACGATCAATCAGTTCGGCCGCCCCGAATATGCATCCCTGATCGCCAACAACCCGGTCGAGCCCCCGCTCGGCAACACCCAGCTCGTCGCCATGTTCGACAAGTGGGATAAGGACATCGGCGCGGCAAAGCACTCCTAAAACGACGATCGGCCCCGGCGGCGATGCCGCCGGGCCACCCCATGCGCATTTAAGGACCAGGAATTTCGATGACGATCGCTTCTTCGCGTTTCGACACCTTGGCGCTGGAGGGCATCGGCCGGAGCTTTGGCTCGGTTAACGCCCTGCACGACGTCAATCTTACCATCAAGCGCGGAGAATTCGTCGCCTTGCTGGGCCCCTCCGGCTGCGGAAAATCGACGACGCTCAACTGCATCGCCGGGCTGCTGCAGATCACCACCGGCCGCATCATGCTCGACGGCAAGCGCATCGACACGCTGCGCCCGGAAGAGCGGGGCTTCGGCATGGTGTTTCAGAATTACGCGCTGTTCCCGCACATGACAGTGCGCCAGAACATCGGCTTCGGCCTCAAGATGCGCAACGTCGCCAAGGATGAGGCCGCCCGCCGCATCGAGGAAGCCGTGCGGCTCGTGCGGCTGCAGGGACAGGAAGACAAGCTGCCCGGCCAGCTCTCCGGCGGCCAGCAGCAGCGCGTCTCGATCGCGCGTGCGGTCGTCATCGAGCCGCCGCTGGTGCTGATGGACGAGCCGCTTTCCAACCTCGACGCCAAGCTCAGGCTGGAGATGCGTGCCGAAATCCGCCGCATCCACAATACCCTCGGCGCGACGACTGTTTATGTGACGCACGACCAGGACGAGGCGCTGTCGCTCGCCGATCGAATTGTCGTGCTTCGCGACGGCACCATCCGCCAGATCGGGCGGCCCAGCGAACTCTATGAGGCGCCCGACGACGTCGAGGTCGCCGAATTCATGGGCTTCCGCAACCGCCTCGAGGGGCGCTGCGTCAGCAATGGCGCTGGCCTCGTCCGGCTGGAGACGGACCATGGCGTGCTCACCGGCCGCGCCCGGCACTCGCTCACCGACGGGGCAGCGGCGGTTGCGCTGTGCCGCACCGAAGACCTGTGCGTTGCGGCGACCGGTGCGGATGGCATCCGCGCGACGGTCGACGCGGTCGAGTATCGCGGTCGCGAATTCGTCGGCAGCGCTCATACGCCGGGTGGCACCCAGGTGACCTTCCGCTCCGAACACGAAACGGAGCTGGGCAAGGATGTGACGTTGGTCGCCGATCCCCAGCGTGTCCTCATCTTCCAGGCGCGGCGAGGTAACTGATGACCATCGCCGTTTCTGAACCCCGGCTGACATTCCGGCAGCGGCTCGCCGTGCGCGAGATCGACGGCGTCTCGCTGCTGGTCGTGCCGGCGCTGCTCGTTGTGATCGCGCTGTTCGTCTATCCCTTCCTCTATGGCGTCATCCTGTCGCTGCAGCCGATGAAGGGCGGCGGATTGTTCGCCAACTATATCGCGTTCTTTTCAGACCCCTATTCCTACAACACCATTCTTTTGACATTGAACCTGGCGCTGCCGGTCACGGTGTTCAGCCTGGTGCTGGCGCTGCCGATCGCCTTCCGCGTCCGGCTGATGAAAAGGCAGCGTATCCTGACCACCATCCTGGTGATCCCGATTACGCTGGGTACCGTGCTGGTGGCCGATGGCCTGCTGAACTATCTGGGGCCGCAGGGCTGGTTCAACCGCGTGCTGCTGGCGATGCATCTGATCGCCCATCCGCTGCGGATGACCCACAACTATTGGGGCGTGTTCGTCTCGCTGCTGATCACCGGCTTTCCCTTCACCTTCCTGATGACGCTTTCCTACGTCTCGGGCGTCGATCCGGCGCTCGAACGCGCAGGCGCCACGCTGGGCGCAGGTGCAGCGCGGCGCTTCTGGCACATCTACATGCCGCTGCTGGTGCCGGGGCTGGCCATCAATTTCTGCCTTTCCTTCGTGCAGAACTTTTCGGTGTTCCCTTCGGCGGAACTCCTCGGCGCACCCGCCGGGGAAACCCGCGTGATGGCAATCGCCGCCTATGAGGCCGCCTTCCAGCACTTCGATTATTCAATGGGCTCGGCGATCGCCATCATCATGGCCATCGTGCAACTGGTAATCGTGGGTCTCGTGCTGGCCGGCAGAAACTTCTTCTATCGTGGCTCGACCACCGGCGGGAAAGGCTGATCCAATGATCCGAGATACAACCGTTGGCTCCAAGCTCTGGTCAATCGTCGTCTGGGTAGTCACCGGCTTCTTCATACTCAACGTCGCCGCCATGATGGCGACGGTGGTGCTGAATTCCTTCGCGACCCGCTGGCTGCAATCCTGGCTGCCGGCGGCCTATACGACCCGCTGGTACATCGCCTCCTGGAAGGAGTTCCAGCTCGATCAGGTTCTCATCGTTACCTTCGAGATCGTGTTCGTGGTGGTGCTGCTGTCGGGGCTGCTCGGGGTACCCGCGGCCTATGCTCTGGCCCGCCGGAACTTTCCGGGCAAGAAGTTCGCCATGCTGCTGTTCCTGCTGCCGCTGCTGGTGCCGCCGATGACGTTCGGCATTCCGCTGGCGACGGTGCTCTACCAGGTGGGCGTTGGCGGTGCGTTCTGGGGTGTGGTCTTGGCCAATCTGGTGCCGTCGGTGCCGTTCGTCGCGATCGTCTTGGTGCCCTTCATCGAGCAGATCGATCCCAAGATCGAGGCGGCGGCCCATGTGTTCGGCGCCAACATCTTCCAGCTCTTCCGCCATGTGATGCTACCGATGCTGTTGCCGGGCGTGCTTGCTGCGCTGCTGCTCGTGCTGGTCAGGACCATCGCCATGTTCGAGCTGAGCTTCCTCGTCTCCGGCCCGAGCAGCCAGACGCTGGTGGTGGCGCTCTATTATTCGGTGTTTGCCTCGGGCGTTCGCGCCGGCCAGTCGATCGACGCCATGGCGGTGCTCTATACCGTCACGACTTTGATCTGGCTGTTGATCGCGCTGCGCTTCGTCAATCCGACGCAGATCGTCGGCCGGGCACGGTAGCCATTTACGGCTCAGGCTGCGCAATTCAGAACGGCCGCGATCGAACAGGATCGCGGCCGTTTTCTTTTGCGGCCGCGATGCGCTAGACAGAACTGATCGCGGGCGGGGTTAGCTGGAGCGGGGCGGGGTTGCCGGAAGTTATTGAGACAGGACCGGACACCCCCGTGCGGAACCCGGCCTGGCACTATGCCCGGGCCGAGGAGAAGCGGGCGACCGGCGACGAACTGGCGGCGCTCGCGCATCTGATCGCCGCCCAGACACTGGATTCATACGCGGCGAACCCGGCGCTAGCTTCGGCGCGGGCGCTTTGCGATGTCGCGACCGGCTATTTCATGAAGGGCGACCGACAGACGGCGGCGTACTGGTATCGCCTGGTGCTGGCGCTCGACCCGAGGATGGCCGTTCCCTACCAGAACCTTGCGGCCATTTATGACGGCATGGGGCGTCAGGCGGAGGCGGACGCCTGCCGGCAGCAGGCCTACAAGATCCAGCGGGTGTTCGTCGATGAGGTCGGAACGCCGGCGCATCGGGTGCTCGTCCTCTGTACCGGCCAGGCCGCGGGCAATATCGGGTTCGAGGTGTTGCTGCCGACCCGCACCTTCGCCCGGATCAAATATGCCATCGACTTCGCCGCGGAGGAGGAAGATGGCGCGCTGCCCCCTTTCGACCTGGTGTTCAACGCCATCGGCGAGCCGGACATCGCGGCCCGGCTGGATGAGAGGCTGAGGCGCTTTGCCCTCAATTGCGATCGTCCGCTGCTGAACGCCCCCCAGGCGGTGATCGAGACGCAACGCCAGCGGCTTCCCGGCTTGCTGGCCGAACTCGAGGGCGTGGTGGCACCGGCCTGTATCCGCAGTGATCAGGCGCCGGGGGCAGGCGGCGATCGGGCCAGGCAACTGGCCGAAGCCGGGCTTGCGTTTCCCCTGCTCGCCCGACCGGCCGCCGCGCATGGTGGGGCAGGGCTGGTGCGCTGCGACAATGTCGAGGCGCTTGATGCCTGGCTGGGACAGATGCAGGGCGAGTTCTACCTGACCGCGTTCCACGACTCTGCCGATGCCGCCGGCTATTACCGTAAATACCGCATGATCTGCATCGGCGGGCAGGCCTTCCCCTATCATCTGGCCATCTCGCGCGACTGGATGGTGCACTACTTTTCGGCCGACATGGAACGCCACCCCTGGAAGGTCGAGGAGGAGCGCCGCTTCCTCGCCGACCCCGCAGCGGTGTTGGGCAAGCGGGCCATTAACGCCATTGCGGGCATCGGACAGCGGCTCTGGCTCGACTATGGCGGTATCGACTTTACCGTGCTGCCGGACGGGCGTGTGCTGGTCTTCGAGGCCAACGCGACCATGCTGGTCCACCCCGAGCGAAATGACGGCCCGCTGGCGCACAAGAACGTCTATGTCGAGCGCATCGTCGCCGCTTTTGGGCAGATGCTGGCCGACCGACGCCAAACCCTCCCCGGGCAATAGCCGGGGCAGGGGCCCGGCCTTTAAGCGTGATAGTTTCCGCCGAGCGAGGACATCCACCGAGAGCCCTCGACGATCTCCGAGATAATCCGCTCGGTGTTCTCCTCGATGAGCTGCATATCGAGCCCCGCCAATTCCGCCCCGACAATCGAGGCAGGGACCGCGAAAACCGCCTCGCTTTTAGCCCGCTCCAATAGATCTTCCCGGCCGAGGGCGATCAGGGCGGCAACTGCGTGCCGCGCGAGATGCAGTGCAGCCATGGTTTGCGCAACCGCTTTTTCCCGTTCGCCTGCCAATTCCGAGTTCCTTTCAAAGCGGCGCGACCATCACCCGGCAGGGCCGCGGAGTCACCCTGAACAAACCAGCATTCCTCGACCAAGCGAGGCAGGAAAAATTGGACCAAGCGAGGCAGGAAAATTGCGGGCCAAGGGCGATGACCAGGATCGCCCAAAAACACCCTCGCGGCTTCCGCAGTTCTGGCGTCAAGCACTTTAGTAGAGCGCCACGATGGTGGGGCCCTGCTCGCCATCCCCCTGAGATCGCTCAAAGGATGCCTCAAGCAGCGTACTCCCGCGACTATGTCTATCTGTCGCGTCTAGCTGGAAGTGATATGCTTGTCGCCGTGATGTTGCTTTCAGATATATGGGCGATGTCCTAATATACATTTCACCTGTTGCAACATCTGTTTCCAGGAAACCAAGATGAACCGGCAAGGCGGTTCGAGGGAGGATGGAATGAAGCATCTATTGGGAGCCGTCAGCGCAGTGGCCCTGATGGCGGCGGGCACGATGG
>DATJHO010000079.1:0-7601 GCA_035493835.1 Devosiaceae bacterium
GCCATAGCCCGAGGTATAGTCGAGCACGATGCGGCTCTGGTCGCCCAGCACCTCGTTCACCGCCATCATCCCCGCCAACCCGCCCGAGATCAGCATGACGATCACGATGAGCTTGCTGTTGGAGATGCCGGCATAGCGCGAAGCGGTGGGATTATGGCCCATCGCGCGCATGGCAAAGCCCAGCTTGGTGTGCCAGATCAGCACATAGACGAAGATCAGCGCCAGGATGGCGAAGATGATCGTCATGTTGAGCGGCGCATAGCCGAACACCGGGAAGAACTGGCGCAGCTGCGGGATGCGGCCGGCCGCTATGACATTGGCCGAGGACGGCTCCTGCACCCCCATTGGCTTCAGCACATAGTTCAACAGATAGACCATGAACGCCGAGGCGATGAAGTTGAACATGATGGTGGTGATGACCACGTGGCTGCCGCGCTTGGCCTGGAGATAGCCCGGAATGAAGGCCCAGAGGGCACCGCACGCCGCCGAAGCGATGATGGCGAGCGGCAGCACCAGCAGCCAGCTCGTGTGGTCGAGCGTAAGGCCCACGAGGATCGCGCCGAGGCCAGCGACATAGGCCTGCCCCTCGGCCCCGATGTTGAAGAGCCCGGCATGGGCGGCGACCGCCACGGCAAGGCCGGTGAACACGAAATCGGTGGCAAAATGCAGCGTGTAGCCGACGCCCTCGCCATAGCCGAAGGCGCCGTAGGCCATAACGCGAATGGCCGCGAATGGATTTTGGCCGATGAGGGCAATGACGACGCCCGAAACGATCAGCGCCAGCAACAGATTGAGCACGGGCAGCAGGGCAATGTCGGCCCAGCGCGGGAGGGGACGGGCGACGCTCATTTCGGATTCTCCTGGCCGGCCTCGGCCTCTTTCTGCTCGATGCCGGCCATCATCAGGCCGAGCTCCCCTTCGGTGGCGGTCGCCGGGTCCGCCTCGCCGACGATCCGGCCATCGAAGATGACCAGAATCCGGTCGGCGAGCGAGCGGATTTCGTCGAGTTCCACCGAGACCAGCAGGATCGCCTTGCCGGCATCGCGCATCTTCACGATCTGGTTGTGGATGAACTCGATGGCGCCGATATCGACGCCGCGGGTCGGCTGGCCGACGATCAGCACATCCGGATTGCGCTCCATCTCGCGCGCCAGCACGATCTTCTGCTGGTTGCCGCCGGAAAAATTCGCGGTCTTGAGGCGCGGATTGACCGGACGGACGTCGAATTTCTGCATGCGCTCGATTGCCTGCTTCTTGGCCGCCGCGATGTCGAGGATCGCCCCTTGCCCGTAGGCCGGATCGTCCTGGTAGCCGAGGATCGAATTTTCCCATTCCTCGAACTGGGTGACGAGGCCCATGCGCTGGCGATCTTCCGGCACATGCGCCAGCTTGGCATGCCGCAGGCGCCGCGCACCGTCGTCGCCGTGGAAGGAAACGGGCGCGCCGTCCACCTTGATGATGCCCGCTTTCGGGGCCCGCATGCCGGAGATCGCCTCGAGCAGCTCCGACTGGCCATTGCCGGCAACGCCTGCAATCCCGACAATCTCGCCGGCGCGCACGGAGAGGCTGATACCCTTGACGCGGGTCACCTTGAGGTCGTCGGCGACCACCAGGTTCTCCACCTCGAGCAGCGGCTCCGCCGGCGTTGCGGGCCGCTTTTCGACGCGCAGCAACACCCGGCGGCCGACCATCGCCTCGGCCAGCTTTTCCGGAGAAGTTTCCGCCGTCGGCATGGTGGCGACCATCTGCCCCTGCCGCATTACCGAGACGGTGTCGGTGATCGCCATGATCTCGCGCAGCTTGTGCGTGATGAGGATCACCGTCTTGCCCTGGTCGCGCAGGGTGCGCAGCACGCGGAAAAGGTCGTCCGCCTCTTCCGGTGTCAACACGCCGGTGGGTTCATCCAGGATGAGGATGTCGGCGCCGCGATAGAGCGCCTTGAGGATTTCGACCCGCTGCTGCTGGCCGACCGAAACGTCCTCGACGATCGCGTCGGGATCGACATGGAGGCTGTATTCATCGGCGAGACGCTTCAGTTCCTTGCGCGCCTTGGCGAGCGAGGGAGCCAGCATCGCCGATTCCTCGGCGCCGAGAATGACGTTCTCGAGAATGGAGAAATTGTCGACCAGCATGAAATGCTGGTGCACCATGCCGATGCCCAGCGCCAGCGCATGGCGGGAATCGGTGATGTGCTGGAGTTGCCCGTTGACGAAAATCTCGCCGCTGTCGGCGGTGTAAAAGCCGTAGAGGATCGACATCAGCGTCGATTTGCCGGCTCCGTTCTCCCCGACGATGCCGTGGATGGTGCCCCGCGCGACCTTGAGGTCGATGTCGCGGTTGGCCCAGACCGGGCCAAACCGCTTGTTGATCTTGCTAAGCTCGATCGCCCAAGGCGAGGCAACGGCCCCAACGGACCGCTGCTGATCATTCGACGTCATGGGACCGTAACTCACGCAAGGAGGCGCGCGCCGCCGTCACGGGCACTGGTTATCGCTCGAGTAAACGTGGACCTTGATCTCGCCGGAGACGATCTTGGCCTGAGCGTCATCCACAGTCTTCATCATCTCGTCGGTGATCAGGGGCTTGTTGTACTGATCGAAGGCGAGGCCAACCGCCTGCTCGGGCAGCCCAAGCTCGACGACGCTACCCTTGAAGGCGATCTCGCCCTTGAACGCGTCATAAACGGTGTTGTCGACGCGCTTCAGCACCGAAGTGAGGACGGAGCCCGGCTGAATGTAGTTCTGGTTGCTGTCGACGCCGATCGAAAGCTTGCCGGCATCCTTGGCTGCCTGCAGCACGCCGAGACCCGAAGCACCGGCCGCCGCATACACGATATCGGCGCCGCGATCGAAATCGGCCTTGGCCAGTTCGCCCGCGCCGACCGGATCGTTCCAGGCGGCAGCAGTGGTGCCGGTGTAGTTCTCGAACACCGTCCCCTGCGGATTGGTGGCCATGAAGCCTTCCTTGTAGCCGCAGAAGAAGTCGTGGATCAGCGGAATATCCATGCCGCCGACGAACCCGACCTTGCCGGTCGTTGACTTCGTGGCGGCGAGGACGCCCGCGAGGTAGGATGCTTCGTTGGACTTGTAGAGAATGGATTCGACGTTCGGCTGGTTCACCACCGAGTCGATCTGAATGAAGTGGATGTTCGGAAAGTCCGGCGCCACCTTGCTGAGGGTGTCGGAGAAGCTGAAGCCGGTCACGATGATCGGGTTATAGCCGGCCTGGGCGAACTTGCGCACGGCCTGCTCGCGCTGGGCTTCCGCCTGGATTTCGATGTCGTGGAAGGTGCCGCCGGTCTCTTTGGCCCAACGGGTGGCGCCATTATAGGCTGCCTCGTTGAAGGATTTGTCGAACTTGCCGCCGAGATCATAGATGACGGCAGGATCGGCCAAGGCGCTGCCAGCGACGAAGGCGCTCAGCGCGACGCCGGCAGCCAGGGCGCCCAGACGGGCGACAAGGTGCCGGGAAAAGGTGGTCGAGTTCATGAGAGTCTCCCTGTTTCGCGCGACAGGGGCTAGCAAATGGTTCCCTGTGCCCCCGAGCGTTGCACCCGATACAATCTTGCAATTTATGTGACGGCAAGAGGTTATCCCGATTTTTTTCCATTCGGTAAAATTCCGGGGGAAGTCGAAGGCTCGGGCTCGATCCCGCTCAAACCGACGCCCATCGCCGCCGCAAAGCGCTGGAAGAACCCGTCGATGACTTTTTGGGCGCTGTGGCCGATCACGGCCTTGCCGAACCGCATCAATTGCCCGGAAGCGCCGCCCTCGGCAACGAAGGTCAGTTCCGTGCCGTCGGGCCGATCGTCGAGGGAAATGTCGGCGGCACCATGTGCGAGGCCGAAGAGCCCGCCGCGCCCCTTGCCCGACAGCCGATAGTGCTCGGCTGGCACGATGTCGGACAACTCCAGGTCTCCCGCGAAGACCGGGTGCGCAACGCCGAGATTGACCTTGATCTCCAGCGCCAGCGTGGAACCGCCCGTCCAATCGATGCGGTGGCAGCCGGGTATGGCGGCCTTGAGCATTTCGGCATCGTTAAGGGCTGCCCAGACACGTTCGCGCGATGCCGCGAATAGATAACGTCCCCCAAACTCCATCACTTCGGCCTTCCGCCATCCGGCGCTTTTGCTGCGGCTTTTTCGCACCAATGGGCCAAAATAGTAAGCTTGGCCCGATCGCGCAATTGTCATGCCCGCCACGGGCGGCGAAGATGCGGGGTGAGGAAACGGCCGTACCAATTCCACAGCGCCTGCCACAATTTCATGTTAGGCGTAAAAGGAATGGAAATGGCGATTCATTGACGCTTGACGACGAGTGGGAACAGCCCCAGGTGACGTCCACGAGGCGTGTCCGACCCAACACTGAGCCTGAATGAACATGCCCAAAGCCGCAGATGCGGCGCCTCTCGACGACGAAATGCTGGTGATGGACGTGGCCGATATTTTTCGGCGCGCTATCGATATCCCGCTCGATTCCCGGCCGCGAGCCGACGCGGCCCTCATCGAGCGACTGCGTACGCTTTACCTGCAAAGCGGCATCGAGGTCTCGGACCAAGTGTTCGGCGAGGGCCTTGCGGCCCTTTCGGAAGGCCGGTTCGTCTATGCTCCGCGACGAGGCTTGGCGACGGGACTGGCGCAGCTTTATGCGTCGCGCCTGCAATGGGGCCGGCCGGTGGGTGCAGCGTTCCTGGTGCTGGCGATCGTGTGCGTCGGCTACTTCTTCGGCTATCGCCCCTATGAGGCGGCGCAGGCTGAGCAGGCGCGGATCGAGCTGACGCAGACCCTGCCGGCGAAGATGGACGCGCTCTACGACGCGATCTTCAACGACACCAAGGTGCAGACGGCATCGGACGAAGCGGCAACCTTGCGCGAGCAAGGCAAGGAAGCGGCCGGGAAAGGCGATCGAGCCGGCGCCGAAAGTGCAATTGCCGACCTCACCGCGCTGCGGAACCAGCTCGAGGAGACCTATACGCTCAAGATCGTCGATACCGACGGGGTGAAGCCGGGCTTCTGGACTTTTCCGCCGAACAATTCGGAAGCGACAAATTACTATATCGTCGTCGAGGCGGTGGACGGCACGGGCAATGTGCTGAGCATTCCCATTACGAGCGAAGACACCGGGGTGACCCAAACCGTGAGCCGCTGGGCCATCCAGGTGCCGCAATCGGTCTATGACTCGGTGATGGCCGACAAGCAGGACGATGGCTCGATCCAGCACAATCTTGTCGGTTTCAAGCAGGACGGCTTCACCGATGTCGACTACCTCATACCGGTGCTGGGCGGCGCGCTGACACAATGGTGAGACGGACCCGGCCATGAGTGTTTCCGGACCAAATGTGCTCGGCGCCCTCGATGACGCGCTGCACGATATTCGGCGCGAGGAAGACGAGATCCTGCGCAAGCTCGGTCGCGCGGCCGAGCGCATTGCAAAAATCCGGGAAACCGAGGGCGATCTGCTGCGGCAATTCGCGGCCGGCAAGCTCGAACCGGCGCAAGAGGCGGAACTCGCCCGCCAGCTCACCGGAGCCCAGGTGCATGCCCGCGAGTTGCTGGCCGAACGGACGAGCCAGATCGCATCGGCGACCGAACAGCTCGGGGATTTCGATCGCCAGCTCGCCGGCCTGGTCGCGGCAAGAACCGAAGCGCTCGCCGAAGTGGACAGCCGGCAGACGGCGCTGAGGGCCCTGTCGTCGCGCATCGCCATGGCGGTCACGCGCGATCGCGATTACGCGCAACAGAACCAGAACCTGGCACGGCTCCGGGCCGTGGCGACCGCCGCCAGGGCCAAGCTGCGCCAAGCCGAAATCGACCGCGATCAAAAGGGCCGCGCCTATCGCGAGGACCCGCTCTTCGCCTATCTCAACGGCCGCCAATACGGCACGCCGCAGTACAAATCGCGTGGGCTGATCGCAAAGCTCGACGGTTGGGTGGCGAGCCTTATCGGCTATGAAATCGCCCGCCGCCACTTTGCGCTGCTCAACCAATGGCCCATCTGGCTCAGGGCTCATGCCGAGCGGCAGGCGGCGACGGCGGCCGAAGCGGAGAGCATGATCGACGAGATCGAGCGCTCGGCGATCGATGCCGCCGGCGGCAGCGCGATCAGGCTTGCCCTCGACGAGGCGCTGGCACGGGTGGCCGCGATCGATAACGAATTGCTTTCGCTCCAGGACGAGCGCGATGCCCTGATGGCGGGACTGATCGCCGCGCTGAACGGGCCCGACCGCAATGCCGACGCGGCGCTCAACGCGCTGTTGAATGCGCTCGGCAGCCCGGATCTGCAGTCGCTGATCGGCACGACGCGCCGGACGCAGCCTGGCGCCGACAACGCCCTGATCGCCCAATTGGACGATGCCCGGCTGCGGATAGCCGAGGAGCGGATCGACGCGCGGGATCTCAAGGCACGCCTGATAACCCTGGCCGACAGGCGACGCGCACTCGAAGACATCGAATATGAGTTCAAGGGGCTGAAGTTCGACGATCCCCGTTCGGTGTTCCGCGATGATGGCTTGGTTACCACGGCTCTTTCCGGCTTCCTGACCGGCACCATCGCCCCAAACGCCTATTGGGAGAGTTTCAGGCGCAGCCAGGCCTGGATTGTAGGAACCTCCGACTGGGGCGGTGGTGTCGGCCTGCCGCGGCACGGGCGGCAGGCAGCAGAAACGCTTTCGGGCGAAGCTTCGGGTTTTAACCGGCCGCGTGGAGCGGAAAAGGCCGAGGCCTGAGGGCTCTCAACTCGCGCACGGCTGGAGGCTGCCGCCGGTTTCGGCAAGGAGGGTCGCAACCGGCTCGGCCACGATCGGCGTCAGTGCCGGGCCGTCCGGTAAGGCGGGCACCACCGAAACTTCGGCCGCTGCCGGATCGACCTGTCCAGCAGCACAGAGGCGCGGGGCGATGTGGAGCGCAGTAACGGGCGCTGCATCGGGTGGCAGGGCCCTCACCCATTGCTGGGCGGCGCGCAAAACCGCCTTGTCCTTGTCGGAAAAGCCGAGGAGAAAGTAGGTGCGGCCGGCTGCGGGCGGCGGCAGGGCGCCGTCAATAGCCTCCCCATCAGCCAGCACCAGCGTCGCCTTGAAATGCTTTGCGGCTGAGGCATTGGTGGCATCGAAAGTCACGACGGTGCCACTCGGTACTGGCCTGAAGCTCGTCGGCAGATCGATCGCGAAGACCAGGCTGGCGAGATCGTCATTCCGGTAGTCAAGCGCGCGGGCGGCTACGGGAGCCCGCGCCACCGGCGAACCAACGCCGAAACCCAGCGTATCGCAGCCGGCAAGACCACTGGCCAGCAGCGCGCTCAAGGCAATAGCGGGCACGACGCGACGAACAGCGGACATGGCTTTGCGACTCAACCAACCGGGCGGGAAAGATTGGCTTCTAGGCCCGGCGCTTGCCGCTCCGCAAGGGCATCAGCTTCGGACAACATTGCCGACCGCGGCCGCCAGTCAGTGACTTGCCGGGACGCGCCTGTATCATGCCCGTCATGCGCGAGGCCGGCTTGCTGGCCCACCCCAACATTGCCACATCTGGGACAAGGCAACTAAAGCGAGATTAGACTGATGAAAATACTTTCGAAGGCGCGCGCGGCTTTGCGGCGCTACCGCGA
>DATJHO010000080.1:0-6336 GCA_035493835.1 Devosiaceae bacterium
CCCGGCTCCGGTGCCAATGCCCCGGCCGGCGTGGATGGGTTAAGCCAGGGGGCGCGTCACTTCCCCCAACGCTACTCCAAGCGGTAAGCGGCTCCTGGCTTCGCCGCAGGCGTCCCCACGCCTGCGGGTATTTTTTCCACCGATCGCCTCGGCGACTTGGCGCCGGCGCGGGCGCGCACTAGATAGACCGGATGAGCGACCCGCAGGCATTCCGCGATATCGAAGACAATCTCTCCTTCCTCGACGATTGGGAGGACCGGTACCGCTACATCATCGAGCTCGGGCAAGCCTTGCCGCCGCTCGAGCCGGAGGAACGCAACGCCACCAACAAGGTGAATGGCTGCGCCTCCCAGGTGTGGCTCGTTTCCGAGGAGAAGCAGGCCAACGGCCAGCCAGTGCTGACCTATCGCGGCGAATCGGACGCCATGATCGTGCGCGGGCTCGTCGCGATACTCGTTGCCCTCTATTCGGGCCGGCCGGTGCGCGAGATCGCCGAGATTGATGCCATTGCCGTCTTCGACCGCCTTGGCCTGCGCGAGCATCTGAGCACCCAGCGCTCCAACGGATTGGTGGCGATGGTCAACCGCATCCGCTCGGAAGCGCGGGTAAGGGCTGCCTGAGCTTTACCCATCCGGGAACATCGGCGGGCGTGCATCCCCTTCCCGCCACGCCCGGCTTGGGGCGCTGCGACCGATCGCCGCAGCATCCAATCCGAAGTGGCGAGCCAGCTGGTCGAGGCCGATGCGCAGCACCAGCTTGGCGCTGCGCCGCGGCCAGCCTCGCTCGCTCTCGATGGCCTGCAGCCCCTTTTCCAATCCGCAGACATCCAGCAGGACGTCGGCACAATCGCGCGGCAGCACGCGCGCGATATCGGCCAGCATCCGGCGAGCATCGGCCGCCATGTCGCTGAGTTCGAGGGCGGCCGCCCCACCCTTTGCGCCGGCGCTCCTCAGGCCATCATAGGACATGGTGACACGCGGCCGTAATTGGGCACGCTCGACAAGCCGTCGCAACCGCTCGCCGGCTTCGACCTGATGAGGCGCCAGAAAGGCCTCCCCTTCACCCCCAACCGGCGTTGCGAGTCGGGCCAGCGGGCTTTCCGCCAAATTGATGACCTGCCCTTCGGCTGTCCGGACTTCCTGCCGGTGTTGGGCGGCGAAGGGATCGCACTCGGCGAGCTGCCGCCGCAGCCATTTGGCCGCCCCGGGCGTGGCGCGACAGGATTCGGCGTTCCCGGTCAGCACTTCGCGCTGGATCAGCGCCATCACATCGTCTTGAGCAAGCGTGGCAATTCGCTCGCCCGCAACACGGAACAGCCCATCTGGACCGCGCCGCGCCTCGCCGCCAGCCAATAGCACCCGAACGAAGCGGATGGCGCGCTTGCTAGCCACGGGCATGGCGAACCTCCCGCATTCCCGGCACGGCGACATTGCCGAGGTCGTCGATGGCATGCTCGAGCCGCCCAAGCTCTTCATCGAAGGCCGGGTCATTCTCGTCACGGTGATCCTCGATGAGCCGGCAGGCATGGGCGACCGTGGTCCGGTCGCGGCCGAAGAGCGCGCCGACTTCGGTCAGCGTGAGGCCGAGCTTCGTGTTGGCGAGGTACATCGCCAGTTGTCGGGCCGCGGCGGCACTGGCCCTGCCTCGGCCAACATCGAGCAGTGCGGCAACAGGAACGCTTCGCTCTGCGGCAACCAGCCCGACAAGAGCGGCCGCCGCCGGATCAGTCCGGAACAGTCGTTCCGCCGAATTGCGGCCAGCAGCCCTGTGGGCCGCAAGATTGCTGATTCTTCCCCTTGGCTTACCCTCGTCAGCCATCTCCCATGCTCCAGATCGTTATAGGATATAATTCCTATACCGCCAGAGCAGATCACGGGGATAAATTCTATTGGCTGGAGGATGGCTTCTCGATAGCCGGGAAGCAGAAGGGGGATCTAACTGCTGAAAAGCAAACGGCCACCGAAGTGGCCGCTTGGGGCGCAATCGCGCCCTGCCGACTGGCTGCTGTTACTTGCCGGCCTTGCGGCCCAGGCCATTGTCTTTGGCGAGACGCGAACGGGTAGCCGAGTAGTTCGGCGCAACCATCGGATAGTCGGCCGGCAGACCCCACTTCTCGCGATATTCCTCGGGGGACATGTTGTAGTGAGTACGGAGGTGCCGCTTCAGCGACTTGAACTTCTTTCCGTCCTCAAGGCAAATGATGTAGTCCGGTGCAACAGACTTCCGGACCGGCACGGCCGGCTTCAGTTCCTCAACGGGCTCCGGCGCCTCGAAGGAGGAAAGGCCATTCAGCGCATTGTGCACTTCGGCGATGAGCTTGGGCAGGTCGGTGGGGCTTAGGGCGTTGTGGCTAACATAGGCGCAAACAATCTCAGCGCTGAGCTCGATGAGATCGTTGTCGGCCCCAGTGGTTACACCAGAGAGATCGTTCATATTCGTAGCCTTTCATTCTGATTTTTCGGCTCGCACAGGGAGGGTGTCAGCGCCGTCGCCGTGTCTTAGGACTAATTGCTGATCATTGCAACGGTACAGTCCCAATAATGCATGCGACCCTTTGGTAACCGAGTATATTATGGCGTTCCTCGGCTTTCATTCTCCAGATCATTAACAACGGTAATGTTGGCGGGACGATCGCCAGCCAGGTAAGCGGCCCGGGCGAGCAGGTGGGCGGCGATCGGCGAGGTGAGCACGAGGAAAATGATTCCCCCGAGGGCGCGAAAACTGACGGCCAGATCGGTCGCCGAGATGGCGATGGCGAGCAGCACGAAGCCGGCCCCGACAGTGCCCGCCTTGGTCGCCGCATGGAGGCGCGTATAGAGGTCGGGGAAGCGCAAAATGCCCGCCGCAGCGAGGAGGCTGAAGCCTGTTCCGACGATCAAGAACAGGCCCGCAACATACTGAACGACCTGCATAATCATGCTCCATCCTCAGGTCGCAATTCGCCCTGTGTCGGCGGCACGCGGCTGAGCACATAACGAGCCAGGGCAATGGTTGCGACGAAGCCGACGAGGCACAGGGCAAGGGCGATATCGAGCAGCACGGTCACCCCGGTGCGGAGCGTCAGCACCCCGATGAGGCTGATGGTCAGCACGGTAAGGGTGTCGAGTGCGAGGATGCGATCCGGAAGGCTCGGGCCCCTGAGCAGCCGCACCAGGGTCACGGCGACCGCCAGCGCCAACAGGCAGAGCGCAACGTTCTCAGACACAAATAGAAATACTTCGCCGCTCATCGGAAGACCTCGATAACTTTTTTCTCGAAGCCGTTGGCGATTTCGCTGATGAGTTGGTCTTTTGTCGACAAAGACAACACGTGCACGAACAGCCATTTCCGGTCGGCAGAGACATCCAGACTCAGTGTGCCGGGAGTCAAAGTTATGAGATTCGCCAACAGGGTGATTTCTTCATCGCTTCGGGCGCTCAGCGGGAAGGCAATGATTGCGGGCCGAAGACGGCGCTCGAGCTCGGGAGAGAGCACCAGGGCCGCCACACCCACGGCGCTCAGCAACAATTCCCTGACGAAAAGCCCGGCCAGCGCCAGCACCTGCCAGGCGCGCCACAGGCCGAGCGGCCGCTTCAATCGGTGCCGAAGCAGGTAGATCACCAGGGCGGCGATCACGGCCCCAAGGAACAGATTGGCCAGCGTGAAGCCGCCGGTCACCGCAATCCAGCCGAGGCCAAGGACCAGAATCAGGAGCGGAGCGTTCATTGCCCACCTCCGAGGCCAACGGCGGCGATGTAGGCAGACGGATCGAGAAGGCCCGCCGCCGCGGCATGCCCCAGGCTCAGCAGGGGCGCGGGCCAAAGCCCCGCCAGCAGGATCAGGAGGGTCAAAAAGGCGGCAGCCCCTAGCCCCACTTTGCCGCGGCTCGGGCCCAAGGGCGCCAATTCCTGCCCTGCTTCTTTGGGTTGCGGCCGGTCGCGCCAGAAGATGAGGAGCCACAACCGTCCCCCCGCAATCAAGGTCAGGAAGGCATTGAGGAGCAGGCAGGCCGCGAGCGGCAGTGCCGCCGCATCCGGCATGCGCTCGATCGCCCCCTGAAGCAGCAGCAGTTTTGGCCAAAATCCCAGAAAGGGCGGCACGCCGGCGACGGTGACGACAAGCAGCAGGAAGAGGATGGCGAGGAGCGTATGGCGGGCGTAGAGGCCGCCCATCCGGCCAATATCGGTCTCCGCCGTCAGCCGCTCGATGGTTCCCGCCACCAGGTAAAGCCCGCTGATGGTGAGCATCGAGTAAACGATATAGACCGTCGCCCCGCCGATGCCGGAGAGATTGGGCAAGGCGATGCCGGCAAGCGTGGCGCCGATGCCCCCGATCAGGAAGTAGCCGATGGCGCGGCGCAAATTGGTTTCGGCCAGCGCAGCCAATGGCGCGAGAATCAGCGTCGCTCCGGCGATCAGAGCAATGACCGGCTGCAGCAGGTCGCGGCTGAGCGGCAGCAGCAGGACCAGGATGCGCAACAGGGCATAGACGCCCGCCTTGGTCAGCAGCCCGCCGAACAGTGCAGAGATCACCGCGGGCGGCGTATGGTAGGATGCCGGCAGCCAGGCATTGACCGGAAACGCGGCCGACTTGATGCCGAAGGCAACGAGCAGCAGCGCGGCAATGGACGCCATGATCGCAGGCGGCGCGGCGGCCCCCTTGCCGATGATGTCGGCCATGTTGAGCGTGCCGAGCGCGCCGTAAAGCAATCCGAGCGCCAGGAGGAAAAGTGACGTGCCGATGAAATTGATCAGCCCATACTTCACCGTGGCGTCGAGGCTTTGCGGCGTGCCAGAGACAGCCAGCAAACCGAACGAGGCGATCAGCATCACCTCGAACCAGACATAGAGGTTGAAGAGATCGCCGGTCAGAAAGGCGCCGTTGACCCCGGCCAGGAGCAATAGGACCAGCGCATAAAGGGCAGGTCGCGGCTCGGTCTCCGCGGGATTTTCCTGTGCGTAGACGAGGACCACGAGGGTAACGACGGCTGCGGTAAGCGCCAGCCCCGCCCCAATGGCGTCGGCCGTGAAGCTGATGCCGAAGGGCGGCAGCCAGCGACCCATCGTCATCGACAGCGGCCCGGCGGTGAGGACGTGCTGCAGCAGCCCGCATTCGGCGACCCCGACGACTAGCGTCACCGCGAACGCAAAGATCGGCGGCGCGATGCGGCTGCCGAGCACCAGCAGCAGCGCGGCGCCCAGCAGCGGCAATATGACCGGCAGGATGACGATCCAATCGGTCGGCGATGTGGGGGCGCTCTGCATTGCCTCAATAGCCCAAAGGCGGCTTTGGTGGCGCCTCCGGCTCGGCTCGGCGCATGTAGTCGATATCGATCGTGCCGATGACCCGGTAGGCCCGATAGGCCAGCGTCAACAGGAAGGTGAAGAGCGCAAAGCCGATGACGATCGCTGTCAGGATCAGCGCCTGGGGCAGCGGATTGGCGACCGCGCCGGGGACCGTGACGCCCTCGGATAGTATGGGAGGCGCATCCCGCGTCAGCCGCCCCCCAACCAGGATCAGCAGGTTGATGCCGTTGCCCAGCAGGGCGAGGCCGAACAAGATCCGCAGCATCGACCGGGCCAGCAGCAGATAGATGGCCGCCGCGATGAACGCTCCGGCAAGGATTGCAAACGCGGTGCCCATCAGCGTTCCGGCTCCCCTGCTTCAAGGGTCAGGAAGATCGCCGACACCGTGCCGAAGACCGAAAGGAACACGCCGAAATCGAACAGCATTGGCGTCGACAGGGCGACCTCGACACCTGCGATATGGCTGATGGTCCAAAGCCCGGTCAGGAACGGTGCGGCCACGAAGACGGACAAAAGGCCCGCGAGCACGGCGACAACCACGCCCGAACCGGCAATGGCGAGCGGTGGCACATGCAGGGCCCGCTCGACCGCCTCCACCCCCGCCGCCATGCCATAGACCGCCACCGCCGCCGCGGCGATCAGGCCGGCAATGAACCCGCCGCCCGGCTCGTTATGCCCGCGCAGCAGCACGAAGGCGGAAAAGACCAGCATGACGATGACGATCAGGGGGGCTGCGGTACGGAAGATCAGCGAATTCATGGCGCCACCTCCGGCTTGGCCTCGACCGGGGCGCGGGACCGGCGGGGCGGGCGCTTCACTACGGGGGGGGCCGCGAGCCGGCGGCCGCCGACGACCAGGACGGAAACCGCAATGGCGGCGCCCATCACCACCGAGATCTCGCCCAGCGTATCGAGGCCACGGAAATCAACGAGGATGACGTTGACGATGTTGCGGCCGTGGGCCAGCGGCACCGAATTGGCCGCAAAGAAGTCACCCAGCCGAGGATCGAAGGGCACGGCGAGAACGGCAAGCAGCACGGCTGTCACGCCAC
>DATJHO010000081.1:0-15244 GCA_035493835.1 Devosiaceae bacterium
GAAGAACGGCGCCAAATTCCTGCTGACGCACAATTATACCGGCTATCCCCTGGTGCGGCAGGCTCGTGAACTGGTGAATTCCGGCGCACTCGGGAAGATCCGCATCGTTCAGGTCGAGTACCCGCAGGATTGGCTGACCGAACCGGCCGCCCCCGGCAACAAGCAGGCCGCCTGGCGTACCGATCCGAAGCAGTCCGGCGCCGGCGGTGCAATCGGCGATATCGGCACGCACGCCTATAACATCGCGCGCTTTGTCTCCGGCCTTGAAACCGAGGCGGTCGCGGCCGACCTCACCGCCTTCGTGCCGGGCCGTCAGCTCGACGATAACGTCAACATCATGCTGCGCTTTGCCGGCGGGGCCCGCGGCATGCTGTGGGCGAGCCAGGTGGCGGTTGGCAACGAGAACGGGTTGCAGCTCAGGGTCTATGGCGACAAGGGCGGCCTCGAATGGCGACAGGACAACCCCAACTACATGTGGTTCTCCGAATTCGGCAAACCGCGCCAGTTGCTCACCCGCGGAGGCGCAATTTCCGGGACGGCGGCGTCATCGATGATGGTCCGCGTGCCTGCGGGGCATCCCGAGGGCTACCTCGAAGCCTTCGCCACGCTCTACGCCCAGTTTGCCGAAATCATCCGCGGCAATGGCGAGGCATATGCAGGCCTGCTGCCGACCTTGGAGGACGGCGTGGAAGGCATGGCTTTCATCGCGGCGGCCGTAAAATCGAGCGCCGAAGACAGCCGCTGGGTGAAGCTGGCGGAGGTTTGAGGCAAGGCAAATGCCGACGGTGCTCAATGTCGACGGCTATCGCTTCTTCTTCTACAGCAGAGAGACCAACGAGCCGCCGCACATTCATGTTGAGTATGGAGACAAGGTTGCCAAATATTGGCTGGAGCCGGTGGAATGCCTCTTCGAAGCGCTTCCGCGATCATGAGCTGACGCAGGTGCGGTCTTTGGTGTTAACCAACCGAACCATGTTCATCGAGGCTTGGAATGACGCTGGGTATTGAGCCGCTGGCAAGCGACGTGAGCATGACCGAAAATGCTCTTAAGGTGACGCTGGAGGATGGGCGGGAGCTGTCGGCGCCACTGGCGTGGTATCCGCGACTTCGAGACGCCACTCCACAGCAACGTTCGAACTGGCGCCTCATCGGTCGTGGCGAGGGAATCCACTGGCCCGACGTGGACGAGGACATCTCCGTGCTGGGCTTGCTGGCCGGAGTGGGAAATTTCACGCCCCGAGGCCGGTCCGTCGCTGGATAGGCTTCAGTGCGTCCAGGGCGTCTTGCGGTCGAAGCGGAAATTGTCGGAATAGACCGTGCGCTTGGGCGTGGGATCGTGCGGCTGCTGCACGCGGTAGGGAATGCCGGCCCGGCGGGCGTAATCCTCTGCCTCTTCGAGCGTATCGAAGGAGAGCTTGACCTGCGTTTCGGTATCGGTGCTGCTAGTGTAGCCCATCAGCGGCTCGATCTCGCGGGGCGAGGCGGGCTCATTCACCAGCACCCACTTCTTGGAGTTGCCTTCTCCCGACTGCATGGCGTTAGGCGCGGGCCGGAAAATGCGTGCGGTCATCAGTTGTAGTTCCCGAGTCCATTTGTCCTTATCGGCGCGGGATCATAGCCCTATTTTTCTTGGATTTTCGAGTCCCTTCGTCGCTGTTTTTGAAACAGCTGACAACTTGGCCTTGGTGAAAGAGACCGCCTCCAGCGCTTCCGTGCAAGGGAAGGACACTTTGCGAGACCGCGGGCGTCGTTTCGCGGGAGCGGACGACGCCCACGGCTCCCGCGTGGCGTCAGAAGAAGCGCCCCGGTAGTGGCGTTTTCTTCATCAGCAGACCCGAGATGGCCGCGGCAAGGACGATGAGCGCGATGACGAACAGCGTGTCGGAAGAGGCAAGGACATAGGCCTCGCGCTGCACCGTCTGGGCGAGCAACTCCACGGCCTGCCGGCTGGCGTCGGTGGTTTGCAGCCCGGATGACAGGGCGCCCGCCGTTCCGTCGAGCCTTCCCTGTACATTCGCGGCCCCGGCCTGGACATGCTGGCCGAGGAGATCGGATTGCACCTGTTCGCGAACGCGCAGCAACGCGCCGATGGCGGCGGTCGCCATCGCCGTGCCGGTGGTGCGGACGATGTGCACCCAGGTCGAGATCCACGCGATCTGGGGGAAGGTGATGTCCTCTGAGACGACGACCATCACCGGCACCGCCAGGAAGGCGCTACCAACCGACTGAACGAGCATCGGGATCATGAATTCGTTGCCGGTCCACGCGTTGGTGAGGTGAATGCACATCATGACGCCTATCCCGTAGACGATGGCGCCGAAGACCACCAGATTACGCGGGTCGATCCGGTAGCAAAGCCAGGCGACACATGGTGCCAAAACAAGCGCGGGCAGACTCGTGGCGACAAAGAGGGGGCCGGTTTCGAGAGCCGTGTAGCCGTGGGTCCAAATCAGGAATTCGGGAATTGCCATCGCCGTCGACATGGTGGCAAAGCGCGCGATGAACGTGACGGATAGCGCCAGGATGGCATTGCGCTGCGTAAGGATCCGGAGATCGACCATGGGGTTGGGATGGAGGATCGAATGGACGACGAACGCTGAGAGCAGGAGCAGCGACGAGAGAAGCAGGCCGTTGATCAGGCCGGAGTGGAGCCAGTCCAGTTCCTCGCCCTCGTAGAGCGCCGCCACCAGGGCCGCGATGCCGAGCGACAGGGTTAGCAGGCCGAACAGGTCGGGCCGGCGTAGCCTGACGAACTTGACCGGGTCCCATTTGAGGGCCGCCGCCGTGGCGAACACCACCAACGCGCCGGGGATCACGTTCAGCCAGAAGAGATACTGCCAGGACAACTGCTCCATCACGACAGCTTCGACATAGACGGAGAGGCTGGGCGTGAATGCGGAAATCAGGGCGTAGAAGGAGAGCGCATAGATCCGCCGATTCTGGGGCAGGTTGCGCATGATGACGCCGTAGGTCATCGGGATCAGGGCGCCTGCAGTGAGGCCACGCAGGGCCTGGTCGGTCAGCAGGACCGACAGCGAAGGGCTGAAGGGCGCCAGAAGCGACAGGATCGTAAACATCGCAGCGCTGACCAGGAGCACCGGAGCGGGCGAGATCGTCATCCGCAGCCAAACGACTGCCGGCACGGCGGCCGCCTCCGCCACGGCGTAGGCCGTGTTGATCCACGACGCCTGCTCCGAGCTCACTCCGAGCGCGCCGCCCAAATCGGCGATTCCGATGTCGGTCAGCTTGAAGTTCAGGAGCGAGGTGAAGGTGCCGAACAGCACCGCGGAGACGGCGACGAGCGCCATGCGGTCGATCCGCTGCGGCGGGGCCGCCGGAACCGCGGGGGGCGCCGGAATGACGGGCCCCCCCTGGACAAAGGCTTGCGACATGGTTCCTGCCTCTATTTCGCGCTGGCGATCGTCTGGTCCGTCAGGATGGTCGGCACCACCGACATTCCCGGCCGCAGCTGGTCGCCGAGCCCGTCGCTGTCGTCGATCGCGACGCGGACAGCGAGGCGCTGCGCCACCTTGGTGAAATTGCCGGTCGCGTTGTCCGCCGGCAGCAGCGCGAATTCCGAGCCGGTCGCTGGCGAGATGGAGACGACGTGCCCGCTCAAAACCTTGCCGGGGAACATGTCGACCTTCACGGTCACGCGCTGCCCGGGGCGCACGTTGCCGAGTTGATTTTCCGTGTAATTGGCCAGCACATAGACGTGCGGCAGCGGCACCACCGTGATCACCTGAGCGCCCACGGGCAGAAATTGCCCGAGCTGGACGTCGCTGGCGCTGACCACGCCATCGACAGGCGAGCGGATTATCGTGCGGTCGAGATTGATCTGGGCGAGATCGAGGTTGGCTTGCTGACTCTGCAGCTCTGCCTGGGCCTGCTGCTCTTGCGCTTGCAGCACGCTCGTCTGCTGGCGGTCGGCGTCGACCACGGTCTGTTTCTCTGCCAGTTGAGCGTCGAGGCTTTTTATGTTGGCCGCCGCAAGCCCCAGCGCCTGAGCTGTCGTCCAGCCATCGCGGGTCAGGTTTTGGGCGCGGGTGAAGTCGCTTGCCGCCTGGTCGCGAACCGCCTGCGCCGCCGTCACTTCAGCCTGGGCCTCCGCGATGACCTGCTGCTGCAGGCTGATCTGGCTCCCCAGCATGCGGACATTCGCGCTCGCCGCAGCGACCTGCGCCTTCGCGTCGGCCAAATGTGCGGCATAGTCCCGGTCGTCGATGCGGAAGAGGACTTGGCCGGCCTTCACCGGCTGGTAATCGGCGACGGCGACCTGGCTGACGCGACCGGTGACCTGGGCGCTGATCGGCGTAACGTCGGCGGCGAGATAGGCGTCATCGGTCGACTGGTCGGTCATCCCGCTGACCCACTGGCCCCAGCCGAGCGGAACCACGATGACGACCCCGATAGCCGCGATTATCACAACCGTGCGGGTGATGCTGACCATCATGCGGCGAGGCTTGCGTTTTGTAGGGTTCTTGCTCGGGCCGGGGCCGGCAGGGACCGTCGCAGGGGCGTCGTCTACCCGCCGTTCGAGCTTCAGATCTGTGACCGCCATATTCATGGCCAGCTTTCCTTCGATGAACCTTCAGGACTGGCTCTCATATAGTTGCCCTGGTTTTATGATTGAAATGAATGGTCCTCATTTGAACAATGAGCTAGGTTCATTTCGGGAAGGAGCGCGAACGGAGCCTATAGCGAATGAGCAGCGACCGCTTCGACCTCAACCTATTGCGCATTTTTGCGGCGCTGTTCGACGAGCGCAGCGTGACCAAGGCTGGCGAACGGCTGAACGTCACCCAATCGGCGGTCAGCCACGCTCTCGGAAAGTTGAGGGTGGCGTTCGACGACCAGCTCTTCGTCCGCGGACCCGCCGGCATGCACCCGACGCCGCGATCGGTGGAACTGGCTTCTTTGATCGGTGCTGCGCTTCGCCAACTCGATGCCACCATTGCGCAGCCGACCTTTGATCCGGGCTCGGCGGAACTCGAGCTTGTCGTCTCCACGTCGGACTACATCACCAGCACGCTGTTCCCACCGCTGATGCGCGTCATTGCGCAGACTGCGCCGGGCGTGCGTATCTGGCTGAGGCCGATCAACGATGTGAATGTCGTAGAGGAACTCGACCGCGGCAGCGTACATCTGGCGCTCGGTGCCTTTGGCAGGGTTCCAGCGCGCCTGGTGAAGACCGAACTGATGACGGATCCGAATGTCTGGCTCATGCGGGCCGACCATCCGGCGGCAAAGGCTGGCGTCACGCTGGAGACGCTCGGTACCTATCCCCACGTCGACATTCTGGTCGGGCGCCGCGACAATGTGAATGCCGTTGGGTTGGTCGACCAGGGCGGCCTCGAGCGCGCCGCAGTAACGAGCGACCCGCGACATTTGGAAGGTCTGTTGGCAGAACAAAGGCTGACCCGCCGCGTCGCTGCGACCGTCTCTCACATCCTCGCCGTGCCGCCCTTGCTGGCCAGCACGGACATGATTGCCTATGTGCCTTCCCGCTTCGCACGCTTCGCCGAGCGCGCCTTCAACCTCGTGGGGCGCGAACCGCCTTACCCGACGCCGCCGCTTACCATTTCCATCCTCTCCCACCGTACGATGGGCGCACATCCATCCATCGCCTGGATGGTCGACCTGTTGCGGGAAAGCGCTACCGCCGAGACCGGCGTCGTATGATGGCAAAAGGGCCGGTCTTCGAGCGCAGCTGGCGCCCTGCGGAGCGCACCCAAATTTGTCATCTCGCAGTACATTTTGCGGTCAAAAATTGAAAGGCGGTTTGACAGCAATTCGGCCGGCTGCTAGCCGTGATTGGTCATTTGCGCCGGCGCCGATCTCACAACAACCGACATTGCAACCGGATTTCCGACCCGCGCGGATCCGTTTGTGGAGCATTCTGCCCTGAGGTGGTGCGCCGCCACGGCAAGCGCGTTCGGGTGCCTGGTTAGCAGAAGGAATATCTTGGATCATGCGGATTAGCGGCCTGCGTAGCTTTATGAGCAACGATGACAATCGGCCACGCGTCATCGTCGCCATCGACACCGATGAAGGCATCACCGGGTGGGGGGAGTGCTATAATCACGGCCCCGACCGGGCGCTGCCGCCGATCCTCGACTATTTTTTCGAGCAGATCAAAGGCGAGGATCCGCGCCGCATCGAATTCCTGATGCTGAAATTGCAGCAGCAGGCCCGTTTTCCCGGCGGCGCAATGCATCTGGCGGCGTTTTCGGCCATCGACCATTGCCTGTGGGACATCTCTGCCAAGGCCGTGAACCTGCCGGTCTACAGGCTCCTGGGCGGTGAGGTGCGCAACAAGGTCCGGGTCTATCTCGGCGTTCATGGCGAGGGCGATGCGGCCGAGACGCTCGATTCCGTGCTGGGGCACAACGAGCGCTACGGCCTTACCGCCTTCAAGCTTCACCCCTATCGCGTCGACCTTCATGCCGAGCGCTGGGGCGAGGTGGTGCGGACGAGCGCGGAATATTTCCGGCAGTTGCGCGAGCTGGCGCCGAGCCATTTCGAGTTCGCCTTCGACGCCCATGCCAAGATCTACGATCCCTGGCAGGCGATCCAGCTCGGCAATGCGCTGGCGCCCTACGATCCGATGTTCTTCGAGGAGCCGATCCGGCCGGAGCACATTCCGGCCTGGGCGGAAATCAAGGCCAAGCTGCAATGCCCGCTGGCGACCGGCGAGAGCCTTTACAGCCGCTACGAGTTCCTCGATCTATTTTCGGCGCGAGGCTGCGACATCGCCCAGCCCGACATCTGCGTCGTCGGCGGCATGCTGGAGATGCGCAAGATCGCGGTGATCGCGGAGGCCCATTACGTCCAGATCGCCCCGCATAACCCCATGGGGCCGCTCGCCACCGCGGTGAATCTGCACTTCTCGGCAGCCACCCCGAATTTCAAGATTCTCGAGTATCGCCTGCCGCTCAATGCGCCCTACGTCAAGGATCCGTATCTGCCCGAGGGCGGCTATCTCAAGCTTCGGCCGGAGCGCCCCGGCTGGGGCGTCGAGATCGACGAGGCGGTGCTGGCGACGGACCGCTACATCCACTGGGAGCGCAAGCTGCCGGTCAAGCCCGACGGTTCCTTTGGCTATCCGTGAGCGGGCAGCGGAACACGCCGGACCTGAGTTCCGTTCATCGCAAATTGCGAGTATTTCCATGACCTATGATGCCGTCACCCCCGAACAGCTCGCCAGATCGGTGATCGCGGTGCCCCCGCTGGCGCGGCGGCCCGACTACTCTTCCGATGCCGAGGGCAATCGGCGGATATTGGAGCATCTCGCTCGCGGCGGCGTGACGACTGCCCTCTATGGCGGCAATGCCAATTTCTACAATATCTCGGTCGCCGAGTTCGCAACGGTGCTGGATCAACTGGAGGAGGTCGCGCCGAAAGGCACCTGGCTGATCCCCTCGATCGGGCCGGATTTTGGCAAGGCCTGCGATCAGGTGTCCCTGCTCAAGGGCCGGGCGCTGCCGACCGCCATGGTGCTGCCGCTCAACTTTCCGACCACATCGTCGGGGGTTGCAACCGGCCTGCGCAAGATCGCCGACCTCTACGGCCGCCCGATCATCGCCTACGTAAAGGCGCTGGGCTACATCACCCCTGCCGATCTCGCCGCCGTGGTGGCGGACGGAGCGGTATGCGCGATCAAATACGCCGTGGTGCAGCAGGATCCGGCCGTCGATCCCTACCTCGAGGAGCTGGTACAGCTTGTCGATGTCAGGCGGATGGTATCCGGCATCGGCGAACGTCCGGCCATTGCGCACCTCACCAGGTTTGGCCTGAACGGCTTTACCTCCGGATCCGTCTGCGTCGCGCCGGGGATGTCAACCGGTATGCTGCGGGCCCTGAAGGCGGGGCGGGTCGATGAGGCAGCGCGGCTGCAGCAGAATTTCATTCCGCTAGAGGATTTGCGCGACAGTCATTCGCCGCTGCGCGTGCTCCATGCCGCGGTCGCGGCGGCGGGCATCGCCGAAACCGGGCCGCTCATGCCGTTCCTCAGCAATCTCGACGACCAAAAGGTGCTGGCGGCCGTGGCCGAGGCGGCAAAGGCCCTGCTCGCCGCCGACGCCGCTTATCGGCCGCTGGCGCCGGCGATCGCCTAGCGCTAACGCCGCTCATCGTTTCAGGGAAACGATGAACGGCCTTAAGTCCTTGTTATGTCGGGTTTCCGAACCGGAAAAGTGGTAACCACTTTTCCTGGAAACGCTTTAGGGCTGGCGGGTAACGTCGGTCAGGCGGCGCCGGGCCTGGCTCAGGTGGAACCGCATATAGGTCGAGGCGAGATCGGCATCGCCCATCTCGATCGCGTCGATGATCTGCTGATGTTCCTTGAGCACCGTGTCCCTGCGCTCGGCCGAGCCGAGGCGCGTCAGTCCCAGCGCCATGCCCATGAAACCGGCGAGTTCGACGCTGAGGCCGTCGAGCTGCCGCGCAAACAGCTCGTTGCCGCTGGCCAGTGCGATGGCGCGGTGAAAGGCCAGGTCCAATTCCGGCCCGTGCGGCCCGGAGGACAGGGCGGAGCCAAGCGCCTTTGCCGCCGCGCGGATGTCGGCGAGATCGTTGAGCGATCGCCGCGACGCGGCCAGGCTGGCGGCGGCCGGCTCAAGTGCGATCCGCACCTCATAAACGCGCAAATAGCTGGCAAAATCGGCCGGCTCGATGAGGCGGGCGACGTCGGGGGAGGGGGCATGCGTCACGAAGGTGCCCGAGCCCCGGCGACTCTCGACCAGCCCATCCGCCTGCAGCCGCATCAGCGCTTCGCGCACGACCGGACGCGAGGCGCCGAAGGCGGTGCAGATCTCGCTTTCGGTCGGCAGCTTGTCGCCGGGGACTTTTACCCCATTGATGATCTGCTCCAGCAACTGGCCGTAGAGGATATCGGCGAGGCGGCGCTTCGGCGCCGGCGTGAGATGGAGTTTTTTCATTGCTCCTCGGGGACGCTAATCAAGGCCCAGTTCGTTGCAAACATCCCTCTATCAGTGGCGCGCAGTTCGGGCGAGCGCTTGTGGGAACTCAGGTGCCCGGTCGGGCTCGGCTGAAAGATCCTGTCTGCTGCAATTGGACGAAGTGAGCAGTCTGCTTGATTCGCGATCTATGGCGCTTGACGCTCTCTTCTATTTTTGATCAAAAATAGCTCCAAGGGGTGCCGCGCTTTGGAGGAAGGCCGCGGATGCAACCGCCCCAACGGGAGGAATTCTTGGAGAATCAATCGAAGTGGACGCGGCGACGCGTCCTGGGCGCTTCTTTGGCTGGCGCTGCGCTGTTGGGCACGGGCCGGATCGGTAGTGCGCTGGCGGCACCGGCGCTGAAGAAGGGATCAAAGCTCACCTTCTGGGGTGGGCTGATCTTTTCCGATGCCGCCAACCAGCTGCTGACCGACGCCGTCAACAAATGGGGCGCCGACAACGGCATCGAGACGACCGTCGTGATGATCAACCAGAACGAGACCGTGCAGAAGGTCTCGGCGGCGGTGCAATCGGGGTCGATGCCCGACGTGCTGGACCTGAGCCTCGACCTGCTCTCGGTACTGTCGCGGCAGGGCGTGTTCCTGCCGCTCGACGATCTCTACGCCGCGCTCGGTTCGGCGCAGGGTGGCTGGTATTCCGGCGTCGACAAGGCCGCGGCGCTGTCCGACGGCCGTACCGGCATTCCATTCGGCGTCGGCGGCAATTTGCTGCTCCGCCGCAACGACCTGCTGCAGCCGGCGGGTTTTGCCAAGGCACCTGCGACCTGGGCGGAACTGGTCACTCAGGCCGCCGCCATCAACAAGCCGCCGCTGTTCGGGCTGGGGCTGTCGCTCTCCAATGTCGGGGACGGCAATCTGCAGATTTCCGTGCTGCAGTCCTATGGCGGGCGGATCGGCGATGACGCCGGCAAGAATGCCACCATCAAGTCGGACGCGACCAAGACCTATCTGCAATGGGTGAAGGATGCCTGGGACAAGAAGCTGTTCCCGCCCGGCAACACCACCTGGGACGGGGCCGGCGACAACCAGGCCTATCTCGCCGGGCAGGCGGCGTTCATCGCCAACACCGGCTCGGTCGGCATTGCCGCCAAAACGCAGGATCCGGACCTCTATGAGAGCACGCTCTATTCCGCGCTGCCTGGCGGGCCGAAAGGCGTGATCTCACCGCTGCAGCCGCAACTACGTGCCATTCCCAAGACCAGCCAGAACCCCGATGCGGCGCGGGCGCTGGTCGAATATCTGTCGCAGCCCGAATTCATCAGCGGCTATTACACGCAAGCCATCTACGGCCCGGTGCTGCAGAACCAGGCCAAGTTCGAAGCCTTTGACGGCAAGGACCCGATCCATGCCGGCCTGCTCGATCTGGTGCAGCACGGCACCGCGCCCGGCTTCCCCGACGTCTACAACACCGCCTATGCCGACGTCGCCAACAACTTCGTTGTTCCCAAGATGATCCAGCGCGTGGTGATCGATAGCTGGGACTTCGACAAGGCAATCGATGAAGCGCAGACCCAGGCGCAGGCGATCTACGACAAGTACAAGTGAAACGAGCCTCTCAGTGCCGGTGGCTACCCCTCACCCTGCCCCTCTCCCCAGAGGGGCGAGGGGACGATAGAGCCGCGAGGCTGGTCCCAGCTGAACCCTTGCCCCTCTGGGGAGAGGGTGGCCGGCAGGCCGGTGAGGGGTAGCCTCGGGATGACGTTCATAGGCGACCCCATGCCAGCAAGACCCAAATCCATTCCCCGCGGCTCCCCCCGCCTTGCGACCTTCGCCTACCTGCTGGTGCTCCCCGCGGTGGTGCTGCTGCTGGGGCTGGTCGGCTATCCGTTCTTTTATGCGATCTACATCTCTTTCACCGACGCGGTGGTCGGCAATCCCGGCCACTGGATCGGCTTCGGCAACTTTGCCTATCTGGCGCAGAACCCGTCCTTCCTGAATTCGATCGTCAACACCGTCACCTTGGTGATCGCCACCGACGGGCTGAAGCTGCTGATCGGTTTGGGCCTGGCGCTGCTGGTCAACCGGAAGTTCGTCGGCCGCGGGCTGGTGCGCTCGTTCCTGATGCTACCTTGGGCGATGCCGGCCTTCGTGGTGTTTCTCACCTGGCGGCTGCTCTATCTGCCGATCGGCGGCGGCCTCAGCCTCGTGCTGCAGGGGCTGGGCCTCAATTTCGGCATCATCGACTGGCTGGGCCAGCGGCAGACCGCCATGCCGTCGGTGATCGTGGCGACGGTCTGGCGTGGCTTTCCGTTCTGGTTCATCAGCCTGCTTGCCGCGTTGCAGGCAATTCCTAATGAGCTTTATGAAGCCGCGCGGGTCGATGGCGCCAATGCCTGGCAGCGCTTCTGGGCCGTGACCTTCCCCTCGATCCGAACGGTGATCATCGTCACCGCGCTGCTCTCCTCGATCTGGACGGCGAACTCCTTCGAAAATGTCTGGCTCCTGACCCAGGGCGGCCCATCAGACGCGACCATGGTTTTTCCGGTGCTCGCCTTTTTCGGCATGCAGACGCAGCGGATCGGCGAAGCGGCGGCGGTTTCGGTCGCGACCTTGCCGGTGCTGGCGATCCTGGTGATCCTTGCCACCTCCCTCATGCACCGGGACGAGGACTGATGCACACCGCAACAAAAACCTCGGGGCTGAGTTCCGGCAGCCGTCTCTGGATCGGACGGATCGGCACCTTCGTGGTGGTCATGATCGCGCTGCTGCTGGTGCTGTTTCCCATCTATTGGATGGTGGTCACGTCGCTGAAACTGCCGCGCGACATCTACCGCACGCCCTCGCTCTGGCCGCATGCCTTCACCGGCGCCAACTATCAGGTCCTGCTGCAGCAAAAGGGTTTTCTGCTTAACATCGGCAACAGCCTCATCGTCTCGCTGACCGTGACGGTGATCGCCGTCATCATCGCCTCTTTCGCCGCCTATTCGATGGTTCGGTTCCGCTATCGCTTCCGCGGGCTGTTCGGGCGGGTGATCCTCTTTGCCTATTTGACGCCGACCTCGCTGCTGTTCATTCCGCTCTCGGTGGTGATGGCCCAATTGCACCTCGCCAACTCGCTGTTCGGGCTGATGCTGGTCTATTTGACCTTCGCCCTGCCGCTTTCGACCTGGCTGCTGCAGGGCTATTTCCGCTCGGTCCCCCGCGAACTCGAAGAGCAGGGAATGATCGATGGCCTGTCCCGAATGGGCGCGCTGCTCCGGATAGTGCTGCCGCTGTCGGCGCCGGGCCTCGCGGCGGTTGCGATCTTCACCTTCACCGGCGCGTGGAACGAATTGCTGCTGGCGCTGGTCTTGATCACCGATCCGGCGCAGCGCACGGCGCCATTGGCGCTCAACTATCTCATCACCAGCGATGTGTTGCCCTGGGGGCCGCTGATGGCGGGCGCCGTGCTCTCATCGGTGCCGCTGATGATCCTTTATTTCGTCGCCCAGCGCTTCATGGTGCAAGGCATGACCGCCGGTTCGGTCAAGGGCTAGCCGAAACAACAACTCGAACGTGAGGAGGAGAGAAAATGTCGGAACAGGGTATCCGTGTCGCGGTTGGTCAATTTAACGAAATGACCGACGAAAAACTGCGTTTTGCCGCCCAGATCGGCGTCAAGGGCATCCAGATGAACAACCCGAAACTGCCGGGCGATACGCGGTGGGAGGAAAAGGACATCCGGGCGCTGGTCGACAAGACCAAAGCGGCAGGTCTGGTGCTCGAAGCCATCGAGAACGTGCCGACCCATTTTTATAACAAGGCGATGCTGGGACTGCCGGGCCGCGACGAGCAGATCGCGCACTACCAGCAGACGGTGCGCAATGTCGGGCGAGCGGGCGTGCCGATCCTGGGGCTGCATTTCATGCCCAATTCGGTTTGGCGCACCGCGCGGCGCGCCCCGGGCCGTGGTGGTGCCGGCAACACCAAGTTCGACATGGCCGAGCTCGAGGGCAAGAGCAAGGAGGAGTGGCGCAAGTTCATGCCGACCAGCCTTGGCCGTGCCGATTCCATGCCGGTGTTCGACGAGCAGGATGGCATCGTGACGGCGGATATGATGTGGGACAACTACACCTACTTCATGGATGCCGTTCTGCCGGTGGCCGAGGAGGCTGGGGTCAAGATCGCGCTCCATCCGGACGACCCGCCGGTGCCGATGCTGGGCGGCGTGGCCCGCATCTTCAAGGCGCCCACCGACTTCAAGCGTGCCTATGAGCGCTATTCGAACAGCCCGTCCTGGGGGCTCGACCTTTGCCTCGGCTGCTGCTCGGAGATGCCGGGGGGCGAGACCAATGTGAAGGACATGATCGAGTTCTTCGCCCCGAAGGGACGCATCTTCTACGTCCACTTCCGCGATGTGCAGGGCACGGTCCCGAACTTCATCGAGTGCTTCATCGGCGAGGGCAACTACAACCCGGCCGAGATCATGGCGCTGTTGAAAAAATCAGGGTTCACCGGCTTTTTGCTCGACGACCACGTGCCGCACATGGACGACGACACCGACTGGAACCACCGCGGCCGGGCGCATGCGATCGGCTATATGCAGGGCCTTCTGCGGATGACCGAGGTCGCCTAGCGAAGGTGATCCCGTTGAGTTGTAGCCGTTACCGCGCGTCCCTCGTCATGGCCGGGCTTGACCCGGCCACCCATGATGCCTCGCCAAGTCCACCACCCGAGCTACTGGCAAGGCAGCATGGGTCCCCGGGTCAAGCCCGGGGATGGCGACGTGGCGAGGCGCACGACCAAATGCCGACCCCGCGATGGCCGCACCTCGCGTAGCGTTCCATCCTGTCTCCCTTGCCCCCTCATCCGGCGCTGACGCGCCACCTTCCTTGTGGGGAGGGGGGCAGCAGCAGGGTGGGGGTGAGCCCCGCTCACCGGACTTGCAATCCTGCCGCTTCGGCCGCCTTCTCGGCGCGGATTTTGCCGACGAAATAGTCCCGCGTTGCCTCGACCGCCGCGAGCGCCACAGCCACCGCTTCATCGGCGTTGCGGACCCGCATTGCGGCGATCAGCGCTCGGTGGCCGCGCGAGATGGCGCCAAGGTCGCGCGGGCCGAAATGCCGGGCCATCGGCGCCAGCAGCGGCCAGGTGCGATTGAGCGCGTCAGATGCCTCGGGATTGGCGGCGACATCGTCGATCTGCTCGAAGAACAGATCGTTGGCGATGGCGTGCTCCTCGAAGGTCAGCGCCTCATCCATGGCATCCTCGAAGCGTTCGAGCTGGTCGATATCGGCCGGGGTTGCCCGCTCGACGAAGCGGCGGATCAGCAGCCCCAGCACCGCCTTCCTGAGGTCGCAGAGGTTATTGAGCAGGGCCTCGTCGACGATGCGGACACTGGCCCCGCGATTGGCGGGGATTGAAATCATCCCTTGGCTTTGCAACTCAACCAGCGCCTGGCGGACCGGCATCGCGCTTGTGTGATAGCGCTTGGTGAGTTCGGCCACCTTCAGCCGCGCCCCGGGCGGGAAATGCCCGCGCCGAATATCGGCCCGGAGCGCGGTCAGCAGGCCTTGGTAGGTCAGTTCGTCTCGCAGGTGCTTTACCATTGGGGCGTCCGGTCAGTGTGTACCGCACAACGCGTCCGAACGCGCTACGGCTGCTGCAGTTATAACGCGAGAGCGTGGATAGGCGAGGGGGCGATGACCTGTCTCCCCCTCTCCCGCAAGAGGAGAAGAAGGAAGTGGCTGCTTAGATCTCTGCAGAAGGATCCAGCTGAGTTGAAACAGGGCGCGAACGCTTGGGCGACGTGCTGCCGGAGCGGCGTCGTCATTTGGTCGTACCCCTTGCCACATCGTCATCCCCGGGGCGTGACCCGGGGACCCATGCCGCCTTCCAATAGCTGGGGCGGACTGGGCGAGGCATCATAGGTGGCCGGGTCAAGCCCGGCCATGACGAGAGGCGGCGCTCTAGATGTCCTCGTGCTTCCAGCCGAGCAATCTCTCGGCCTTGCTGCTGTCGAAGAAGCTGCGATGGCCGCTGAGATCGCCGCGGATCGGCACATTTGGGAAAAATTGCGCTGCCAGTTCAAGGCTCGGGACGTCGATGGTGGTGTCAGGCGCCACGATATAGAACGCCTCGTGGCCCGTGAACGCGGCATCAAGGCTCATCAGGCAGGCACGCGCCGCCGCGTCGAACAGGGTGTAGGCCCAAAGGTGTTTGGCCACGTCCGCGTTTGCCCGGCCGAAAGACTGCGCGGCCTTGGCCCGTTCCGGCACCACCCAATGGAAGCGCATGCTGGAGACGCGGACGCCCTCGTAACGGCGCGCGAAGGTGTCTGCCTGC
>DATJHO010000082.1:0-129775 GCA_035493835.1 Devosiaceae bacterium
TCATATTCCGGGCGCTTGCCCTCCGACAGCGGATAATAGTCCTGGAGCGAGCCGCCCTTGAGCAGCATTTCGCGGGAAAAATCCTCCCAGTCGTGATGGGTGCCGGCGTGTTCGAGCACTTGCGCGGCAAGTCCGGCCGGCACCACGCAGGCGCCGTCGTCGTCTGCCACGATGATATCGCCCGGCATCACCGTCACGCCGCCGCAGGCGATCGGCGTGTTGACCGCAAAGGGCATGAGCTGGGTCTGCGTGTGGAAATTCGGGGTCACGCCGCGCAGCCAGAAGCCGAGATCGAGCGTCTGCGCGTGCGGAAAGTCGCGGATGCAGCCGTCGATGACCACGCCGGCGCCGCCGCGGCCCTTGAAATAGGTGAGCATCATCTCGCCGAAAATGCCGCTGCGCATGTCGGCGCGCGCATCCACCACGACGATGTCACCCGGCTTGGTGTGATAGAGCACATGCCGGTGCAGCTGCTTTTCCGGGTCCTTGTATTCGCCGTCGCCGTAAAGGTCCTCGCGCTTGGGCATGAACTGCAAGGTCAGCGCCGGCCCGGCGATCGAGCGTCCCTTGGTCCAGGCCGTCGGCCCCTGCATGAAGGTGTCGCGCACGCCCATGTGGTGCAGCGTGCTGCAGGCGGTCGCGCAGCCCAGCGCCTGCAGCGCGCTGACCAGTTCCGCCTTCGGACGGACGATATCATTTGTCTCGATCATTCTTCTCTCCTCCTCTTTCGGCGCCCTTCTTGTTCAACAGAGAATAGGCGTCATTCACAACAGAACACTACGCCCGCTTACGGAAGCTGTCCATTGCAGGCTGAGGGACGGCTTGCTGAGTATCTCCGCCCTCACGGCGAGCCTGTCGGACCCTGAAGCCGTGAAACTGGGGGTCCTCCTGCGGCCTTGTCCTTCGACAAGCTCAGGATGAGGCCGCGGGGCGACGATTGCGGCCCACGCCCACCGGGCTGCCGCCACCCTCCCCCCAAGGGGGAGGGAAGCTGTGACACGGTCTTATCCCATCGCCCCCTCCCCCTTGAGGGGAGGGAGGCCGGCAGGCCAGGGTGGGGTCGGGCCACAGGCTCAAGCGTCGGCTCACCAATGCCAGACCGTGCCATCCTCCAGCCGGTTCACCGGCAGGTACGACCGCTGGTAGGGGTACTTTGCCGCCAGCGCTTCATCGATATCGACGCCGTGGCCCGGCGCCTCGCCCGGATGGAGATAGCCGACCTGCTGCGACCAGGCGTGCGGAAACACCTGGTGCATCAGCTCGGTGTAGCCGGAAAATTCCTGGATGCCGAAATTGGGCACCCAGAGATCGATATGGATATTGGCGCCCATCGCCACCGGCGACACGTCCTGCGGGCCATGGCAGGCCGTGCGCACGTGGTAGATCGAGGCAAAATCAAAAATCCGCCTGAGCCCGGTGACGCCCCCGGCGTGCACGGAGGTGGTGCGGATGTAGTCGATCAATTGCTCTTCGATCAGCAGCCGCGCATCCCAGATGGTGTTGAAAATCTCGCCCAGCGCGATCGGGGTCGTGGTGTGCTGGCGGATGAGCCTAAAACCTTCCTGCAGCTCGGCCGGGACCGGATCCTCCAGCCAGAACAGCCGATACGGTTCGAGGTCCTTGCCCAGCCGGCCCGCCTCGATCGGCGTCAACCGATGGTGCGTGTCGTGTAGCAGGTGCAGGTCCCAGCCCACGGCCTCGCGCAGCTTTTCGAACAGCTTTGGCACATGGCCCATGTATTTCGAGGTGGACCACACCTCCTCATGCGGCAGGGCTTCGGCCCGCTTCTTGGCCTTGTCCTCGCTCGGGCCGGTGCCATAGATCGCCGGCAGGCCGGGGATGCCGACCTGCGCCCGCACGGCCTCGAACCCCGCCTCCTTCTTGGCGATCACGGCCTCGACCGCCTCCTCGATCGTCATCCCCTGCGCGTGGGTATAGAGCATCACCCGCTCGCGCGAGGCGCCGCCGAGCATTTGGTAAAGCGGCATGTTGGCCGCCTTGCCCTTGATGTCCCACAGCGCCATGTCGATCGCCGAAATCGCCGCCATGGTGATCGGCCCGCGCCGCCAATAGGCGCCGCGATAAAGGTACTGCCAGATATCCTCGATCCGGCCGGCATCGCGCCCGATCAGGGTCGGCGCCACATGGTCCTGAAGGTAGGAGGCCACGGCCAATTCGCGGCCGTTCACCGTGGCATCGCCGATGCCGTAGAGCCCCTCGTCGGTGATAATTTTGACCGTGACAAAATTCCGCCCCGGCGAGCAGACGATGACTTTTATCTCTTTGATTTTCATGTGGCGGCTCAGCTCCAGGTCCTGTCCCAGGACCATTCGTGGTCCCATTGCTCGGTCGATTGCCAAAGACCCAGTCCGCCCGGCCGCAGATGCTCGGCCAGCACCTGATCGTCGAGGTCATCGATGCCGAGGCCCGGCTTGTCCGGCACCTCGATGAAACCGTCGCGAACAAGCGGCTTGGGCAGGCCGATGGCGATGTCATCCCACCAGGACACGTCGGCGGCGTGCTGCTCGAGCGCCATGAAATTTTCGGTGGCGACGGCGACGTGAGCCGCCGCCAGGGCCGCTATCGGGCTTTCCGCCATGTGGATCGCCATGGCGACCCCGTGGTCCTGGGCGGCATCGCCGATCTTCTTGGTTTCGAGGATTCCCCCGCTGGTGAGCAGGTCCGGGTGAATCACCGAGACGCCGCCGCTCCTCAGAAGGGGCAGGAAATCCTCCTTGAGGTAGATGTCCTCGCCGGTGCAGATGGGGACGGACGTGCTCTTCTGTAGTTGCACGTACTGGTCGGTGTACTGCCAGGGGATCACGTCCTCGAGCCAGGCGGGCGTATACTTTTCGAGCCGCTTGGCGAGCCGGATGCCGTTCTGCAGCGAGATGTGGCCGACATGGTCGATGGCGAGCGGAACATCCGGGCCGATGGCCTCGCGGACCTCTGCGATGTACTGCTCCAGAAGGTCGAGGCCCTTGTCGGTAAAATGCAGGCCGGTGAAGGGATGGCGGACGTTCTGCACATCGTAGTCGGCATTGCGCTGCCGCCGCTCCTCCAGCGTCCGCCCCTGCGCCCACCCGCCATGCGAGCGATACCCTTCGAGTGTGCCGGCCGGGGCCACCACTGCCCCCGGCACGTCGGCGATCTGCATCAGGCCGAGGTCCATCTTCAGGAAGGTGTAGCCGAGGGCCATCCGCTCCTTGAGACGCTTGCCGGTCTCGATGCCGCTCGGCTTGCTGGCGTCGGTGTCGCAATACATCCGCACCTTGTCGCGGAACTTGCCGCCGAGCATCTGATAAATGGGAACGCCATACGCCTTCCCGGCCAGGTCCCAGAGTGCAATCTCAACCGCCGAGACGCCCCCGCCCTGCCGGCCGTGCCCGCCGAACTGCTTGATACGGCGGAACAGCCTGTCAACGTCGCACGGGTTCTCCCCGAGCAGCCGGCTCTTCAGCATCAGTGCATACGTGGCGCTGGCGCCGTCGCGGACCTCGCCCAGGCCGACTAGCCCCTGGTTCGTGTAGATCTTCAGAAGCGCCGACCTGAACGGCGCGCCGACAATATCGGCAATCCGGATGTCGGTGATCCGAAGCTCCGAAGGTTTTGAATTCGTATTGACCCGGTTGAGGGCGTCTTCCGGCGTGTTGTTATTCATTTTGGTATTCTGATCCTCCCTGGCGGCGCGTTTGCCACCCCTGAAGGGTGCCGGTTGCGCCCATAACGACCTGGATTTCTATTCGGCCAGCGTCTGCTGGGTTTCCCCATCGAACAGGTGCAATCTCGCCTGGTCGAGCTCGAGCCAGACCGCCTCGTCCGGCGCCACCCGGACACTTGGCTCGACGCTGACGACGACAGTCGCCGGCCCCACATTGACATGCGCGTAGGTGACATCCCCCGTCGGCTCGGCCGTATAGATGCGGCCAGGTATGGCGCCGGGCACGCGCTCCTTGTGCAGCGCGATCGTCGAATGCCGGGCGCCGAGGATGACCTTACCGGTCTTCGCCCGAAGGGCCTTCCGCGCGTTCTCGGGCGAGAGCCGGAAATCCCAATCTCTGCCGACGACATAGACGTCATCGCCGCGCGTCGAAAGTTCCAGCGGAATCAGGCTCATGGCCGGACTGCCGACAAAGCCGGCGACGAACACATTGGCCGGATGCTCGAAGACATTGGCGGGGGAGTCGTATTGCTGCAAAAGCCCGCCCGACATCACCGCCATCTTGTCGGCCATCGTCACCGCCTCGAGCTGGTCATGGGTGACGTAGATGATGGTCGCCTTGAGATCCTGGTGGAAGCGCTTGAGCTCGGAGCGCATCTGCACCCTGAGCTTGGCGTCGAGGTTCGAAAGCGGCTCATCCATGAGGAAAACCTGCGGGTCGCGCACCAGCGCCCGCCCCAGCGCCACGCGCTGCTGCTGGCCACCAGACAGTTCGCGCGGCCGCCGCTCCAGGAGGTGCTCGATGTCCAGCACCTTGGCCGCCTCCATCACCTTCCGGTGGGTCTCTTCGCGCGAAAACTTCCGCATCTTCAGCGGGAAGGCGAGGTTCTTGTAGACGGTCTTGTTCGGATAAAGCGCGTAGTTCTGGAACACCATGGCGATGTCCCGATCCTTGGGATCGAGATCGTTGACCGTTCGATCGCCGATGCGGATCTCGCCGTCGCTGATGGGGATCAGCCCGGCCACGAGATTGAGTGTCGTGGTCTTGCCGCACCCCGACGGCCCCACCAACGCCACGAACTCGCCGTCGCCGACCGTGAGGGAGACGTGGTTGACGGCATAAACGCTGCCGTAATTCTTGACCACTTCGGCCAGCCTGACCTCAGCCATTCTTTTTTTCCTTTCTAAATCATGCTCGCGGGCACGCCCGGTGCCACGCACTCGGCGTCATCCCGGCGAAAGCCGGGATCAGCTTTGCGCCTATCGACAAGCCGTGCCTGCGGGCTGGAGATGGATTCCGGCGTTCGCCGGAATGACGCCGTGGTTGGGCTGGTGTCCGTCACCACTTCACCGCCGGCGCCCCGCCCGTCCTCGTGGTTCGACGGGCTCACCATGAGGGGCACAAAAAGAGCATGGGGAAACTCGAAGCGATCCACCCCACCGACCTCATCCTGAGCCTGTCGAAGAATGGGCCACCCGCACCACCTTCCCCGCCCTGCCTCACGATTTCACCGCGCCCTCGGTCAGTGCCCGGACAAAATATTTCTGCAAGATCAGGAACATCGCCACGACCGGCACGCTCATGATGAACGAGGCGGCCATCAGCCCGGGCCAATTGGTGGCGTATTCGGTGAAAAAGCGCTGGAGGCCGACAGGCAGCGTCAGCTTGTCCTGATCGTTGAGGAAGGTGAGCGCATAAACATATTCGTTCCAGCAGATGATGAACGAATAGATCGCCGTGGCGATGATGCCGGGCGACGACAGCGGCATCACCACGAGCAGGAAGGCCTGGAAGCGTGTCGCGCCATCGATCCGCGCCGCCTGCTCGAGCTGCACCGGAATGTTGTCGTAAAACCCTTTCAGCAGCCAGATGGAGAGCGGCAGGCCGAAGGTGAGATAGGTCAGAACCAGCGACCAGCCGGTATTCACCAGGTGCAGATAGCGCATCAGGATGAACAGCGGCATCAGGAACACGACGGCCGGAAACATGTTGCGCAGCAGCACCGCGTAGAACAGCCACTGCCGCCCGGGAAAGCGGAAGCGCGAGAAGGCGTAGGCCGCCGGCACCGCGATCATCACCCCGAGGATGGTGGTGACCGTGCATACCCAGATCGAGTTCCAGAGATAGGTCAGGAATTCCTGGCCAACGCTGCTCGTTGGGTTCAGCAGGGTCGTATATTGCTCGAGGGTCGGGCTCTGGGGCCACCATTGCGGCGGATATTGCAGCGCCGCGAACTGGGTCTTGACCGAGGTCAGGATCATCCAGACCATCGGCAGGACGGAAAAGATCAGCAGTAGGGCAAGGAAGATGCGCCCAGCCCAGCGCCAGGGATCGGTGTGCTTGCGTGCCACCATGCCGGCTGTAACGATGCTCATTCTTCCCTCTCCTCTCGTCCGCCCAGCGCCCGCACGTAAAAATAGCCAAGCACCATCATCACGATGAACAGGATCACCGAGTAGGCGGAGGCGGGTCCGAAACGGATGCGGCCGAAGGCGAGCTGGTAGACCTGGGTGATCCAGATGTCGGAGGCGCCGGCCGGGCCGCCGCCGGTCATGATCCAGGGAATGGTGAAGCCGTTGAGGTTGGCGACCAGCATCAGGAGCACCGTCACCAGCGTCACGCCTTTGAGGTGCGGCATGGTGATGTGCCAGAACCGGTCCCAGGGTCCGGCGCCATCGACCATGGCGGCGCGGTGCAGCTGGTCGGGGACGGTCTGCAGCCCCGCCAGCATCATGATCATGGCGAAGGAAAATTCCTTCCAGATGTTGACCACGATCAGCGAGGGCAAAACCGTATGGACGTTGTCGAGAAAGTTGATCGGGTGGTCGGAGAGGTGGAGCGCCACCGCGATGGCGCCGATGACGCCGAAATCCGAATGATAGAGCCAGCGCCAGACATAGGACGCCGCGACCGCGCTGATCACGTAGGGAATGAGCAGCAAGCCGCGGATCAGCCCGCGCCCGACAAATTCGCGGTTGAGCGCCAGCGCCGCCCCCAACCCCAGGACGAAGGCGAACAGCGTCGAGAAAAACGTCCAGATCGCGGTGTTGATCGTGGTATCGCGAAAACTGCTGCTGGTCAGGATCAGGGCATAATTGTCGAGCCCCGTGAAGGTCTTCTGATCCATCGACAGGCTGGGCGGGGTTTTGAAGAAACTCAGATAGATCGTGTAATAGACCGGGTAGCCGATCACGAGCACCATCACCCCGATGGCCGGGAGAATGTAGAGATAGTCGGCCCAGTGCTCCTTGATGCGGCGGAAAAGGCTGGGGCGACGCGGCGGCCGGCGCTCAAGGCCGGACACAGCAGTCTGGGTAGTCGCGATGGCCACTGTTTGAACCTTCTGATCTGGGAAATGGGCCGGCGGCAACGCGTCGCCGGCGATTGATCCAGGCAGCCGGAGCGTTAGATGCCGTTCAGGACGTCGCTGATCTTCTTGGCGGCATCCTCGGCGGCGTCCGCAACGCTCATCTTCTGCGTCAGGGCGTTCTGCAGCATGCCGGGAACGATGATGTTCATGATCTCGGACGACTCCGGAATAACCGGATAGGGGATGCCGTAAGGCAGCATCGAGGTGGTGACGTTGAGGAACTTGATCTGTTCCAGGCGCTGCTTCATCCACTTGGTGCGGAAGCCGCGCAGGTTGCCGGGGTTGGACGAAACCCAGGCCATCTTGGTCGACCACTCCGGCCCGCAATAGAAGGCAGCGAGCGCCTTGACGGCCCCGATGTCGACATTTCCGCCATCGACCACGCTCTTGTCGAAGACGTGGAGGCTCGAGCCGCCGAACACCACCGCGCGCCGGGCCGGGCCCTTGGGAATGAGGCCGTAGCGCATATTGGCCACCACTTGGTCGGCGATCTGCTTGTCGGCGCCGGTCGCCTTCTTGGCCCGGTCGATCATGTAGGCGTATTCGGTCGGATGGCTGATCATCATCGCCAACTGGCCGGCAACGAACGGATCCTCGTTCTCGGTCTGCGTGTTGGTCAGGGCCGAGGTCGGCACCGACTTGTCGCGCACATACATATTGTAGGAGGCCTGCAGGGCCGCTTTGGAGCCGGCATTGTTGATGTTGATGGTCTTGTATTCCGGGTGCGGATCGGCTTCGTCGAGCACGCCGCCGCCATAGGCCCAAAGCTGCGGCATGAAGCGGAACGGGGTGTTGCCGGCATTGGCCCGCGCCACCATGCCAAAACCGTTCTTGCCGGTCTTGTCCTTGATCTGCTTGGAATAGACGACGAGATCGTCCCAGGTGGCGGGCGGGGTTTCCGGATCGAGCCCGGCTTCCTTGAAGATGGCCGCGTTCCAGATCAGCGCCATCGTCTCGTTATTGGTCGGAATGCCGTAGAGCTTGTCCTGATAGGTCACCGACTTCATGGCGCCGGGCCAGAAATCGTCGTTCGACATCCCCACGTCCTGCGGCCCGAACGGCATCAGCATGCCCTTGGCCGAGAATTCGACGCTCCACAGGATCGGGAACTTTGCCAGCATCGGCGCCGCATTGCCGAGGGCCGCGGTGCGCGCCTTGTCGAGCATCTGGTTGTAGTCGAGGTTCTGGAAGGTCACCTCGATGTTGGGATAGGTTTCCTTGAACGCCTTCCAGAACGCCACATCCAGATCCTTGTCGATCTGGGTCGATGCCTGGTTGGGGCCCACATACCAATAGGTGAGCTTGCCCTTGTAATCGAGCGGCACGACCTTGGCGCATTCGGCCTTGGTGTCGACGTCGATCGTGCCGGCGATCGAGTTGATATAGTCCGGCGTCCAGGTGGCCTCGTCGACGCCGGTCTTTTCGTCGGCGAAGACGCCTGCACTCGATCCGAGCCAGCCGGCGGCGAGGCCGGCGGCGGCGGAATAGCCAAGGAACTGCCGTCGATTGAATTCGAATCGCGCACGATCGCGATCAGCCGATTTGGTCATCGGATGTCCTCCTCCTTGCTCCTCATGCCAGCGCGCCGGGAGGTCTTTGTCGCCTCCATTTCGGATCACCGCACAGTCAAAAGGCTAGCCCTCCGCAACAAACCCTGTCAATAAACAGACGCAATTCGTTGCGGCGGATGTTAGGTTGTTAGGCTGGATCGTTGCGGTTGGCGCGGGGTGCAACCGGCTCCCCCGCCCTTCAAGGAGAGGGTGGCGGCAGCCGGGTGGGGGTCGTTCCATCAGCGCTGTGCCTGCGGCAACGACCCCACCCTTGATCCCTCCCCTCAAGGGGGAGGGAGACGATGGAGGCACGGACGCCACGGTAAGAAACGACGCCCGTAGGGCGGCCAAAACGCCCTACCCCGGCGGGATCGCCGCCGAGATCACTGCGGCCATGCGCACCACGGCATCCTTGAGCTTGTCGCGGGTGGGCACATCCTTGTCGCCCAGGAACGGGATGCTGAGGGCAGCCACGAAGCCGCCGCCGGGTTCGAACACCGGCGCGGCGATGGCGTGGACGCTGGCGCCGTGCTCGCCCTGGTCGCGCGCAAACCCCTGCCGCCGGATGCGGCCCAGTTCCGCCTTGAGCTTGGCGGGTTCAACGATCGTGCGGGACGTAAACCGCTCGAGCGGCCCCTTCAGCAAGGCTTCGAGCTCCTCCGCCGGCAAATGCGCGAGGATCAGCTTGCTCGCGGCGCCCGCATGCAGCGGGTAATTCGTGCCCGCCGCCGGCGTTGGGCTGTACTCGTGCGAGCCGAGGGCGGCGGCGATCACCAGCGCCCGGTCGCCGTCGCGCAACGAGAGCTTGCAGGGTTCCCCCGTCTGCTCGGCGAGCTTTTGCAGGAACGGGGTGGCGAGCGCCACGAGGTCGTAGCTTGCCTGCGCCGGCCGAACCCTGCCCGCCAGTGCCAGGAGCCGCGTGCCGAGCAGATAGGCGCCGCTCGTATTGCGGCGCACGATGTCATGGGCGCTGAAAGTGTTGAGGATGCGATAGACGGTGCTGCGTGGCAGATCGAGCTGCACCGTCAATTCGCGGATGGTCTCGCCGCGCTCGCTGCGCTCGAGGATGCCGAGCAGATCCATGGCCCGCTCCAGCACCGGTACGCCATTTTTGCCGCGGCCCGACTCTTCCATCTGGTCTTTCCTCGATTTGACCGCCGCTCCCAATCGCCAAACTGCGATTAGGCGGGGGTCCGGTGAACGTCAGCAAGCTAGCAAACAAGCTGCCCCTATTTGAACAGCAATCTGTTCATACAGGAACAGAAAATCTGCACTGTGACCCACCGACGGCTTCAGTTAGAATATTTTTCCACGTACAGAGGCGAAAAAGTCCCGCCGGGAACCCCGTCGATCCTGCGGCTTGCCACTGGCCTGGGCTGGTTCCATGAATTTTCACCGGGACCGCGTTGACAGGCTCGCCACTTGCTCCTAGCGTTTCTGCAGTGAAGAGGATGTATTCAAATAAGAACACCTTTTCGCCTGAGGAGACCCAGCCGTTCCGAACTGATTTCAAGCCGGCGGTTCGTGCGTCTCATCCGTATCAAGGAGGAAATCGGATGAAAATCGTCGACTTGAAGTGTGCCGTGATCGGGCGGCACCCGATCGTGCGCATCACCACCGATGAAGGCATCCATGGGCTGGGCGAGGTCGAGCACACCAAGACCTACCTAAAACCGTGGGTCCTGCATTTCCGTGAGGCGCTGATCGGCGAGGATCCCACGGACGTCGAGCGCGTCATGCTGAAGATCCGCCAGCGCGGCTCATTCAAGCCCTATGGCGCTGCGGTCAGCGCCATCGAGCACGCGCTCTGGGATATCGCCGGCAAGGCCGCGGGCGTGCCGGCCTACAAGCTCCTCGGCGGCAAGGTGCGCGACAAGGTCCGCGTCTACAACGGCTCCATCCGCCGGAAGCGTACGGGCGACCGCCCGGAGGACTACGCCGCCGAGGTCAAATGGATGATGGAGCGGCCCGAAAACTTCTTCATGGTGAAGCAGGGCATCGGCTTTCACTCCAACATGAAGGACAGCGTCGAGGGCTTCCACTACGGCGTGCGGCAGACCAAATCCGGCTATCACGGCGCGATGGACCAGGGCCTCATCAGCGAGCGCGGCTTCAACCACATGCTCGACTGCGTCGCGGCGATGAAGGAAGTGCTCGGCGACAAGGTTTCCCTCGCCCTCGATTGCGGCCCCGGCTGGATGCTGCCCGACGCCATCCGCTTCGCCCGGGCGGTTGAAAAGTACAATCTGATGTGGCTGGAGGATATGCTCACCGGCGACTACGTGCCGTGGGTCAATCCGCAGGCTTATCGCGAGCTTACCACCTCGACATCGACCCCCATCCACACCGGCGAGCAGATCTATCTCCGGCACAATTTCAAGGAGCTGATCGAGACGCAGGCGGTGCGCGTCGTCGGCCCCGATCCGGCCGACATCGGCGGTATCGCCGAACTCAAATGGGTCGCCGAACACGCCTATATGCACCAGATCCTGATGGCGCCCCACGGCACCGCCAACGGCCTCCTGGGCCTCGGCGCGTTGATCAATGTCTGTGCCACCCTGCCCGCCAACTATGTCGCCTTCGAATATCCGAGCGCTTCCGACCCGTGGTGGGAGGAGATCGTCATCGGCCTGCCCAAGGGCCAGATCGTCAACGACTCGATGGTTGACCTGCTGCCCGGCCCCGGGCTCGGCCTCGACATCGATCCCGAAGGCGCCAAGCAATACCTTAAGGAAGAGGACGCTGGGTTCTTCGACTGAGGGGGTGTGGAGATGGCGAAGGCCCCCTCACCCGCCTGCAACAGCTCCCCTCTCCCACGAGGGGAGAGGGGAGCTGTTGCAGGGCCCCCGCCCCTTTCTTCCTTCTCGCCTCGCGGGAGAAGGTGGCGAGGAGCGCCGGATGAGGGGATCTCGGCCCCCCATCAATTTTCAAACGCAGCTCACCCCACCTGCCGAGCCAGCTTCAGCACCCGCCCCACCCAGCTCTTGTCCCCCGCCGGGCCGGTCGACTCGCGTTCGACCAGTTCGGTGAGCAGGGAGATTCGCAGCGGCGGCGGGGCCATGCCGTCGAGACCGGCGATCCGGTCGGCGATGCAGCGGACCGTCGCTGCCCCCATGGCGACCATCGGCTGCCGCATGGTGGTCAGCTTCGGCGAGACCTGGGAGGCGACCGAGAGATCGTTGAAACCGACGACGGAAATATCCTCCGGCACACGGACCCCCATGCGCAGCAGTTCCGAAATCACCGTCACCGCGATGCCGTCATGAGCGCAGAACAGCGCCGTGGCGCCGCCCGCGGCATGGGCATGATCGAGAAAGGCCTCGCGAAACCCGGTCTTTTCGTCGAAGGCGATGTGGGCGACCTCGACCCCGGCCTTGGCCGTGCCGTCGCAAAAGCCCCGGAACCGCTCTTGTCGTCCGATCGGCCACGACTTGCCGCGCACGAAGGCGAGGTGGCGATGGCCGAGCTTGAGGAGATATTCCGCCACCGCGAGTCCGGTTTCCCAGTCCGAGCCGACCACCTGGTCGATGGCATCGAATGGCCGCACATAGCTGGCGCTGGCAACCGGCAGGCCCGAGCGGATGGCCATATCGGCGATCTCGCCCGGACGCGGCGCGGCGAGGATGATGCCGACGATCGAAGGGTCGAGCTGCGGGTTTTCGAGCAGGTAGCGCGCCTGCCGCGGCAAGATGGCAAAGCCCAGCCGCTCCCCTTCCCGCTCGGCGCCATGCATGATGTTGAGCCACAATTCGCTGCTGACCGGATCGATCTCCTGGCGGATGAAGAGGATCTGCCCGGTCGTCGGCGCCAGCTCGTGGCTGCCCCGATAGCCCATGGCGTGCGCCGCCCGCAAAACGCGGTTGCGGGTCGCCTCGCTGACGCCGGCCTTGCCCGAAAGCGCCCGCGACACCGAAAATTTCGACAGCCCCAGCCGGTCGGCCAGGTCCTGAATGGTGACGTGCGCCAATGCGGCCCGGCCCTCCCTGCCCGATTGCAAGCGTCACTTGTGCCGGAACGCTGCGCCGGGGGTCAAGAGCGCCGACCAAGGCGCATGGAACACCATTGCCGGAATACCGGCAAAAGCGAGGAGGAACATTGAAATGAAGATCACGGACGTCAAGTGCGCGGTCATTGCCAACAGCCCGGTGATACGGATCACCACGGACGAGGGCATCACCGGCTGGAGCCAGATCGAGACGCCAAAACCTTACTTGCAGCCCATTGTGCTGCAGCTGAAATCGTGGCTCGTCGGGCAGGATCCGGTCAATGTCGAAAGGGTGATGCGCCGCATCCGCGTCCGCGGTGGCTTCAAGCCCTGGGGGGCCGCGGTCAGCGCCATCGAAATGGCGCTCTGGGACATCGCCGGCAAGGCGGCGGGGCTCCCGGTCTATCGGCTGCTCGGCGGCAAGGTGCGCGATCAGGTGCGGACCTACAGGACGCTTTATCATCATGAAATGGACGCCCAGCACACGGTCAAGGACTATGTGCGTTGGGCAGAATACGGCAAGGCGTTGCCGGAAAAGTTCACGATGTTCAAGCTGCCGACCTCGTTCCACTCGGCGATGGTCCGCGAGGTCCCCGAATTCTTTTACGGAGCGCTGCAGAGCGATGCCCCGTTCCCCTATCCCCACAAGGGGGTGTTGACGGAGTATGGCTTCAAGCATCTCGTCGATTGCGTCACCGCCGCCAAGGAGACGCTGGGCCAGTCCCATGGCATGGCCGTCGATGCCGGCCCCGGCTACATGCCCAATGATGCGCTGCGCTTTGCCAAGGCGCTCGAGCATTTGCATCTGCTCTGGATCGAGGACATGATCACCGGCGACTACGTGCCGTTCGTGAACCCGGATCTCTACCGGGATGTGACGCCGTACACGACCACGCCGATCCATACCGGCGAGCAGATCTATCTCCGGCAGAACTACAAGGCCCTGATCGAAACCCACGCGGTCAACGTCATCGGGCCCGATCCCTGCGACGTCGGCGGCATTGCCGAACTCAAGTGGATCGCCGAGTACGCCGACCTGCATGGCATCGCCATGGCCCCGCACGGCACGGCGAATGGCATTTTTGGCCTCGCCGCGCTGATCCAGGTCTGCGCCACGCTGCCGGACAATTTTATCGCCTTCGAGTACCCGGCGCGGTTCGAGCCATTCTGGTACGACATCACCGAAGGGTTCGACGGCGTCCCGGTGAAGAACGGCATGATCGACGTGCCCGATCGCCCGGGCCTCGGGGTCAACCTGATCCCCGAGGCCGCCCGCGCCTATCTGTCGGAGGGGGATGCGGACTTTTTCGACGACTAGCGCATGATCCAGCTGAATTGAAGCAGGCAGCGAACGCTTGAGCGAGGTGCCAGCGCGGACTGGCATTTGGGCGCCGCCCTCGCCACATCGTCATCCCCGGGCTTGACCCGGGGACCCATGCCGCCTTTCCGATGACCGGGCGGACTGGGCGAGGCATCATAGGTGGCCGGGTCAAGCCCGGCCATGACGGGAGAAAGCGAGCGCTTCAACGCAACGGGATCACGCCGGGCGTTGCAAGTTCGCCGAAAACCTCACTTCGCCGGCTGCTGGTTTGCCGCCGCGGCGGGCGCCTGCTGGCCTTTGACCGGCAAATCCGAAGGCGGTGGGGCGGGCGTCGCGTTCGGATTGGTGTTGGTGGGCCGGGCCGGCTGCGGACTGGGGAGCGCGGCGGGATTGGAAGAACCCGCCTGGTCGGGTCTCGTTGCGGTGCCGCTCCTGAAATGCATCGCGCCTGCGAACACCGCAACCATGGAAAGGATGAGCAAAACAATCAGCGCAAGCGCGAGCCGGCCGATGAATGCCGCCTGCCCCGATTCGTTGTCCGTATCTGTTTCAAAATGCATGGCTGCCATACTTCCCTCCATTCGAATTGCGACGCCTCAGCGCCCGTTGCGGTGCCCCGAGGCCCAGGCCAGCAGCAACGCGGCGGGCAGGAGCACGATCAAGGTTGCAAGACTTGCTCTCGGGTTGGATTGCGCCGGCGGGGCCGTGGCAACGGGCACGGGCAACCCCTTTCGGCGCGACCTGACCTCGATCTCGGCATTCAGTTCCGCCCCTACGATCAGCACGGAAACGGTCAGCCATAGCCAGGTCAGCATGCCGACCAGTGCGCCGAGCGAGCCATAGGCCGCGTTGTAATTGCCGAGATTGGCCGCGTACCAGGAGAAGAGCACCGAGACGAGCACGGTCGCGACGATCGTCAGCACAGTGCCCGGGCTGATCCAGTGCCGCTTTCCGGGGTGCTGGCTCGGCCCCCAGCGGTAAAGTGCGCCGACCCCGCCGACCAGCACGATCAGCATCACCAGGTAGGCGGCAAGGGACACCTGCCAGTCGCCGCCCCAGCCGGGGAAAAAGATCTGGAGCACGGCGGGAACCACCACCACCGCGCCGATCGCGACCAGCGCGGCGATGATGCCGCAGAGCGTGAAAACCAGCGCCAGGGTGTTGAGCACCAAAAAGTTGCGGCGTTCCTGCTGCTCATAGGCAACGTTCATGGCGTCAAACAGCGCCTTGACACCCGCGCTCGAACTCCACAGCGCCACCAGCAGCGAGCCGACGAGAGTAAGGCTCAGCGCCGTCTGCGGCGCCGAGGTCAGCCGCGTGAGCTGGTCCTCGATGATGCTGAGCGCCCCGGCCGGCACGATGCCGGCCAACAGGCCGATGTGCTGGCTTACCGTCGTCCGGTCGTTGAACAAGCCATAGAGCGAGACGAGGAGACTGAGCGTCGGCACCATCGCCAGCAGGAGGTAGTACGTCACCCCCGCCGCGATCAGCAGGACGCGGTGCTGATTGATCCGGGCCAGCAGCCGTGCCGCCGCCTCCTTCCACCATCCCGCCGACGCAATCGAGAGAGGTCTTCCGATCCCATCCGCCCCCCGCAAGGCATCCGCCATCGCCATCCCCAAAGTGAAGGGCGCTCCGCCCTCGAGGGGGCGGTTTGCGCTCCACAGCGCCAACGCTCCGGGGCATTTTCGGTTGCGCGTCGGACCTGTCGACAAAGGTTACAGTCCGTTCGGCGCTTTCGTGAAACGATGAGCGGCTCTAGCCGGTGCCGATCTGGTTTCCCAAATCGCAGATCATCGGCAGCAAGGCCGAACCCGGGGGGGCCTCAAGGCCCTGGACGAACCGCCGCTCGTTCGCGATCTCGTCGACCTCGAAAGTGTCACGGTGACCCATCGACGCGTACCCGCTGCCGAAATGGCCGATCGAGACGCGTACCCCTAGGGTCTTCAGCGAGCGAAGAATGTCCTGGCAATGCTCCTCGGCCCGCAGCAGGGCCGTCTCGCCGATCTGGAGTTCGAGCCGCGCCGGACTGAGGCCGCTCGCCGCCAAGGCGCCGACGACCCTCGAAAGCAGGTTCGGACTGCAGAACTGCAGCGGGGAGAGATTTACGGCAACGCTGATATCCGTTGGCCACGTGGTGGCCTCAACGCAGACCTTGCGCAATACCCACTCGCCGAGGCTGAAGACGAGGCCCGTCTCCTCGGCCAGCGGCATGAACACCTCCGGCGCGATCACACCCCGGACCGGATGCGGCCAGCTGAGCCGTGCCTCGAGCGTGTTGGCATTGCTGTCGGCCAGCGCCTGATAAACGATTTCGAGCTCGCCGCGCTGCACCGCCCGGCGCAGGTCCGCCTCAAGGATCCGGCGCTGCTCCTGCGCGGCCAGCATGCGCGGTTCGAACAGCACCGCCCGGCAGCGGCCGCTCGCCTTGGCCTGGTACATGGCGATGTCGGCGGCCTTGATCAGCGTATCGGGATCTTCCACGCCGGAGCAGGTGCGCGCCACGCCACAGCTGGCGCCGATAAAAAACCGCTTGCCGTCCACGACGAAGGGCTGCCGCAGCGCATCCACGATCCGATCCGCCTCCTGCATGACCCTGTCGCAGTCGGTGCCATCGAAAATCACGGCGCCGAACTCGTCACCGCCCAGCCGCGCCAGCGTGATATCCCTGCTCACGACCTCGGCCAGCCGAATGGCCACGGCCTTTAGCAGCTTGTCCCCCACCTCATGGCCATGGGTGTCGTTGACGGCCTTGAACCGGTCGAGATCGACGAACAGCAACGCCGGTTGCTGGCCGCCGAGCGCCTGCGCGAGCAGATCGCGAAACGCCTCGCGGTTCCACAGACCTGTAAGGGAGTCGTGGTAGGCGAGAAAACGCAGCCGCTCCTCAGATTGGCGGCGCTGCTCCCTCTGCTGCTCGATCTGCTGCTGCAGCCGGGCCGTCTCCCGTTCAAGGCTTTCCCTCGCGCGGCGCTCGGCATCGCCAGCGCGCTTGCGCGCGAGTTGCGTGTTGATGCGGGCGAGCGTGACGCTGAAATCGATCGGCCTGATCACATAGTCATTGGCGCCCAGCGTCAGGCTCTCGACCACGTCCTCGCTTTGCGTCTTGCCGCTGATCATGATGACGGGCAGCTCTGAGTCCGACCACGTGGCCCGAATCCGCCGCAGCACCTCGTTGCCGCCGAGGTCGGCTATCATCACATCGGTGAGGACAAGGTCGAAATGCTGGCTGGCCAGCTTGCCGAGGGCGTCATGGCCGCCGGTCGCTTCAACGACCTCGAACCCGCTCCGGACGAGGCGCCGCACCAGCATGTCGCGGCTGTCGAAGGCGCCGTCGATGAGCAGTATTCGCGCCTTTTCGGGAGCGCCGGCCCGGTCACCCGCACCGACCGCAGTTGTACCGCCGGCCGAAGGCCGCCGGCCGTTCCAGGGGACATTCAAAGCCAAAACATTTGTGCTCATGCCTGCAACTGCTTTTTTTGAAGAAATCGGGCTCGTCGAGGACGATATTCGTCCCACTATGTAATTTTGTTTCTCAACGTGTTTTGGTCACTAAGTATCGCGCCTCCGCCCAGTTCATCCGTCTGTCCCGCAGTTATTGGAACGGGGGCCGGTTGCTGGGCCGCTCGGAGAAAAGGCAGAGATGCAGCCGAGATCGCTTGCAGATAACATTTGCAAGCTGAAGAACTCGGCCCCAAGACGAAGTAATGTGTAGTCAGCGATGGCCGGAAGTCTGACAAGAGACCCGCACAGGCCGGGCAACAGGTGCTATGTTAGGCGCAAAAACCATAATTTTTGTCCCCCTGCCGGCTCTTAGGACGCTGAAAGCTGCCTCGCCTGTCCAAATAAGTAGTAAACTTCCGGATGCTTGGCATAGCCGCGCTGCTCAAAGGGTTAAGCGGGCCTCTCTGGATTTGTTCCAGTTTTAATCAGGACCACATTGCGGTGGATTGAATTGGAAACGCGGGGATAACCTTGGCCATTGTCTGGTTTTGCTGGGGCAACAACGTAGCCTGCCGACCGGCCGTTACTGTCGCCCCCGGGGCTGGCCGCCGAGCCGCTGCACGGCATCCGCGCCCGCCGCAATCGCCCGCCTCAGGCACGCCTCCGGCCCCTTGCCGTCAAGCTCGGCCGCAATGAAGGCGGCGGCAAATGCATCGCCTGCCCCGGTGGTGTCGACGACGGCGACTTTTGGCGCCGGCAGGGCAATCACCGGCTGTGTTCCGTTGCTGAGGATGGCCCCGTCCGCGCCGCGTTTCAGCACGACGCGGCGGTAGGTCTGGTGGAGAGCTTTGATCTGCGCCGCGGCCAGGATCTCGCCCGTCAGCGTCGCGGCCTCCGCCTCGTTGGCGAAAATCGTTGTTGCCTGGCGCGTCCAGCCGAGGAAGTTGGCGGGACCCACCTCCGTGAGAAACCCCACCGATGCCGGATCGATCGAAACCGGAATCCCGTGCTCGCCCGCAGCCGCCATCAGGCGCATGACGGCCGCGCGAGGGCCGGGCTCGAACAGCGAATAGCCGGAAATAACGAGTGCCTCAACGGCATCGAGAAGTGCGTCCGGCAGATCCTCGATCGAAAGGCCTGCATTGGCGCCGCGGTCGGTGAGAAAACTGCGCTCGCCGTCCGGATCGACGATGGTCACGAGCGCGCCGGACGCCAGCACGGGGTCGGCGGCCAATCTCGGCTCGACGCCAAGCCCCGCGAACTGGGCGTTGAAGTAGGCGACATCGCCTGCCCCCACGCGCGCGGCAAAGCGCACGGCAACGCCGAACGCCGCCAGCCACACCCCCTGGTTGGCTCCTGAGCCGCCCGGGTGCGAGCGGATCGTCGCCCGGCGATCGGAGCCGATGACCAAAGGCCCCTCGGGCTTGCAGATAATGTCGGTCATCACGTCGCCAACGACGAGCGCGCGAGCCGACGAGCCCGAAGGGCGGGTAGGCATCAGGTGCGGATGACCTTTGGCGGCGTGCTAAGCGCTGCCAGTTGCACGGCAACCTGCGCTGCAACCCGGGCATTGTTTTCGACCAGCGCGATATTGGCGGTCAGCGACTTGCCGCCGGTAAGCTCGAAAATGCGCTGCAGCAGGAACGGCGTCAGCGCCTTGCGCGAAACGCCTTCCGTTTCGGCGGCCGCGACCGCCTCGGCGATGCGCTCCTCAATCGCCGCCGCATCCAGCGCGTCGGCTTCCGAAATGGGGTTGGCAATGAGCACCCCGCCGAGCCCTAGCGAGGTTTGCAACGCCACCATCCGGGCAATATCAGCCGGGCTATCGTAGCGCCGGTCGAGCTTGTAGCCGGACGTCCGCGCCCAGAAGGCCGGAAAATCGTCGGTGCCGTAGCCGATCACCGGCACGCCCTTGGTTTCGAGCACTTCCAGGGTCTTGGCGATATCGAGGATGGATTTCGCCCCGGCGCAGACCACCGCAACCGGCGTCCGCGACAGCTCTTCGAGATCGGCCGAGATATCGAAGGTCGATTCTGCGCCGCGGTGCACGCCGCCGATGCCGCCGGTCGCGAACACCTTGATGCCGGCCCAGTGCGCGGCCATCATCGTGGTGGCGACCGTGGTGCCGGCGAGCTCGCCCGAAACCAGCAGTGCTGCGATGTCGCGCCGCGACGCCTTGGCCGCGTTGTGACCCTCGGCAGCCAGCCGTTCGAGGTCCTCGCCTTCAAGCCCGACGCGAAACTTGCCGTCCATGATGGCGACCGTCGCCGGCACGGCGCCCTGGTTCGACACCTCGCGCTCGACATTGCGCGCCATCGCCAGGTTTTGCGGATAGGGCATGCCATGGGTGATGATGGTCGATTCCAGCGCCACCACCGGCTTGCCGGCCGCAAGGGCTTCATGGACGCGGGGAGCAATCGCCAGATAGGACTTTACGTTCACCGTGATCGACCCGCTGCTCGTGTTGACTGGCCGATCATTTCGCGCGCGGCGGCGCTCAAGTCAATCGGGCCGAACGCGTGCGGCAGGCCCGATCGAATCGAGCCGCCGCCAAGCCCTGCAGGGGCGATGAAAAAAGGCGTGGAACACAGCGGCGAAGCGGTGTCCCGAACTCTTGTACCCCACTTGAAACACGAGTAGTTTTCCTCGCCGGTAACTTCAAATGATGGATAACTTCACTGATCACGCTCACCATTGATCCGGCAGCAACGCCGGTTCGATATCGGGCCCGACAGCGGGCGGAGTTGGATGGACTGGGCAACGGCGCGATTCCGCGACGGCCTCTTCCGCGCATCGCCAGATCGATACTACGGCCGGAGCGAACCGCTTCGGCCTTTGCTTTTTTCGTTGGAGCGTTTCCAGCAAAAGCGGCCACCCGCTCCTCGGCTTCGGAAACGCGACACGACAAAGACTTTATACAAGCTTGGGACAACCGGTCACCGGCCAAATCCCCTGAGAGCCCCGGGTAAAGAATTCAAGGAGCTGAACCGATGAAAAAATCGCTCATTTTGGCCATTGGTGCGTTTGCGCTGGCCGCCCCTTACACAGCAACGCTGGCGATGGCGCAGGACGACAACGTCCTCAACCTTTACAATTGGTCGGACTATCGGGCCGACGATACCCTGACCAACTTCACCAAACAAACCGGCATCAAGGTCGTCGAGGCGAACTACGACAGCAACGAGATGCTGGAGGGCAAGCTCGTCGCCGGCCATTCGGGCTATGACGTGGTGGTGCCGTCGGGGTTCTTCCTGCAGCACCAGATCCCGATCGGGCTCTACCAGAAGCTCGACAAGTCCAAGCTGCCCAACCTCAAGAACATGGACCCCGCGATCATGAAGGCGACAAACGCCTTCGATCCCGGCAACCAGTACGCGGTCGACTACATGTGGGGCACCACCGCGCTCGGCTACAATGTCGACAAGGTCAAGGCGGCCCTGCCGAATGCGCCGCTCGACAGCTGGGACCTGCTGTTCAAGCCAGAGAATGCGGCCAAACTGAAGGATTGCGGCATCACCGTCCTCGACGCTCCGTCGGAGGTCGTCGCGATCGCGCTCAACTATCTGGGGCTCGACCCCAACAGCGAGAAGCCGGAAGACCTGGACAAGGCCGAAAAGCTGCTCGACACCGTCAAGCCCTATATCCGCAAGTTCGATTCCTCGGGCTATATCGACGATCTCGCCAATGGCGATGCCTGCCTGTCGCTCGGCTATTCGGGTGACGTCTATATCGCCAAGCACCGGGCCGAGGATGCCAAGAACAATGTCCACATCCAGTACCTGATCCCCAAGGAAGGTACCATCGAGTGGTTCGATATGCTGGCCATTCCCGCCGATGCGCCGCATCCGGAGAATGCGCTCAAGTTCATCAACTACATCATGGACGGCAAGGTCACGGCCGATATCTCGAACAACGTGTTCTATGCCAATGGCAACACGGCCGCGTTCCCGCTGACCGACAAGGCCATCACCGGCGATCCCAACATCTATCCGCCGACCGACCTGCAGGCGAAACTCACGCCGCTGCTCAGCCACTCGCAAGGCTTCACCCGGCTATTGACCCGCACCTGGACTCGGATAAAGACCGGCGAATAATCGATACGGGCAGAGCGGGGATACCCGCTCGGCCCCACCCCCTCGGCGCCAAGTCATTCCCACGAAGGCGGGAATCTCCGTTTCTGCGGAGGCTTGGTGCCGCGACAAACCGAGATTCCCGCCTTCGCGGGAATGACATCGTGGTCGGGGCAATCACTACGCCCGCCCACGCAAGTGCCGCGAGGATGCCCGTGCTCGACAAACCCGAGATTGCCGCCGACACGCGTCCCTGGCGCGATCCGAACGCCAAGCCGTTCGTAAAAATCCGCGACGTCACCAAGAAATTCGGCGACGTCGCGGCCGTTTCGAACGTTTCGCTCGATATCTTCAAGGGCGAACTCTTCTGCCTGCTGGGCGGCTCGGGCTCGGGGAAATCGACCCTGCTCCGCATGCTGGCCGGCTTCGAGGACCTGACGGCCGGCTCCATCGAAATCGACGGGCAGGATATGGCGGGCGTGCCGCCCTACCAGCGGCCGGTCAACATGATGTTCCAGAGCTATGCGCTCTTTCCGCACATGACGGTTTGGAACAACATCGCTTATGGCCTCAAGCGCGACCACCTGCCCAAATCCGAGATCGCTGCGCGCGTCGCCGAGCTGCTGAAGCTGGTCAAGCTCGAGGGCTACGAAGCACGCAAGCCGAACCAGCTCTCCGGCGGCCAGCGCCAGCGCGTGGCGCTCGCCCGCTCGCTCGCCAAGCGCCCCAAGCTGCTGCTGCTCGACGAGCCGCTCGGCGCGCTCGACAAGAAGCTGCGCGAGGAAACCCAGTACGAACTGGTAAAAATCCAGGAGACGACCGGCGTCACCTTCATCGTCGTCACCCATGACCAGGAGGAGGCGATGAGCCTTTCCACCCGCATCGGGGTCATGAACCAGGGCGAGATCGCCATGATCGGCGAACCGCACGACATCTACGAATTCCCCAATTCGCGGTTCGTCGCCGGCTTCATCGGCTCGGTCAACATGTTCGAGGGCGTCGTCACCGAAGACGAGGACGATCACGTCCGCATCCGCTCGCAGGAGGCCGGCTGCGACATCTATGTGAGCCATGGCGTCGACTGCGCCCCCGACCAGATCCTCTGGTGGGCGGTCCGGCCGGAAAAGATCTTGCTGACGCGCGAAAGGCCGGAACCGGACTTCCCCGACGCCAATATCACCCACGGCATGGTGGAGGACGTCGTCTATCTCGGCGACATGAGCGTGTTCCAGGTGCTACTCGAAAGCGGCAAGCGACTGCGCGTGACCAAGGCCAATTCGCTGCGCGGCGATCCGGACGCCATCACCTGGGACGAACAGGTGTGGGCGAGCTGGAGCGGCAACGCTGGATCGGTGCTGACTTCGTGATGGACGTGCTGGCCGCCGAAATCTCCCCCGCACGCGCCGCCTGGCGGCCCTGGGGCTTTTTGCGCAACTGGTTTTCCATGGCCGGGATCGGTGGCCGCTGGGCGGTGATCCTGCCGCCGATGCTCTGGCTGCTCCTGTTCTTCCTGGTGCCGCTCGCGGTAGTGATCAAGATCGCCTTCAGCGAAAGCGTCGTCGGCCAGCCGCCCTATTTGCCGCTGCTGACCTTCGATCAACAGGGCGACGTGCAGCTTACCCTGCATCTTTCCAACTTCATCTTCCTCGGCCAGGATCATCTCTATCTCGATGCCTATCTGAGCTCGCTGAAGATCGCGGCGATCTCGACGGTCCTGGCGCTGCTCGTCGGCTACCCGATGGCCTATTTCATCGCCCGCTCGCCGGACCGCACCCGCAACATCCTGCTGATGCTGGTGATCCTGCCGTTCTGGAGTTCTTTTCTTCTCCGGGTCTATGCCTGGATCGGATTCCTCAAGAACAATGGGGTGATCAACAATCTACTGGGCCTGTTCCACATCGGGCCGTTCACGATGCTCAACACCGACTTCGCGGTCTATGTGGGGGTTGTATATGCTTATCTTCCCTTCATGATTCTCCCCCTCTACACCAATCTGGTGAAGCTGGACGACGCCTTGCTCGAGGCCTCGGCCGACCTGGGCGCAAAACCCTTCCGCACCTTCCTTTCGGTAACGCTGCCCTTGTCGCTCCCGGGGATTGTTGCCGGCTCGATGCTCGTTTTCATCCCCACCATCGGCGAATACGTCATCCCGACCCTGCTCGGCGGGCCCTCGACGCTGATGATCGGCCGCGTGCTCTGGGACGAGTTTTTCGCCAACCGCGACTGGCCAACCGCCTCGGCGGTGGCCATTGCCATGCTGGTTGCCGTGGTCGTGCCGCTGATGCTGCTGCAGCGGGCGCAGAACGCGGTGGCGGAGCGATCATGAGACGCGGCATCTTCGTACCGGTAGTTGCAACGCTCGGCTTCATCTTCCTCTATGCGCCGATCCTGTCGCTGATCGTTTTTTCCTTCAACGACAGCAAGTTAGTGACCGTCTGGGGCGGCTTTTCGACCAAATGGTATGGGGCGCTGTTCGCCAACCCGCAGGTGCTCGACGCCGGCCTGCTGTCGCTCCGGGTCGCCGGCGCCAGCGCCACCATCGCCCTCGTCCTCGGCACCCTTTGCGCCCTCGCGCTCGCGCGCTTCCGCCGCTTCCGTGGCAAGACACTGCTCGGCGTCATGGTTTCGGCCCCGCTGGTAATGCCGGACGTCATCACCGGCCTCAGCCTGCTGCTGCTCTTCGTCGCCCTCCAGGAGCTGATCGGCTGGCCGGCCGGCCGGGGGGAACTGACCATCATTCTCGCCCATTCGACCTTCTGCATGGCCTATGTGACCGTGGTGGTGCAGTCCCGGCTGATGGACCTCGACCTCAGCCTCGAAGAAGCGGCGCAGGATCTGGGCGCCATTCCCGCCCGGGTGTTCTTCGACATTACCCTGCCGATCATCGCTCCGGCGCTGGTGTCGGGGTGGCTGCTGAGCTTCACGCTGTCGCTCGACGATTTGGTGATCGCCAGCTTTGTCTCCGGGCCCGATTCCAACACGCTGCCGATGGTGATTTTTTCCAAGATCAAGCTCGGCCTCTCGCCCGACGTAAACGCGCTCGCGAGCCTCATCATCGGCGTCGTGGCGCTGGGGGTAGTCGTGGCAACGCTTGCGCAGCTCAGGCGACCGCAGAAGAAGGTGGCCTGAGGGTTCGTCTTGCATGCGTGCCCTCACCCGTAGTGTGCGTGGCTACCCCTCACCTCGACCCTCTCCCCAGAGGGGCGAGGGGACGATGGAGCCACGAAAGCACTATGGAGTCGCGAGGCTGCGGGGTGAAGAAACCCTCGCCCCTCTGGGGAGAGGGTGGCCGGCAGGCCGGTGAGGGGTAGCCACGCACACATGACTCAGACCGCCGCGGCGATGCGTGGCCTACCTCAGCAGCCACTCATGCTCGGGAGCATTGTAGAACCTCCAAGCCCGCTTCGGGCCAGCCATGACATTAAGGTAGTAAAGGTCGTAGCCATGCACGGTCGCCACCGGGTGATACCCCCTGGGCACCAGCACCACGTCGCCATCTTCCACCGCCATGGCCTCATCCAGGGACCGGTCGTCGGTATAGACACGCTGGAAGGCAAAACCCTGCGGCGGGTTGAGGCGGTGATAATACGTCTCCTCCAGCAGCGTCTCGCGCGGAAAATCGTCGGTATCGTGCTTGTGCGGCGGGTAGGATGAGGTGTTGCCGTTAGGCGTGATCACTTCCACCACGAGCAGCGAATGGGCCGGATCGGTCTCGGGCAGGATGTTCGTCACGTGCCGGGTGTTGGAGCCCTTGCCGCGGACGACAGGCGGATGGGTGCCGGGTCGGATCAGCCGCGGCGGAAACAGCTCCGGAACGCCGGGCGCGGAACAAACCGCCAGCTCCAGCGCCGTCGTCGCCTCGACCGCCCAATCGGCGGCGGGCGGCACATAGACGGCGTAGGGCTCGCCCTCGAACGGGCTCATCCGCTCGCCGATCTCGCCAAAATCGCTTTCGCCTGCTTCGACCCGCGCCTTGCCGGAAACCAGCACCAGGCAAACCTCGCGATGGCCAGTCCAGGCACCGGCCCGCTCGCCCGGCTCCAGCTTGAACAGTTCGAACCCTACATAGGCCCAGCCCGCACTCTCGGGCGTCACATTATGGACGCGGCCGGTTTCGGCAGCAGGCTTAAGCCGGAGGCGGGACATTCTGGTCTTCCTTGCTCTCGGCCGGAGGAGCTTCCTTCGGGAACGAGATGAAGAACATCCAGACCGCGTAAGCGGTAAGGCCCAGCGTGATGAAAATCCAGAGTTGCTCGCCATGCAAAAGCTCGAGCACGGCCCACACCACGCAAACCGCAACCACCGCGATCCGGCGCCACAACGGCCGGAAGAACTGGATATCCCGCTCTTTCACTGCATCAACCCCGCCTGGCCCAGGAACTCGCGCAGATTGGCAAAGCCCATTCTCGCGTATTTTGCCGGCTCGGCCTTTTTCGGATCCTGCTCGGCCTCGACAACAACCCAGCCATTATAGCCCCGAAGCTGTTTAAAAATCGCCGGATAATCGATGAAGCCATCGCCCGGCACTGTGTAGACGCCGGCGAGGACCGAATCGAGAAAGCTCCAATCCTCGCGCCGGCTCGCCCACATCACCGCCTCGCGCACGTCCTTGGCGTGCACGTGGTGGATGCGGGCCTTGTAGTGCCGGGCCAGTCGCGCCGGATCGGCGCCGCCGAACACTGCGTGCCCGGTGTCGAGCAGCAACCCGAGCGCGTCGGTCGTCTCCTCCATCAGCCGGTCGATCTCGTTCTCGGCCTGTACGATCGTTCCCATGTGGTAATGATAGACGGCCTGCAGGCCATCTTCGTCCTTGAGCCGCTGGGAAAAGGCCGAGAGCCGGTCCGCCCATTGCTTCCATTCCGCCTTGGGCAGCACGGGCCGCGCCGAGAGCGGCATCAACCGGTGACCATGGATGGCGTTGCTGGTTTCGGCAAGGATCATCACCTTGCAGCCCATTTCGCTCAGCAGCGTCGCATGCTTCCGGCTTGCCGCCCACTCCGCCTCGACATCGCGCCGCAGCAGCTGGACCGAGTACCAGCCGGAGACGAGATCGTGGCCGAATTTGCCGAGGATCGGCGCCAGATCGCTTGAGATGCGCGGAAACTTGTTCCCGAGCTCCATGCCGGCAAACCCGGCCTCCTTGGCTTCCCTGAGGCAAGTCTCGAGGCTGATATCGCCGCCGATCTCCAGCATGTCGTCATTGGACCACCCGATGGGGTTGGCACCGATACGGATCATTTTTTCCTCCCGATTCCCAACGCGGGAACAACCCCCACCCCATCCCTCCCCTCAAGGGGGAGGTGACACTGTTGCACCGGCCGGCCTACATCTCCCCTCCCCCTTGAGGGCAGGGTGGCGGCAGCCGGGTGGGGGTTGTTTACCCCACGATCTGCCCCTTCAGCGCCTTTTCATATTCCTTGCGCGCCCGCTTTACCTCCACGCGCTCGGAAATTTCCGGCACCGCGACGTCCCACCAGTGCCCTCCCGCCTCGGTGGTGATCGCCGGATCGGTATCAATGACGATGACCGTCGTCTTTGGCTCGGCCCTGGTCTTTTCCAGCGCCGCCTCGAGCTCGCCGATCGATTTCACCTGGCCCGCGACCGCGCCCATCGAGGCGGCGTGGGCGACAAAGTCGATCGGTGGCAGCACTTCGTGCCGTGAATCTTTGAAAAGGTTATTGAAATTGGCCCCGCCGGTCGCCGTCTGCAGCCGGTTGATGCAGCCGAAGCCGCCATTGTCGAGCAGCACGATGGTGAGTTTCTTGCCCAGCATCACCGAGGTCGCGATTTCGGAATTCAGCATCATGTAGCTGCCATCGCCGACCATGACGACGACATCGGCGTCGGGCCGCGCCAGCTTCACCCCGAGCCCGCCGGCGATCTCATAGCCCATGGTCGAATAGCCATATTCGAGATGGTAGCTGCCGGGCGTCGTCGCCGGCCAGAGCTTGTGGAGTTCGCCCGGCAGGCCGCCTGCGGCGCAGACGAGGACCGCATCCTTTCCGCGGGTCCGGGCAACCGCGCCGACGACCTGCGCATCGGAAGGGACAAGGGCATTGGTTTCGGCAACCGCTTCGGCAGCCGATTTGAGCCATGCCGCCTTGGCAGTTTCCGCCATCCCGACCCAGGCCTTGGGGGCTGTCCATTTGCCGAGCGCCTGGTCCAGCGCTTCGAGCCCCACCCGAGCGTCGCCCACCAGCGGTAGCGCCCGGTGTTTTGTCGCATCGAAAGGCTGGACGTTGAGGGCGATGATTTTGACGTCCTCGTTCTTGAACAGCGCCCATGAGCCGGTGGTGAAATCCTGAAGGCGGGTGCCGACCGCCAGCACCACATCCGCCTCTTCGGCCAGCGCGTTGGCGGCCGAGGAGCCTGTGACGCCGACCGAGCCCATATTGAGCCGGTGGGCGTGAGGGAGGCTCGATTTGCCCGCCTGCGTCTCCATCACAGGAATGCCGTGGCCCTCGGCAAAGCTCGTCAGCGCCTCGGTCGCCTCGGAATAAAGGACGCCGCCGCCGGCGATGATTACCGGCTTTTGCGCATGCTGCAGGGCAGTGGCAGCCGCCGCGAACTCGTCGGCATCGGGCAGGATGCGGCGCGGCAGCCAGAGCTTTTCCTCGAAGAAACTCTCCGGATAATCGTGGGCCTCAGCCTGCACGTCCTGGCACAGCGCCAGCGTCACGGGCCCGCAATCGGCGGGGTCGGTGAGCACGCGCATGGCCCGGTTGAGGGCCGAAATGATCTGCTCTGGCCGCGTGATGCGGTCGAAATAGCGAGAAACCGGCCGAAACACGTCATTGACCGAGACTGTTCCGTCGCCAAAGCTCTCGAGCTGCTGCAGCACCGGATCGGGGCCGCGGCTGGCGAATACGTCGCCCGGCAGCAGCAAGAGCGGCAGGCGATTGACATGCGCCATCGCCGCAGCGGTGACCATATTGGTCGCACCAGGTCCGATCGAGGAGGTCACCGCCATGAAGCGACGGCGGAAGCTGGCCTTGGCAAAGGCGACAGCCGCATGGGCCATCCCCTGCTCATTGTGCGCCCGATAGGTCGGTAGTTCGTTGCGCACGCCATAGAGCGCTTCCCCGAGCCCGGCGACATTGCCGTGGCCGAAAATGGCAAAGACGCCACCGAAGATCGGCACCGTCCGGCCGTCGATCTCGGTCATCTGCCGGGTCAGGAATTTTGCCACGGCCTGCGCCATGGTGAGGCGGATGGTTGTCTGGGTCATGCTTTTCGCTCCCCTGGGGGCAATAAACCCAAGACCTCACCCTGAGCCTGTCGAAGGGCGAGGTCTCGTGCCGGCCGTTCTCGTGGTTCGACAAGCTCACCATGAGGGCAATCGATAAGCCCGGTGAGAGCCATCTCACGCCTCCTCCCACGCCGCGCACAGTGCCGCGAAGCGGTCGGTCATCTCCGTGACCGCCGCCTCATCGTCCATTCTGCCCGAAAACCAGGCTCGGGCGGCATCGCCAAAAATAGTGCGGCCGACGGCAAAGCCCCGCACTGTCCTGGCCTTTCTTGCAATCCGGAAAGCCCGTTTCAGTTCCTCGGCTGGCGCATCCAGCCCGAGCAGCAGCACCCCGCGGCAGAATGGATCGCGGGCTTCGATCACGTCGTCGACCGCCGACCAGGCCGCAGAGTCTTGCTGGGGCTCGAGCTTCCACCAATCGGGCTTCAGGCCAGTATCGTAGAGCTCGCCCAGCGCGCGGGCCATGGTTTGATGGTCCACCGGCCCGGCCTTGGAGGCGATGATCTCGATCAGGATCTCGCGCCCGATCTTCCGGGCGGCATCATAGGCCGCGCGCAGTTTTTCCAGCTGCTCGGCCTTCAGCTCGACGGAATCGTCGGGGTGGTAAAAGCACAGGACTTTCAGGCAATGCTCGACCGGCCATTCGATCAGCCGGCTGCCGACGTCGGGCGAGAATTCGAATTTCAGCGGCCGCGAGCCCGGCAGTTCGAGCGGCCGCGCGACCCAGAAGTGCCGGTTCCCCGCCAGGGCAAACAGTGCCTCGCGGCCATATTTGTCGTCGAGCAGCATGCCGAAGCCGGGCCGGCCGGCGGCCACCCGGATTGCCGCCTTGACGGCCAAAAGCTTGAAGGCCGAAAGCTTTTCCGGGGTTGCGCCCTCGATCGCCTCGAGCTGGCTGCGATGGTCGACGGCGAGGGCCCGCAACACGGGAATTTGCCGGCGCCGCGTGGTCGCCCAGTGGATGTGGTTGAGTGCCTCGTCCCTGCGGAGGGCGCGCTCCTTGCTGCCGTGCTCAAGGAAGTAGGAAAGTTCCGTCCAGGTCGGATATTCCGGGGCGCAGAGCAGGCGGCTCACGGCAAAGGCGCCGCAAGCATTGGCCCAACTGGCGCAGGTTGAAAGCGGCTCGCCCCCGAGCCAGCCGCGCAAAAAGCCCGACATGAACGCATCGCCCGCGCCCAGGACGTTGTAGATTTCGATCGGGAAGCCCTTGCCGATGATGCCCGCTTCCAGATCGTCCGGGATCTGCCCGGCATAGACGATGCAGCCCATGGCGCCGCGCTTGAGCACGATGGTCGCGTCGGAAACCGCGCGGATCGCCCTGAGCGCTTCGAACGCGTTGTCGGCGCCCGAGGCGATGCGGATTTCCTCCTCGGTGCCGACGATGAGATCGCAATCGGGCAAAATGGTCTTGAGCTGCGCCGAAACCCGGTCTGATTTGACATAGCGTTCGAACCCCGCCTCATGCCCGGCGAGGCCCCAGAGGTTGGGGCGATAGTCGATGTCGAACACCACTTTGCGGCCATTGGCCTTGGCGATACGGATCGCCTTGCGCTGTGCCGCATCACTGTTTGGCTTGGAAAAATGCGTGCCGGTGACGACGATGGCACCGGCCGAGGCGATAAAATCCTCGTCGATATCATCCTCCGACAGCGCCATGTCGGCGCAATCGGTGCGGACGAAGATCATCGGCGAGACGCCCTCGGCCTCGACTGCCAGCAGCACCAGGGACGTCAGCCGGTCCGGGTCGGTGGCAATGCCGGCCGTTTCGACGCCTTCGCGAACGAGCTGCTCGCGGACAAAACGGCCCATCTGCTCATTGCCGACGCGGGTGATGAGCGCCGATCTGAGCCCCAGTCGCGCCGTGCCGACCGCAATATTGGCGGGGCAGCCGCCGACCGACTTGGCGAAGGTGGAAATATCTTCGAGGCGGCTGCCAATCTGCTGCCCGTAGAGATCCACCGAGGAGCGGCCGATGGCAATGACATCGAGGACCGGCGCTGCCATGATTGCCTCCCCGCAATGAACTGGACAGTGACCGGGGGCAGTTGTATCGCTCGCTCGATTGAACCGTCAATTCCGACTTCTTCTATTTCGGAACAGAAGTTCCAGCATCGGCTCGGGAGGGGAGCAATGATACGGTTTGGAGTCTTGGGCGCCGGCCGGATCGGCAATGTACACGCCAGAACGATCGCGGGATCGGGGCGGGCGAGCGTCGTCTATGTCGCCGACGCCGTTCCCGAAGCGGCGGAAACACTGGCGGCGACTGTAGGCGCCAAAGTCGCCTCGGTGGGGGAAATCATCGCGGCCACGGACGTCGATGCCATCCTCATCGGCACGCCGACCGACACTCATGCCGACCTGATCGAGCGATGCGCGCTGGCCGGAAAGGCGATCCTCTGCGAAAAGCCGGTGTCGCTCTCGGTCGAGCGCATCGAACAGTGCCTGCCCGTGGTGGAAAAGGCCGGCGTGCCGCTGCTGATCGGCTTCAATCGCCGCTACGACCCCAATTTTCGCGCGCTGGAGCAGCGCCTGCGGGCGGGCGAGGTCGGCGAGGTCGAAATCCTCACGATCACCAGCCGCGACCCTGCCCCGCCGCCGGTCAGCTATATCGAGCGTTCGGGCGGGCTTTTTCGCGACATGATGATCCACGATTTCGACATGGCGCGGTTCCTTCTGGGCGAGGAGATCGTTTCCGTCCACGCCCTGGGGAGCGTCTTGACCGACCCGGCGATCAAGCCGACCGGCGATGTCGATACCGCCGTGGTCCACATGCAGACGGCGTCGGGCAAGCTGGTGGTGATTTCCAACTCCCGCCGCGCCACTTATGGCTATGATCAGCGCGTCGAGGTGCATGGCAGCAAGGGTATGCTCCGTGCCGGCAATATCCACATGACCACGCTGGAAAAAGCCGACGGCTCGGGTTTTACCGCCGATGTGATCCAGAATTTTTTCATCGACCGCTATGCGGCCGCCTACGCCGCCGAGATTTCCGCTTTTCTCGACGCGGTGGAAAAGGGCACCCCGCCCAAGGCCGACGGCCATGACGGGCTGATGGCGCAAAAGCTGGCGGAAGCGGCGACGCGGTCGTCGCAGAGCGGGGACGCGGTGCGGGTGGAATAGTCAGCCATGCCCAGAAGACCCCCTCCCCACCCCTCCCCGCAAGGGGGAGGCGTCCGGCGAAGCTTGCGGCCAGTGAGTGAGCGATCAGCAAACGGAGGGGAAGATGGAGGAAATCGGCGTCGGCCTGATCGGCACCGGCTACATGGGAAAATGCCATGCGCTGGCCTGGAATGCGGTCAAGCCGGTCTTCGGCGAGGGCCCCAAACCACGCCTGGTGCTTCTGGGCGAGGCGACCGCCGCGCTGGCGGCGCAGCGGGCGGAGGAGCTCGGCTTCCAGAAATCGACGGGCGACTGGCGCGAGGTGATCGCCGATCCGGCGGTGCAAGTCGTCTCGATCACCGCGCCAAACGCCTTCCACGCCGAGATGGCGATCGCGGCGCTGGACGCCGGCAAGCATATCTGGTGCGAAAAGCCGATGGCCGTCAGCCTTGCAGATGCAGAGCGCATGGCGGCTGTGGCGGGAGCGACGGACAGGGTTACGGCGCTCGGCTACAACTACATCCAGAACCCAATCATCCGGCACATCAAGAAGCTGCTTGGCGAAGGCGTGATCGGCACGGTGAACCATGTCCGCATCGAAATGGACGAGGATTTTCTGGCCGATCCCGAAACGCCGTTTTCCCTGAAAAACGACGCGACCTCGGGCCTGGGCGCGCTCGATGACTTTGGTGTCCACCCATTGTCCCTGCTGCATGATCTCCTTGGGGACGTGCGGCGGGTAATGGCCAATCTCGCAAGACCTTATGCCGATCGGCCTTTGCCGAAGGGCGGCCGGCGCGCGGTGGAAACCTTCGATATCGCCAGCATTCTCTTCGAGCTCAAAGGCGGCATTTCCGGCGTCATGGCGCTCAATCGGTCGGCCTGGGGCCGCAAGGGGCGGATCGCGCTGCAGATCTTTGGCTCGGAGGGCAGCATCGCCTACGATCAGGAGCGCTTCAACGAGTTCCAGCTTTTCACCCGAGAGGGCCGCGCAACGGAACAGGGGCTCCGGACCATTTTGGCCGGGCCGCAGCACCCGCCCTATGACCGGTTCATTCCGGCGCCGGGGCACGGGCTCGGCTTCAACGATTTGAAGGTGATCGAGGCGCACGAGTTGCTGCGGGCCATCCGCGGCGAGCCCGCCCATCTCATCGATTTTGCCACCGGTCTCGGCATCGAGCGGGCGGTTCACGCCATGGCGCAAAGCCACGAGAGGCAAGGATGGGTGGAGGTCTAGCGGAGGAACGCGGACGCACCCCCACCCATCGTTCCCCACGAGGGGGAAGGGTATTGGCTCAGGCCACCGCCGCCGACGAGGTCGGCCGGGCCCGATTTTCTCGCGTCATGATGTAGAGCGAGGCCGAAACGATCAGCAGCGCACCCGGCCAGAAATTGAGGCCCGGCACCTGCGACAGCACCACCCAGCTGGCGAGCAGGTTGAGCGGCAGCTTTAGATCGTCGAAGGGCTGGAGATAGGTGGCATCGGCGACGGCATAGGCCTTGGTCAGCAGATATTGCGAGAGCGCCGTCAGCAGCCCCAGCCCGACCACCAGCCACAGGACGTTGCCCGTCGGCAGCGCCAGTCCGGCTGGGATCAGGAACAGCGCATTGATCGGCGTCAGCAGCAGCAACAGGTAAAGCGTGATCGATTCCGGCTTTTCGTCGCGCGTCAGGTACTTTGTCATTAGCGATGCCCCACCCCAGAGCGCCGCCGCCGCGACCGGCAGCAGCGAGGCCCAGGTGAAAGCCGACGACCAGGGCTGCAGGATGATCATGCCGCCGACGAATCCGGTGCCGGTAGCGACCAGCCGCGCCGGCGTCACCCGCTCGCGCAAAAAGATTGCGGCGCCGAGAATGATGAAAAAGGGCGAAGTCATCACCAGTGCGATCACCTGCCAGAGCGGCACGCCGGCGGCGAAGGCGAAGCCCCAGGCCTGCGCACCGGCAGCGGAGAACACGACCCTGAGGATGTGCATTGCCGGATGGCGGCTCTTCAGCGACTTCAGCCCCAGGCTGAAGATGAGCGGCAGGCTGAACAGCGAAGCGATGAGATATTGCCAGAACACCGTGGAAGGGGCGGAAAAGCCCATCTGGTAGGTGATGACCGGCAGCGCCAGGTTGACGCCCGCATAGGCAACCCCGGCGGCCAGCATCAGGCCGGCACCGAGCACGGGTCGATTGGAGGAAAGCTGGTTCATCTTCGATCCTTTCGTAACCACTTTCCTCAGGGGTCACGGGGATCGAAAATGGCGCGGCACGGCCGAAAGAGGCCGCCCAAGAATCCAGCTTCGCCCGTTCTCTCTCATCCGGACTATGACCGTCGGCCCCGGCATCTCACCGGATCTGCTGACCCACCCAAAACCCAGATGGCGCTCGCGGGCTCGGCGTCCGTTTCGAACGCCATACCGCCGGTGGGGATTTTCACCCCGCCCTGAGAACATCTGGCGGAACGTTCCGCCACAAGCAGACACATAGATCCGCGCTTGGCCGGTTGCAACGAGGCACAAAGGTGTGCGCGAGGACAATGCCTGTGCCGGCAAATCAAAAGGGCCGCCATTGCTGGCGGCCCCCATGAGTATTTGCGGCTGACTCTCGGCCCGGGCCGCGGATCAAGATCCGCAGCGGCCCGTCAGGAGGCGCGTATCAGGTCGAGGGCTGCCCCGACTTGATCACCACGTTTCCAAAGCCTTTTACGAGTGCCGAAACCTCATTAGACATTGGATCACCTCCTTTGCGCTGGTTGAACATGGGCCAAACATGGGCCAATCAGCGCATCAATGCAAGGGGTGAGGGATCAACCCGTCGGAAACAGCCGCCAGCGCTTCGGCCGGAACGAGATCCGGGTCTTTTCGCCGGCCGGATGGTCGAACGGCAGGTCGATCTCGACCGGCTGCTGCTGGCCGCCGACCTCGAGCTCGACGCGCCGCGTACCGCCGACGCGCCGGCTCGCCACCACCACGCCGGCGAGCGAGGCTTCGCCCTCGACCAGTTCGACATCGTGGGGACGGAAATAAAGTTGGCCCGCGCCGTCCGCCGCGCCAGCCGAGGATACGCCAATGGCGCGACCGCCGGTCCAGAGTTCTCCGTGCTCGACCATGACCGGCAGCGCGCTCGATTCGCCGATGAAGCCGAAGACGAAGGGCGAGTTCGGCCGGTCATAGACATCGTCGGGCGTGCCCACCTGCTCGATCTTGCCTTGGCTCATCACCACGAGGCGGTCGGCGAGTTCCAGCGCTTCCTCCTGGTCGTGCGTCACGAACACGGTGGTGTGGCCGGTACGATCGTGGATTTCGCGCAGCCATTTGCGCAATTCCTTGCGCACCTGAGCGTCGAGCGCGCCGAACGGCTCGTCCAGCAGCAGCACCCGCGGCTCAATGGCGAGCGCCCGGGCCAGCGCCACGCGTTGCCGCTGGCCGCCCGAGAGCTGGGTGGGGTAGCGCTTTTCAAGTCCCCCCAGTTGCACCAGTTCGATCAGCTCCATGGCGCGCTTCTTGATCTCCGCCTTGGGGGGGCGGATCGCCCGATCACGGACGCTGAGACCGAAGGAGACGTTTTCGAGGATGGTCATGTGCCGGAACAGGGCATAGTGCTGGAACACGAAGCCCACATGCCGCTCCTGCACCGATTTCTGGCTCGCATCCTCCTCGCCGAAGAAGATCATGCCGTCGGTGGGCGTCTCGAGCCCGGCGATCAACCGCAGCAACGTTGTCTTGCCCGAGCCCGACGGGCCCAGCAGCGCGATCAGTTCGCCCGAAATGATGTTCAGCGACACATCATTGAGCGCCGGATATTCGGAGAATTCCTTACGGAGATTTTGGACGCGGATATCCATCAAGCGGCTTTCATTCGCCAGCCCCTAGTGCCGTTTCGAAGCCGCAAGTTCGGCCCCGAAGCGGAATTCGAGAATGGTCTTGAAGATCAGGGTAACCAGCGCCAGCAGCGCCAGCAGCGATGCCACCGCGAACGCGCCGGCGAAATTGTATTCGTTATAGAGGATTTCGATCTGCAGCGGCATGGTGTTGGTCACGCCCCGGATATGGCCGGAAATGACCGACACCGCCCCGAACTCGCCCATGGCCCGGGCGTTGCAGAGCAGCACGCCATAAAGCAGGCCCCAGCGGATGTTCGGAAGCGTCACGCGCCAAAACGTTTGCCAACCGCTGGCCCCCAGCGACAGCGCCGCCTCCTCGTCGCCGGAGCCCTGATCCTGCATCAGCGGGATCAGTTCGCGGGCGATGAAGGGGAAGGTGACGAAGATCGTCGCCAGCACGATGCCGGGCACTGCAAAGACGATCTGCAGGTTAATCGAATTGAGGAACGGCGCCAGCATGCTGTTGGCCCCGAACAGCAACACGTAAATCAGGCCCGCAACCACCGGCGAGACCGAGAACGGCAGGTCGATGAGGGTGATCAGAAACGCCTTGCCGTGAAACTCGAACTTGGCGATGGCCCAGGCCGCCGCGACCCCAAAGACCAGGTTGAGCGGCACCGCGATCACCGCAACCAGCAGCGTCAGGCGGATCGCCGCGAGCCCGTCGGGCTCGGTGATCGCCTTCATGAACACGCCCGGTCCCTTGACCAGGGCTTGGGTGAACACCGTCAACAGCGGCAGCAGCAGGATCACGGCCATGAACAGCACGGCGATGCCGATCAGCGTATATTTGACGGCGGGCCGCTCGGTGGTGGGCGACACGCGCCGCTTGGGCGCGGGCCGGTTGCGCGCTGGCACCAGCGATGTGGGTGCCGCAAGCGGATCAGACGCCATTGCCGAACCTCCTGCGACTCCAGGCCTGCAGCAGATTGATGACGAGCAGCATGACGAAGGCGATGACCAGCATCACCGCGCCAATCGCGGCGGCGGCGGGCTGGTTGAACTCCTCGAGGCGGATGACGATCAGCAGCGGCGCGATCTCCGATTTGTAGGGAATGTTGGCGGCAATGAAGATCACGGAGCCGTATTCCCCGACCGCCCGGGCGAAGGCCAGGGCAAAGCCGGTGAGGATCGCCGGCGTCAGCCGCGGCAGGAGGACGCGCGAAATGGTCTGGAAGCGGTTGGCGCCGAGGGTCGCCGCGGCCTCCTCGATCTCGGCCTCGAGTTCCTCCAGCACCGGCTGCACCGTCCTGACCATGAAGGGCAGGCCGACGAAGATCAACGCGATCACGATGCCGGCCGGCGTATAGGCGATCTTGAAGCCGAAATGCCCGGCAAGCGAGCCGATCCAGCCATTCGGTGCATAGAGGGCCGAAAGCGCGATGCCCGCGACCGCCGTCGGCAGGGCGAAGGGCAGGTCCACCACCGCATCGAGCAGCCGCCGGCCGGGAAAGCTGTAGCGTACCAGCACCCAGGCGACGAGCACGCCGAACACGACATTGACCAGCGCGGCAATGAGCGAGGAGCCGAAGCTCGTGGTCAGCGCCGCGACAGTCCGCTGGTCCGAGGCGATCTTCCAGAATTGCTCGAACCCCAGCGAGCTCGCCTTGAGGACGAGCCCCGCCAGGGGAATGAGTACGATGAGCGTCAGGTAGGTAACCGCAAAGCCCAGCGTCAGCCCGAAACCGGGGATGACGCTGGGCTTTGCGAAGTGCCAGCCTGGCCGGGGTCGCGCCCCGGCGCCGCTAATTGCCTGGCTTGTAGATCTGGTCAAAGATACCGCCGTCTCCAAAGTGCTTGGGGCCGACCTTCGCCCATCCCCCGAAAATCGGATCATCAATAGAGATGAGCGTCAGTTTGGGGAAGCCGCTGAGCAGCGACTTGTCGGTCACGAGGTCGGGCTCGGACGGCCTATAGTGGTTCTTGGCCGCCAGGGTCTGCCCCTCGGGCGAATAGAGATATTTCAGGTATTCGGTCGCTACCGCACGCGTGCCATGGGCATCGACGTTCTTGTCCACGACGGCAACGGGAGGCTCGGCCAGCATCGACTGCGGCGGCACCACGATATCGAACTGATCGGCGCCAAATTCGTCGAGGGCCAAATAGGCCTCGTTCTCCCAGGCGACCAGCACGTCGCCGATCTGCTTCTGCGCGAAGGTCACGGTCGAGCCACGCGCGCCGCTGTCGAGCACGGGTGCGTGGCTATAGAGTTGCTTGACGAAGTCTTTTTCCTTGGCCTCGTCATTATTGTATTGCTTGGCCGCCCAGGCCCAGGCGCCCAGATAGGCCCAGCGCGCGCCGCCGGAGGTCTTGGGATTGGGCAGCACGACCTGGACCCCGTCCTTGATCAGGTCGGGCCAGTCGTGAATGCCCTTGGGATTGCCCTTGCGGACAAGAAACACGATGGTGGAGGTGTAGGGCAGCGCCCGGTCTGGCAGCTTGCTCTGCCAATTCTTGTCGATCAGTCCCGCCTTGGCGATTCTGTCGACATCGCCCTGCAGCGCCAGCGTCACCACATCGGCGCCGAGCCCGTCGACGACCGCCTGGGCCTGCGCCCCCGAGCCGCCATGCGACTGCTGGATTTCGACCGTAGAGCCGGGATGCAGCGTCGCCCAGTGCTTGGCAAAGGCGTCGTTGTATTCCTGATAGAGTTCGCGAGTGGGATCGTAGCTGACGTTCAGAATCTTCTGATCGTCGGCGTGTGCGGTAACGATCCCCGCCAGTCCGATCGCCGCAGCGAACGCCGTAACCGCCAGAATTTGAGCCGTTCTCTTCATCAGGTCCTCCTTGGTGAAGATCAACGTAAATACTCTACTGAAAGAGTAGGGAATAGCCAAGGCGCCCCATGCCGCATGCCTCGCCGGAAGAAGAAAAGCTTTCCCGAAACTTTGGTTCCCGGAGCATGGCTCCCTTGCGCGGCGCGATTGGCCGCCGGGTCCTTGAAGAGGGGCGCCCGGCCAAACCCGATTTCCCGACGTCGTGCCTATCCGTTCAGCCATGGTTCATGTAGCCAAGTTAGGATAGAAAAGAACTCGAACTTGGGTGGACACCATGAAGAAGCTTATCTCCATCGGCGGCGCCGCGGCCCTCGCCATTGCCCTTTCCCTCTCGGCGGCGTCGCCCTCCGCGGCAGATCCGGCCGGCGCTGCCATCGCTGGCGGCGTGCTCGGCTTTATGGCCGGCGCGGCTGTCGGTAGCGCAGCAGCCAATTCGCCGCCGCCCCGCCCCTACCATGAAGGCGGCGATTACGCCTGGCGCCGGCATGTCCGCGCCTGCTTCGACGCCTATGGCCGGGACTACGATCCGCGTACCGACACGTATCTCAGCCGCGGCGGCCATCCGCGCTACTGCCGTCTCTAGTCGGTAGCCAGCTCTTCGCGAAAAGGCCCGGCGATCCCGTCGGGCCTTTTTTTCATTCCGGCCTGCCGAGCGCCTGGAGCCGCCGCTCGAGCAGCCTGCGCTCAGCGCCGGACCGCGCCAGCTCGATGGCCTCCGCATAGGCTGCCCGCGCTTCGTCCAGCCGGCCGAGCCTTGCCAAAAGATCGGCCCGCGCCGCCGGCAGCAGGTAATATCCCGCAAGCCGGCCGCGGGCGGCAATCGCATCGATGAGGTCCAGCCCGCGCCGCGGTCCATCCACCATTGAAAGCGCCGCGGCCGCGTTGAGTTCGACCACCGGCGTGGGCTGTAGCCGCACCAATATCTGGTAGAGGCCGGCGATCTGGGGCCAATCGGTTTCGGCAAAGTCTTGCGCCTGCCCGTGCAGGGCGGCAATGGCGGCCTGGACGGCGTAGGGGCCGGCCGGTGCAGCCCTTTGAAGAGCCGCCTCGACCAGCGCTGCCCCTTCGGCAATGCTGTCCTTGTCCCAGAGTGAACGATCCTGCTCCTCGAGCAACAGCAATTCCCCTGCCCCGTCATGGCGCCCGGCAAGCCGGGCCGCATGGAGCAGCATCAGCGCCAGCAGCCCCTCAACCTCGACCTCCTCCGCCAACAACCGATTGAGCAGCCGGCCGAGCCGGATCGCCTCCGCGCAAAGCTCCGGCCGGGTCGGCGCCTCGCCTTGACTCGGGGCGTAGCCTTCGGTGAACACCAGGTAGATCACCGCCAAAACGCCGGAAAGCCGCTCGCCCAACACCGCCCGCGGCGGCACCTCATAAGGAATCCCAGCGTCGCGAATCTTGCTCTTGGCGCGGACCAGCCGCTGCGCCATCGTCTCTTCCCCCAGGAGAAAGATGCGGGCGATCGCCGCCGTGGATAGCCCGCAGACCACACGCAAGGTCAATGCGACCCGGGCCTCCATGGAGAGGGCCGGATGGCAGCAGGTGAAGATCAACCGCAGCCGGTCATCCGCGATGTCCTCGTCGCCGGCCTCCTCGATAGACGGCGCCGATTGCTGCTCGATGGCAGCCTCGGCCCCGAGCAATTTCAGTTTGCCCCTGAGCGCAATCTTGCGGCGCAGCCTGTCGATCGCCTTGTGTCGGCCGGTATTGACCAGCCAGGCACGCGGATTTGCCGGCAGGCCGGTGCGGGGCCAGGCCTCGAGAGCCGCGGAAATCGCGTCCTGCAGCCCCTCCTCGGCCAGGTCGAAATCGCCGACGAGGCGGATCAGGGTGGCGAGCACCCGATCCGCCTCGCCGCGAAACACGGCCTCGATGGCGATATGGTCAGGCCCGCCCAAAGCGCTGCAGATCCTCTTGCTGCATCAGGACCATCGGCCGCACTTCAATGGCGCCGTTACGGGCGCCGGGGATACGCGCGGCAAGCCCGGCGGCTTCATCGAGATCCTTGGCCTCTACCACATAGTAGCCGGCAAGCTGTTCGCGGGTTTCGGCGAACGGCCCATCGGTCAACAGCGCCTTGCCGTCGCGGACGCGCACCACGGTTGCGCTCGAGGAGGGATGCAATTGCTCGCCGCCCTTGAACTGGCCGCTCTGAACGATCTCCTGCGTGAACTTGGCGTATTCGGCACGCATCGCTGCCACGTCCTCGGGCTTGGCCTCGGCCATGGCGGCCTCGTTCGCGTAAATCATCAACAGGTACTGCATTCGTTTCTCCTTTGCTGTGGCATCATCTGGTGCCGGCAATCGGTCGAACGGCAAGTTGCGGATTCGACATTCCGCGTGCGCTTTTTTAGCGCCTATTCCTCCGCCCGCAAGAATGCGGCGGGCCGGCTCGATAGCGCGGACCAGGTAGTCGCGAGCCCGGTGAGGATGGTTGCCAGCATCGCCCCGAACGCCACTTCGACCAAGAGGGCCGGATCGAAGGAGAACTCAAGCTCCAGCACGCGGGTAACGATCGCCCAAGCCCCCAGGCTCCCCAGCCCGGCGGCAACCAAGGTCGCGAGCAGCCCCAGAAGGCCATATTCCGCCAGATAGGCGGCCGCGATCTCCCACCGCGTGGCGCCCAGGACTTTTGCGACCACGGCATCGGCCTCGCGCTGCTTGCGCCCGGCGGCGAGCGCTCCGGCGAGGACGAACATGCCGGAGACGATGGCGACGCCGCCAACGATCGCCACCGCATTGGCGAGGCTCCCGACCACCGTCGAAATCTGCGCCAGCACATCGCCAACCGGTATGAAGCCGAGCGTCGGAAAGCTCTTGACCAGCGAGGCCTCGATGAGCCGCTCATCGCCCGGCTTGGCCTTGAGTGACCCCAGATAGGTGGCCGGCGCTGCCTCGATCAGGCCAGGCGAGAACAGGATGTCGAAGCTGAGGCTGGCGTTTTGCCAATCCACCCGTCGGATATTGGCGATGGTCGCGGTGATCGGCCGCCCGGAGATCGAAATTTCCATGCTGTCGCCGACCTTGAGGTGGAGCGGCCGGGCGAAATCGTCGTCGAGCGACAGCAAGGGCGGCCCCTTGTAGCCGGGCGCCCACCATTTGCCCTCCAACAGCTTGTCGCCGGGCGGCAGGTCGTCGCGCCAGGACAAGGGCTGGTCGCCGCCCAAAAGCCGCACCGCGCTGGGATCGAGCCCAGTTAAGTCAGCCACGGGCTTGCCGTTCAGCTTGGTGATGATGCCGCGCAGGGAGGGCGTGAAGTCGAGCGTCGCCACCCCTCGATCGGTTTTCGCAAAGTCCTGCAGGGCCGAGACCGTGGGCTTGTCGACATTGATCAGCACGAACGAGGGGGCGTGCATGCTGAGCTGCCCGTTGAGCTGGCCGCGTACGCTTTGCTCGACCAACGCCAGCCCCAGCATCAACGCGAGCCCGAGCCCCAGCGAAAGCATGACCGCGGGCGTTGGCGCGCCGGGCCGATAGATGTTGCGGAACGCCATCCGCACGGCCAATGACGGCAGCGCCGGCAGGCGGCGGACGACAAGCTGGATCAGCCATGCCGCCAGCCGGAGCAGCAGGAAAGCGCCGGCCGCCCCGCCGAGATACCAGAGCACCAATTGCCAATCATGGGCAACGAGCAGCGCCAGCCCCAGGATGGCGGCGAGGCCGATGACCAGCATTCCCCCCGTCCCCGGTCGCAGCAAGGCGCGCACGCCGAGCGGGGCGGCGGCCAGGCCCCCGGCCGCGCGAAACAGGGTCGCCGGCCGCAGTCGCGCCGCCCGCAGCAGCGGTAGATAGGCAAAGACGAAGGCGATCAGCATGCCGAAAGCGGCTGCGACCACCAGCGGTGCCGGATGCAAAGCCGGCGGCAGGTCGATCGAGAGATAGCCGCCAAGCACCGGCAGGACCGCCAGCGTCGAGCCGGCGCCGAGCAGTAGCCCGATCACCGTACCCACGGCACCCAGCAGCATGATCTGCACCAGGAAGTGTACGATCATCCGGGCGCTCGTCGCCCCGAGGCTGCGGAAGGTCGCGATCGACCGCTCGCGGTCCCCAACATAGGCGGAGGCGGCGTTGGATACGCCGATACCGCCGACCAGCAGCGACGACAACCCGACCAGCACCAGGAACCGATCGAAAATATCGAGATAGCGCGTGAGATTGGCGGTCACCTCGCGCGGCGAGCGCACCTGCCAGCCGACGTCGCCGAACTGCTTGCGAATGGCGGCCGCGGCCTCGTCGTAGCTGTGATCGCCAAGGTCGATCTTGTAGCGATAGCGGGCGAGCACGCCGGGCTGCAGGACGCCCGTCGACGGCAGGCTTGCGGTCGACACCAATACGGTTGCGCTGATGGCAAAGCCACGCGCCGCCTGGTCCGGCAATGCCTCGAGCGTGCCCCTGAGGGCAAAGTTCTGGTTGCCGATGCGGACCGTGGCGCCGGGCTTGACGCCCAGCCGGTCGAACAGCAGCGGGTCGGCGACCGCACCGAAAACGCCGTTTTCGGGAGCCAGCAGCGATGCGAGAGACTGCGGACCACCAGATGCCGGCGCCACATCAACCGCACCAACCAGCGGATAGGCGGCATCGACAGCGCGAACGGAGATCAGCGCGCTTTTGTCACCGATAGTCGCCCGCGAGGTGATCTCGATCACCTCCGTCACCTTGCCGAGACTGGAAAACAGGGAAAGCTCCTGTGGCGTCGCCTCGCGATAGCCGATCGAGGCTTCCAGGTCGCCGCCCAGGAGGCTGCGCGCATTGCGCCCGATCGCATCGCCAAGCGAAGCGCCGATCGAGCCGACCGCGGCGATGGTCGCGACCCCGAGCGCGAGGCAGACCAGGAGCACGGCAAACTTGCGAAAATCGAATTTCAGGTCGATGAGCGCGACGCGCAGCCAGCTGCGGAGATCGATCATGGCGGCGTCACCGTGCTAGCTTCCCGCGGCATGCTTCTCGCCATGAGCCTCAGCCTGCCATATTTGCAGCGCCGTGGCGCTATCATCTTCTTGTCACATAGGCACGGAAAGAGTCGCCACAATGACAATCAGCGATCAAACGTCGCGCCGAAGCCTGTTGCTGCTGGCAGCCGCTGGGCTGGCTTTCGGCCGGCCCGGCCCGGCCCGCGCGGCGAACAAGACCGTGCTCGTCTTCGGCGATTCCCTCGTAGCCGGGCTCGGCCTTTCCGAACAGGATGGCTTCGTCGCCCAGTTCCAGGCGGCGCTCGACAAGGCGAATGCTGGCGTGAGCCTCATCAATGGCGGCGTTTCGGGCGATACCACGGCGATGGCCCTCGACCGCCTCGACTGGACGCTCGGCGACAATCCGAACGGCGTGCTGCTCGAACTGGGCGCCAACGACATGCTGCAAGGCATTGCCGTCGACACCATCCGGCAGAACCTCGATGCCATCATGAACAAGCTTACCGCCCATGAGCTGCCGGTGTTCGTTGCCGGTATGGAGGCCAATCGCGCTTTGGGGCCGGACTACGTCAAGGCCTTCGATGCGATCTATCCCGAGCTCGCCGGCAAATATGGCGCAACGCTCTACCCGTTCTTCCTCGACGGCGTCGCGCTCGATCCCAAGCTCAATCAGGCCGACGGCATCCACCCCAATGCTGCAGGCGTAAAAGTGATCGTCGAGCGGATGCTGCCGGCCTTCACCGCGTGGCTGGCGCAGCTTTCCTGAGGCTGCCATAACAGCCGAAACCGAAAGGGGAGGCTGGAATGGGCGAAAGAGTAGAAGGCAAGACGGCGGTCGTGACGGCGGCAGGCCAGGGGATCGGGCGCGCGATCGCGGAGGAGCTACTGGCGGAAGGGGCGGCCGTGTGGGCGACGGATATCGATGAATCCAAACTCGCAACCCTCGCCCGTGCGACGGTACGCGCGCTCGATGTCCGCTCGAGCGAGGCAATCATGGCGCTGGCGGAGGAGACGGGCCCCATCGACATCCTCGTCAACGCCGCCGGTTTCGTCCATCACGGCTCGGTCCTCGACTGCTCGGATGAGGATTGGGACTTTTCTTTCGACGTGAACGTCAAATCCATGCATCGGACCGTGAAGGCCTTCATCCCCGGCATGCTGGAGCGTGGGCACGGCTCGATCGTCAACATTTCCTCGGGCGCTTCCTCGGTGCGCGGCCTGCCCAACCGGCATGCCTACGGCGCCAGCAAGGCCGCAGTGATCGGGCTGACCAAGGCAGTTGCCGCCGATTTCATCCGCCAGGGCGTGCGCTGCAATGCCATTTGCCCGGGAACGGTCGAGTCCCCCTCGCTCAATGGCCGCATCGCGGCGCTCGCCAAGCAATCCGGCCGCAGCGAGGCCGAGGTGCGCAAGGACTTCGAAAATCGCCAGCCCATGGGCCGGCTCGGCACGCCAATGGAAATCGCCATGCTCGCCGTCCACCTCGCCAGCGACGAATCGAGCTTTACCACCGGGTCGGTGTACATGGCGGACGGCGGATTTTCGCTTTGAGGCGGGGGGTGGGACCTTGTCCTTCGACAAGCTCAGGATGAGGTCCTCATCGAGGCGGAACCAGAGCGCCGATGGAATCGAAATGCGCTGAGCACTTTTTGAATCGGTGATTCCCGCCTGCGCGGGAATCACCGGGTTTATTGCCAGATCCGTGTTACGTCCCCGACGTCATTCCCGCTCGAGCGTGATCCCATTTTGCCAGCACGCACCCCGCGTCTAGATCAGCTCCGCCGGGACCTTCACGGCATCGGCGAGCGAGGTGGAATCCAGCACTTCGCGTGTCGCAACCGCCACGCGAGCGAAGACGTGGCGGATTTCGCAGGTCGATTCATCGGCGCAATCGGTGCAGCGGCGGTAGGCGATCTTGGAGAGGCATGGCAGCAGCGCCACAGGGCCGTCGATCAGCCGCAACACCTCGCCGAAGGTGATCCGGTCGGCCGGACGCGCCAGCACATAGCCGCCGAGCCGGCCGCGCCGGCTTTCGACCAGTCCGGCACGCTTGAGCTCGAGCAGAATTTGCTCGAGGAACTTTTTCGGGATCACCTTCTGCCGCGAAATTTCCGAAATCATGAGCGGCTCGCCGGTCGGCGCTTCGACCAGCGCAACCAGGGCTCTCAATGCATATTTTGCCCGCTGCGAAATCATTGTCGTCCGCTCCGGATGCCGGTCGCAGGAAACGCGACCAACTCTATCGACATATAGGTGCGGAATTAAAAATGCGAGGGCCCATGTGAGCAGAAAAACCCCGCTTCAGTAGAGGCGGGGCTCCCGGCGCCCGAGGGCATCCACCGCATCCGCGGTGGCGGTCGTATCGCCGGCGCGAGGCTCGGGGGTAACCGGCGGCACAGGAGAAGCCGGCTGCGGCGGAACGGGCACTTCCTGCGGCCTCGAAGGTTCGACCGGCTGGGGGATGGGCTGCGGCTGCTCCGGCGGGTGCGGCGGCTCAGTTGGCGGCTCGGGCTGCGGCACGGGCTCCTTCACGGGCGGCGTTTCGGTGGGCGAGGCGCTCCCCGTGCGCCGCATGCCCCCGCCGCCATTGCCGAAAAGATCGTGCTCCAGCGCGGCGATCCACGAGCCGGCCTCCATTGCGGCGCGCGCAGCTTCGGTCGCCTGCACGTCGCGAATGGGATGGACCGGCTGGTCGGCGCCCGGCGGATCGTCGCCAGGAATTGCCGGCTCGGCCCAGAACTCACTGCGGAAAGGCGGTGCCGCAGGCTGCAGCGGCGGCGCCCCAGCCGCAGACGCCCATCCGCCGGTGCGGGCTGCAGGCTCGGGCGGCAGAATGTCGATCTCTTCGGCGGGCACCACGCGGACGCCCGGCGCGTGCTCGAATGCCCTGTGCTCGCGATCGGCTTCCGCCTCAACATTGCCCGGCTCGACCCGGGGCGCGCCGGGCGAAAAGGACGGCGCGGCGGAATGCGTAAAGGGTGTTGGGGCCTCCATCGCCTCGAACCGGGCAGAAGCATCGCCCTCGTCAAAGCCGGCAGAGTGGTAAGGCGTGACTGGTGTCTCCCCGGCCGGGCCTTGCCCGTCGTGATCGCGGGGCGTTTCGGCCTGGGGCGGTGAAACGGTGTCGACTTCAGCCGGAGACTCGGCCGCCGGTTCTGCCGGCAACGGCTGTGCCGGCTCCGGCGCGGGCGGCTCAGCCGCTGCCCGAGTGCCAATATCGGCCTCGGCCTCCAGTTCCTGCTGCTCTGCCGCAGACCACGGCAACATGATCACCGCCGGCGGTTCGGCCGGCGCCTCATCAACCGGTTCGGCGACAGCGGGGGCCGGGAGTGACGTTTCGGGCAGTTCGCGAGGCGCCTCAGCAGGCGTGGGCGGCGCGGCTGGTTGGTCCAGCACGGCCATTGCCGTCGGCGTGGCGAGCGCCACGGCAGTCGCGGTGCCGCCTGCACCTGCCTCCGGCTCTGGCGGCTGCTGGGTTTCGCGCACCCGCTGCAGGACGTTCTCGGCCGCCGGGAAGCGCGGACCCGAGGTTGCCTGCCGGGGCCGGGAACCATCATTGAGCCAGCCGACCATGCCGAGCCCGATTTCCCGCTCACCCATGATCACCTCGTCGGCGCCCAGGCCGCGCAGATACTCGACTTCTTCATCCGAATGCGCGCGCGCGAGGATGCGGACCGCCGGGTTGAGCTTGCGGGCCTGTTCCGTCGCCTGTCCGGCCTCGAAGGCGTTGGGGATCGCGATGATGACGGAACGCGCACCCACGACGTTGGCGAGCCGCAATGCCTCATTGGTCGCCGCATTGGCTACGATCACCTCGATGCCGGCTGCGCGCGCCTTCAGCACCCGGTCCTCGCCGTCCTCGATCAGAACGAATGGCTGCTGCTCCTCGAGCAACTCGCTCGCAACAACGCTGCCGACCCGGCCATAGCCGATCAGCACCACGTGGTTGGAAAGATGCGTCGGCTGCGCCACTTCCTCAAGCACCTCCGATTCCGCGGGAGGTTCGAAGACGGCTTCAGCGGCCCGGTCGGGCACAACCGTTCCCAATTCCGGCTCGGACCGGCGCATGGCACGGGCCTCGAGGCGCGGCCTCAGCTTTTCGCTCAGCCAGAACATCGACGGATTGAGGATGATGGAAAAGATCGCGCCGGCGAGGATCAAGTCCTGGCCTTCCGCCGGCAGGAGCCCGAGGCTGATGCCGAGCGCGGCAAGAATGAAGGAAAATTCGCCGATCTGCGCCAGCGCTGCCGAAATGGTAAGGGCGGAGGCCACCGGCCGGCGGAACAACACCAGCAACAGGAAGCCGATCAGCGACTTGCCGAACAGCACGATCAACAGCGTCGCGAGCACCGGCAGCGGTTGGCGAACGATGACCGATGGGTCGAATAGCATGCCGACCGAGACGAAGAACAGCACGCCGAAGGCATCGCGCAGCGGCAGCGTTTCCTGTGCGGCGCGGTGGCTGAGTTCGCTTTCCGAAAGGATCATGCCGGCAAAGAAGGCGCCGAGCGCCAGCGACACGCCGAACAAATAAGCCGCGCCGGCGGCCACGCCGAGCGCGATAGCCAGAACGGCAAGCCGGAACAACTCGCGGCTGCCGGTATGCGCCGTGGCGTGCAGGATGAACGGGATGATGCGGCGACCGACCACGATCATGAAGCCGACAAAGGCGACCAGCTTGACCGCTGTTACCGCCAGCACGCCCCAGAGCGGCAGTTGCCTGTGGAGCATCTGTTCGGCAAAGCGGACGAAGGGATCGCTGGTGCCGGCGTGGGCTGCATTGGCCATGGCGTCCGTTCCCGGAGCGCCGCCGCCCATTGCGAGAGCCGGGATCAGCACCAGCGCCAGGACCATGGCGAGGTCTTCGACGATCAGCCAGCCGATCGCGATGCGACCCCTCTCGCTATCCACGAGGTGTCGATCCTGCAACGCCTTGAGCAACACCACGGTGGAGGAAACCGAAAGCGCAAGGCCGAAGACAATACCTCCGCCGATCGACCAGCCCAGCATCAGCGCGAGCCCGAGGCCCAGTGCTGTCGCAACGATGATCTGGAGCAACGCGCCCGGTACGGCGACGGCCCTGACCGACAGCAGATCGCGCAGCGAAAAATGCAGGCCCACGCCGAACATCAGCAGGATCACGCCGATTTCGGCCAGCTGCGGCGCCAGCGTCTGGTCGGCAACGAACCCCGGCGAATGCGGGCCGACGCAAATGCCGGCGACAAGATAGCCGACAAGCGGCGGCATTCTCAGCCGGTTGGCGATGGCGCCGAACACATAGGCCAGAACCAGGGCGGCAACGATGGTCGTGATCAGTGACGTGTCGTGGGGCATGCACTCCTCGGCTGTCGGAGGTCTGTTTTGCGCAAAATGCCGGCCGCCCACTCTGTGACATGGCGCGCCAACGCACAAGCGCATGCGCCATATAAGTGCGGCACTTATGTGAAAGGCCCCTGATGCGAATATCCGCGTCAGGGGCCCGAGGGCATTACCTTGCCGTCCAGCCACCATCGATCAGCAGTGTCTGCCCGGTAATCAGCGACGCCGCGGGGGACGCGAGAAAGACCACGGCGCCCGCAACCTCATCGGGCACGCCAATCCGGTGGAGGGCCGCGATGCGCTCGACCACATCCGCCCGGAACCCTTCGTCGGCGAGCGCATCCGCGGTGCCGTCGGTCTCGATGAAGGTCGGGGCGACGGCGTTGACGTTGATGCCCGATTTGCCCCATTCGACCGCCATGCACTTGGTCATGTGCGCCACCGCCGCTTTCGACAGGCAGTAGACGCCCTCGCCCGGCAGCGCGATGAAGCCGGCCTGCGAGCTCATGTTGATGATCCGGCCGCCGCCGCGATCCATCATATGGCGGGCGACCTGCTGGGCGATGAAAAAGCTCGATTTGACGTTGAGCAGGATGGTCGCGTCGAAATCGGCTTCGGTGACGTCGAGGAGCGGCGCTTCGATGCCGCCCCCGGCATTGTTGACGAGGATATCGATGCAGCCCAGTTCTGCAATCGCCGTGCCGATCGCCTCACGGGCCTCCGGCAAATTGGTCACGTCCATCTGCAACGGCACCACCCGCCGCCTCATTGCGGCGATACGGGTTTCCAGCTCGCCCCCCGTCGCGCGGTCGCGCAGGCCAAGCGCAATGTCGGCGCCCGCCTCGGCAAGCGACAGCGCAATTGCCCGGCCGAGCCCCCGGGCGGCGCCCGTAACGAGCGCCGTCTTGCCGGAGAGATCAAATGCTCGCGACGATACCATGGTTTTTCCTCCCATTTTGCGCCAGCATACCGCACCCTTACGGCACGCAAAGGGCCAACTCGCCGGTGCGCATCATGGCCGCCCTGAAACTTTGCACCACAATTGCGTTACGGTCGTGGGGCTTTATTGTAACGAGGACCGGCCCGCGCCGGCCCCGCTGACGATCCGGAGGGTTGATGGGCGCCTATATCCTGAGACGCCTGCTGCTGATGATCCCGACCATCTTCGGGATCATGGCGATTTCGTTTCTCGTCGTGCAGTTCGCCCCGGGCGGCCCGGTGGAGCAGGTCATTGCCAAAATGACCAACGCGCCGGCGGTGTCGGCCACCGGCAGCAGCTCCGGCGACAACACCCAGCCCGCCAACCAAGGCAACGACAACTCCGCCTACCGCGGCAGCCAGGGACTAAGTCCGAAATTCATCGCGGCACTGAACAAGCAGTTCGGCTTCGACAAGCCCCCGCTTGAACGCTTCGGCCTGATGCTGTGGAACTATGCCCGCTTCGATTTCGGCAAGAGCTATTTTCGCGATATCTCGGTCTTGGACCTGATCAAGGAGAAGATGCCGGTCTCGATCACGCTCGGGCTGTGGATGACGCTCCTCTCCTACGGCATCTCGATCCCGCTCGGCATCGCCAAGGCAGTACGCGACGGCTCCCGCTTCGATATCTGGTCGTCCTCGGTGATCGTGGTCGGCTATGCGGTGCCGGGCTTCCTGATCGCCATCCTTCTCATCGTGCTCTTTGCCGGCGGCAGTTTCTGGAGCATTTTTCCACTGCGGGGGATCGTTTCGGACAATTGGGCGAGCCTGCCCTGGCCGCAAAAGATCCTTGATTATTTGTGGCACATCACGCTGCCGGTGATCGCGATGGCGCTCGGCGCCTTCGCCACGACGACCTTCCTCACCAAGAACTCGTTCCTCGATGAAATCCGGAAGCAGTATGTGGTAACCGCCCGTGCGAAAGGGCTGACGGAGGGAAAGATTCTCTACCGGCACGTTTTCCGCAACGCTATGCTGATCCTGATCGCGACCTTTCCGGGTGCCTTCATCGCCGCCTTCTTCGGCGGGTCGCTTTTGATCGAAACGATCTTTTCGCTCGATGGGCTGGGGCTGCTCGGCTTCAACTCAGTGCTGCAGCGCGACTATCCGGTGGTGTTTGCCACGCTCTACATCTTTTCGCTGCTCGGGCTGGTCGTCAGCCTCATTTCCGACCTGACCTATACCTGGGTCGACCCCCGCATCGACTTTGAAACCCGCGAGGTGTGACGCGTGCCGGAGGCCCTCGCCACTCCCCGCCCGCGCCTTTCCGCTCTCAACCGGCGGCGGCTGAGGAATTTTCGCGCAAACAGGCGCGGCTACTGGTCGCTCTGGATCTTTCTGGTCCTGTTCCTGCTGACGCTGGGCTCCGAATTGATCGCCTCCGACCGGCCGATCATCGTCTCATACAAGGGCGAGTGGCTGTTCCCGATCGTGGTGAACTACCCGGAGGCCGAGTTCGGCGGTTTTCTCGCTACCACCAATTTTCGCGATCCGGCCAATCGCGACGAGATCAATGCCCATGGCTGGATGCTGTTTCCGCCGATCCGCTATTCCTACAACACCGTCGACACCAACCTGCCCGCCTCCGCCCCGACGCCGCCCTCCTGGCTGACGTCGACCGCCGAGCGCTGTTCGGCCTATCCCGAGCAGGCGGCCGATCCCGATTGCAATTGGGGCAACATGCATTGGCTCGGCACCGATGATCAGGGCCGCGACGTGGTGGCGCGGCTGCTCTACGGCTTCCGCATCTCGGTGCTGTTCGGGCTGACGCTGACCATCATCTCCTCGGTCATTGGCATCGTCGCCGGCGCGGTGCAGGGCTATTTTGGTGGCTGGACCGACCTGTTGTTCCAGCGCTTCATCGAAATCTGGACGGCGATCCCTTCGCTTTACCTGCTGCTGATCATTTCGAGTGTCATCGCGCCCAGCTTCTGGAGCCTCTTGATCATCTTGCTGCTGTTCTCGTGGGTGGCGCTGGTGGGGCTGGTGCGCGCCGAATTCCTGCGCGGGCGCAATTTCGAATATGTAGCGGCGGCGCGGGCGCTGGGGGTTTCGAACATTACCATCATGTGGCGGCACCTCCTGCCTAACGCGATGGTCGCGACCCTCACCTTCCTGCCCTTCATCCTCGGCGGCTCGATTACCACGCTGACTTCGCTCGATTATCTCGGCTTCGGCCTGCCGCCGGGCTCGCCCTCGCTGGGCGAATTGCTGTCGCAGGGCACGGACAACCTTCAGGCGCCATGGCTGGCGCTGACCGGCTTTTTCACCATCTCGATCATGCTCAGCCTCCTGATCTTCGTTGGCGAGGCGGCGCGCGACGCTTTTGATCCCCGGAAGACCTTCTCGTGACCCAGCCCCTGCTCACGGTCGAAAATTTGCGCATCGCCTTCCGCCAGGAAGCGGGGACGCTCGAGGCGGTCAAAGGCATTTCTTTCGACATTCCCGCCGGCAAGACGGTGGCACTGGTGGGGGAATCGGGCTCCGGTAAATCGGTCACGGCGCTCTCGATCCTGAAACTCTTGCCGCCTTCTGCCGAGGTTTCGGGCACCATCCGCTTCAACGGGGAGAACCTCGCCGACGCAAACGAGCGAACACTCCGGCGCGTGCGCGGCAATGACATCTCGATGATTTTTCAGGAGCCGATGAGCTCGCTCAACCCGCTCCACACCGTCGAGCGGCAGGTGAGCGAAATCCTCACCACCCATCGCGGCATGGGTCGGGCGGCCGCTCGGGCAAAAACGCTAGACCTGCTGGCGGATGTGGGGATTCCCGATCCCGAGCAGCGGCTTTCTTCCTTCCCGCACCAGCTCTCGGGCGGGCAGCGCCAGCGCGTGATGATCGCCATGGCGCTGGCCAACGAACCGGACCTGTTGATCGCCGACGAGCCAACCACGGCGCTCGATGTCACCGTGCAGGCGCAGATCCTGGCCTTGCTGAAGTCCCTGCAGGCCCGGCTCGGCATGGCGATGCTGTTCATCACCCATGACCTCGGCATCGTCCGCCGCATGGCCGATTTCACCTGCGTGATGACCAATGGCCAAATCGTCGAGCGCGGCGAGACCGAGCGGATCTTTTCGGCCCCGCAGCACGCCTATACGAGGCATCTGCTGGCCGCCGAGCCCAAGGGCAGCCCGCCAGGCGCCAATCCCGAGGCGCCAATTCTCGTGGAGGCATCGGGGCTAAAAGTCTGGTTTCCGATCAAGCGCGGCTTCATGCGGCGCACGGTTGGCTATGTGAAGGCGGTCGATGAGATCGACATCACTGTCCGTGCGGGGGAGACGCTGGGCGTCGTGGGTGAATCCGGCTCCGGCAAGACCACGCTGGGACGGGCGCTGCTGAGGCTGATTTCTTCGCAGGGCCAAATCGCCTTTGGAGGCAGCGACTTGCAGCAAAAGTCGTGGCGCGAGATGCGCCCGCTGCGAAAAGACATGCAGATCGTCTTCCAGGACCCCTTCGGCTCCCTGTCGCCGCGCATGCCGGTGGGCGAGATCGTCGGCGAAGGCCTGTCGCTGCATTTTTCCGGACTCGGCGCCGCACAGCAGGAGGAGCGGGTGGTTCGCGCGCTCAGCGAAGTCGGCATCGACCCGGAAACCCGCTTCCGCTACCCGCACGAATTTTCGGGCGGCCAGCGCCAGCGTGTCGCCATCGCCCGCGCCATGGTGCTGGAGCCGAAATTCGTTGTGCTGGACGAACCGACCTCGGCCCTCGACATGAGCGTGCAGGCGCAGGTGGTCGACCTGTTGCGCGAACTGCAGCGGCGGCACGGGCTCGCCTATCTCTTCATCTCCCACGACCTCAAGGTCGTCCGGGCGCTGGCCAACAACGTGCTCGTGATGAAGGATGGCCGCATGGTTGAGGCCGGCCCAGCGGCGGAAATTTTTGCCGCGCCGAAAAACGATTATACCCGGGCGCTGATGGCGGCGGCGTTCGAGGTGAAGGCGGAGGGCGGGGAGGTGCCCTGACGGGGCAGCATCACCGCCCCGGTCTGCCTCAACGCTTGAGGTGAAGCGGGCCATACTCTCCAGGGGCGACCTAGTTGAGTTGAAGCTCCCCCCGCGCTTCCTTCGTCATGGCCGGGCTTGACCCGGCCACCCACGATGCCTCGCCAGTTCCACCCAAGCTATTGGAAAGGCAGCATGGGTCCCCGGGTCAAGCCCGGGGATGGCGGGAATGACCCGGGTTTTAAAGGGCAGCGGGTTTAACGGGCAGACGGTGCCACTCCACGGTGTCTTTCCCGCGGCGGGAATCTCTGTTGATTCCGCCCGTAGGATCAGCCCCTACCTCGCCGCCCAGTTCATGCCGCGGCGGACTATGGTCCGCATTTGCGGGACGTCGAACTCGCTCGCCACGTGGCCGAGCGAGGAATAGAACACACGCCCCTTGCCGTGGTGGCGCTTCCAGACCACCGGCATGGTGACGCCCTCGATCCAAAAGGCGTGCTCGCCCTTGAACGTGGTCGTCGCCAACACCTCGTTCGAGGGATCGACATGCATGTAGTACTGCTCGGAGTGGTAGGGGAAGCTCTCGATCCCCGCCACGATCGGATCGTCCGGGCGGGTGATGTCGACGCGGTAGTCGATGATGTTCCCCGGATGCGCCACCCACTGGCCGCCGACCATGAACTGGTAGTCGACCGCATCGCGGAAGGAGTCCGCCGCGCCGCCATGATAGCCCGCAAGCCCGACGCCATCGCGGACGGCCGTCGTCAACATGGCAAGCTCTTCCTTTTCGATCTTGCCCATGGTGATGATCGGCACGATCAGGCTCAGATCCTTGATCGAGGGATCGGCGAACGCCTCGGTGGTGTTCTCCACATAGACCTTAAAACCGTCCTCCTCGAGCATGCCGCGGATGATGGCGGCGCACTGTTCGGGCTCATGCCCGCTCCAGCCGCCCCAGACGATAAGTGCCTCGCGCATAAAAAGTCCTCCCGTGAACTGATTAAACCAAACGGCCCCCGACCAGCGATTCAGCCAGCGGCGCCGGCCGCTCGACCGTCGTCGTCATCGCCAGTGTTTCCCCTCTTTCCGCCGAGCGGCCGAAAGCCTCCATGACTTCGAGCACATGCAAAGCGAGTTCGCCACTGGCCCGGTGCGGCCGGTTGGCGCGGATGGCGAGTGCCATGTCGGCAAGCCCGATCGAGCGGTAATTGCCGTCGGCATAGGGCATGTCGGTTTCGACCTTGGTCCACTCGCCACCCTTCTTGAGCGTTTCGATCTGGCCGCCGAAAAAGTTCGGATCAGGGACGATCATCGTGGCCTCTGTGCCGTAGATCTCGAGCGGCACGTGCTTGTGCCCGGCCACGTCAAAGCTCATCGTCACCTGCACCACGGCGCCGTTGCGGAATTGCAGCATGCCGGAGACGTGGGTCGGCACGTGCACCGGGATCACCTCGCCGGCTCGCTCCTTGGCGGTGATGGTGCGGGTCGGCGTCGGCGTCACCGTCATGCCCGTGACCTTCGCCACAGGCCCGAGCAAGTTGACGAGATCGGTGACGTAATAGGGGCCCATGTCGAGCATCGGCCCGCCGCCGATGTCATAATAGAAGGCCGGATTGGGGTGCCAGCGCTCATGGCCCGGACACATGAAATAGGCAGTGCCACCGACGGGCGTGCCGATGAGGCCCGAATCGATCAGTTTTCGCGATGTCTGGTGCGCGCCGCCGAGAAAAGTGTCGGGCGCCGAGCCGACGCGCAGCCCTCGGCCCTTCGCCGCCTCCACCAGTTTTTTGCCTTGGGCGAATTCGACTCCGAGCGGCTTTTCCGAATAGACGTGCTTGCCGGCCTCGATGGCGCGCAGGCCCACTTCGACATGAGCTTTCGGAAGTGTGAGGTTGAGGATGATCTCGATGGCCGGATCGCTGAAAATCTCATCGATCGCCACCGCCTTCAGCCCGAACTCGTCGGCCTTCGCCTGCGCCGCCGCCGGATTGAGATCGGCCAGCCCCTTGATTTCGAGAATGGGAAAATGCTGCGCCGCCTTGAGATAGGCCCCCGAGATATTGCCCAGCCCGATGATGCCGATGCCGACACGTTCCATCATTCAACCTCCCTTGATCGATGAATCGTTGAGGCCGGCGCGCCGCGCCGGGCCCGTTGTTCCCCAGGGTGAGCCATAAAGCTCGCCCAGCGCCACCGCCGCGGCGCCCCGCGCCCACAGTTCGTCGCCCACCTCGTCAACGACGATCTCGGCGACATTGCTCAGCGAGGGCGGAATGGCGCGCGCAAAAGCCTGCCGCAAAGGCTCCAGCAGATAGTCGCCGAGCGCAAGGGCCGAGCCGACGAGAATGACCCGCGGCGGCGCGAACAGGCTGACGAGGTTGGCGATGGCTATTCCCAGCGCTTCGCCCGCCCGGCTCGCGGCATCGCGCAGGGCGTTGTCGCCCTCCTCGATCAGCCCGCGGACCCGGCTCATCCCCTGCCCGGCACGGATGGCGTCGCGGACGCGCGGATCGCTGTGGTCACCGACCAGGATCGCCTGGTCGCCGGCGAGGTCGGAAAGTTTTGTGACGCTGTCCGGCCCCATGCCCATGATCATGTCTCCGAGCGTCAGGCTCAATTGCTGCGCGCCCCGGAATAATTGCCCGTCATGCAGCACGCCCAATCCGAGCGACTCCTCCATGGCGACCAAAACGCAATCGTCGAGGTCGCGGGCGCGGCCGAACCAGTGCTCGGCCATGGTGATGGCGTTGGCATCGCTCTCGACGATGGTGTCCACCGCCAGCCGTCCCCGCACGGTCTCGGCCAGCGAGGCGTCGGAATCCCGGAGAATCCGGCTCGCCCTGACCCGCCCGCTGCCATGCTCGACAATGCCCGGCAGCGACAGCGCCACCGTCTTGATTTCGCTCAACGCCAGCCCCGCATCGAGCACGCAGCGGCGGACGCCATCCTCGACCAGATCGGCGATCACGTCCACCGGCAGCCGGTCGACCCGCACCGGCAATTCCAGGCTCGCCAGCATATCGCCCTGGAAATTGGTGACGACGAACACCAGCCGGTTCGAGGCAATCTTTGCCCCCACCACCCTCGCCGCTTCCGGATTGAGTGTGAGCATCACCCGCGGGCGGCCGCGGCTGGTGGCGCTGCTGCGGATATCGCCCTCGTGCCGGACCGAAATCAGCCCGTCCTCGATCAGCGAGGCGGTGATCGCCGAAACCGTGGTCGGCGACAAATCCGTGCGCTCGCCGATTTCGACGCGCGCGATCGGGCCGTGGCGCCGAATCGTATCGAGCACGTGAAAACGGTTGATGGTGCGCATCAATTCCGGGTCGGCGGTCTTCATCGGGGTGCCGGCCTCGGCGATTTGGGCGGGATCACTGCCATCTATTTTCAGCATCACAAAATAATTCGCGATGCTTGTAAGACCGAAGGTCCCGACGAAGCAAGCCAAAATCGGTCAGTTTGGGTCGGATCGCGCCAGATTGGCGGCTGATCGACGCTCGCGACTTGACATTCCTCCGATGGCGGAGATTAATTTAATACGCATCAGGGACAAAAAGTCTCGTTGGGAGGACATCGATGAAACTCTTCACGGGCCGCATCTTGCGGCACTGCACCGCTATTGCGTTGAGCGCGCTGCTGGCCGGCGCGGCGGTTTCCACTGTATTGGCCGACGACGTCATCAAGTGGCTGCACCTCGAGAACAACCCGGTCAACGTCAAGGCGTGGCAGGATATTGCCGCGGCCTACGAAGCCGCCCACCCCGGCGTGAAGATCCAGTTCCAGTTCCTCGAAAACGAGGCGTTCAAGGCCAAGCTGCCCACGCTGCTGCAATCGAACGATGCGCCCAGCATGTTTTACACTTGGGGCGGCGGCGTGCTGAAGGAGCAGGCGCAGACCGGCGCCATCCGCGACGTCACCGCGGCGATGGACGCAGACAACGGGGCGTGGCGCAATTCCATTTCGGCCGCAGCGGTTAATGGCCTGAGCTTTGACGGAAAAGTCTGGGCCGTGCCCACCCAGTCAGGCGTCGTCTCCTTCTTCTATAACAAGGCGCTGTTCCAGAAGGCCGGCGTCGATGCCACTGGTATCAAGACCTGGGATGATTTCATCGCCGCCGTGAAGAAGCTCAAGGCGGCGGGCATCGCCCCGATCGCGGGCGGTGGCGGCGACAAGTGGCCGATCCATTTCTACTGGAGCTATCTCGCCATGCGCCTCGCCGGGCAGGATGGCTTCGCTGCGGCCAAGGCCGGCAGCGACAACGGCTTTGCCGGCGAACCTTTCGTCAAGGCCGGCCAGCTCCTTGCTGATCTCGGCAAGCTGCAGCCATTCCAGGACGGCTATCTCGGCGCCACCTGGAACGACACCCTCGCCACTTTCGGCGATGGCCGCGCCGCCATCATTCTCAGCTTCGAGAACACCAATTTCACCCAGGCCTCCAACTCGACCGACGGCAAAGGGCTTGCCGATGACAATATCGGCCGCTTCGCCTTCCCGACGGTTGCGGGTGGCAAGGGCCTCGTCACGGACGATTTCGGCGGCATCAATGGCTGGGTCGTGACCAAGAACGCCCCCAAGGAAACCGAGGACTTCCTCAAATTCCTGTCCAACCCGGACAATGAGCGCAAGCAAGCCGAAACGTTCGGCTTTCTGCCGACCACCAAGGGTGCCGAAGACGGGGTGAAGAACCCCATCGTCAAGCTCGCCGTCGAGCAGATGGCCAAGGAGACCTGGCACCAGAACTACCTCGACCAGGACCTCGGGCCCAATGTCGGCCGCGTCGTCAACGACATGTCGGTGGGGATCGTCTCCGGCCAGGTAAGCCCGCAGGACGCCGCCCAGCAGATCCAGGACGCGATGTCGATGCAGTGACGATTCTTTCCCGCAGCCGGGGTCGAGACTCGGCGGCGGGCTTTTTCGCACCCGCCTACGCCTCATCCACCCCAGCGGCCTCATCCTGAGCTTGTCGAAGGACGAGGCCGCGAGCCCGGTGCTCGTGGCATGGTTCGACAGGCTCACCATGAGGGTGGAGTTGGTTGCCCATCAGGAGGGCGGCTGGGGGCGACCATGAGGACGGAGCAAATGTGAATGCAGGTACGGAGCACCCACAGGCGATGAGCCAAGCCACTACCGCACCCCTTGCGCCTCATCGCGCCGCACCCGCGCTCGTACGGCGGCGCTCGAAATCGGCCGGCACGAAATGGCCGGTAATCGTGCTGTTCCTGCCCCCGGCGCTGCTGCTCTTCACCATCTTCGTCGTGCTGCCGATGGGGGAAGCCGCCTGGTACTCGTTCTACAACTGGAGCGGCTATGGGCTGCCCACGCAATGGGTCGGGTTCAGGAACTACGAGCTGGTGTTCCGCAACGCGGCCTTTCGCACAGCGCTCATCAACAACGGCCTGATCATCGTGATCTCGGTGCTGGTCCAGGTGCCGCTGGCGCTATGGCTGGCAACCCTCGCCTCGAGCAAGGTCAAAGGCGTTGTCACCTTCCGGCTGATTTTCTTCCTTCCCTATGTGCTGGCCGACGTCGCCGCCGGGATGATCTGGCGCTTCGTCTATGATGGCGATTTCGGGCTCGTGGGCGGCATCGCCCGCTTCCTCGGCCAGCAGGCGCCGTTTCCGCTAGCGGACAAGGGCATTGCGATCTACGCGGTGCTCGGCGTCGTCATCTGGAAATATTTTGGCTTCCACATGATGCTGTTCATCGCCGGCCTGCAGTCGATCGACAAGAACATGCTCGAGGCTGCCGAGATCGATGGCGCAACGCCGGTGCAAAAGTTCCTCTTCGTGACGCTCCCGGCGCTCGCCTCGACGGTGCGCCTCTCGGTGTTCTTCGCCGTGGTCGGCTCGCTCCAACTCTTCGATATGATCATGCCGCTGACGGGCGGCGGGCCGCTCAACTCGACCCAGACCATGGTGACCTATCTCTACACCTTCGGCGTCATGCGCATGCAGGTGGGGTTCGGCAGCGCCGTGGGCGTGGTGCTGTTCGTCATCTGCGTCACCCTCGCCTTCGGCTACAAGCGGATTTTTATGAAAAATGACTGACGCACCAGCAGCCCATAACGCCATCGGCGAGGACGGCGGCCGCAAGCTGAGCGGCGGCACCACGGCCTATCTTTACGCCTCGATGATCATCGTCGCCGCCGTCGTCATCATCCCGCTGCTGACCACGGCGCTCGGCGGCTTCAAGACGCTCGCCGACCTCCGCGGCGATCCGTTCGGGCTGCCAGCGAACTGGCAGTGGAGCAATTACGGCGACATCATTTTCAGCCAGCGCTATTGGCTGCAAATGGGCAATTCGCTGCTCATCGCGGTGCTCACGGTGGTGTTGACCCTGCTCGTCGCCTCGATGGCCGCGTTCACCTTCGCGCATGTAAAATTTTTCGGCTCGGGCTTCCTGCTCAATTATTTCCTGCTCGGCCTGATGTTTCCGGCCGCAACCGCCATCCTGCCGCTATTCATCCGCATCCGCGATCTCGGCCTGCTCGATACCTATTGGGGCGTGGCGCTGCCGCAGGTGGCGTTCGGGCTCGGCATGAGCATCCTCCTGTTCCGCAACTACTTTCGCAATTTGCCGACGGAACTGTTCGATGCGGCGTTCGTCGATGGCTGCGGCTATCTCAGGTTTTTCTGGTACATATCGCTGCCCCTCTCGCGGCCCATCGTCGCCACGGTCGGGATCATCTCCTTCGTCGGCAGCTGGAACAGCTACATCCTGCCGCTGATCATGCTGAACTCGGAATCCAAATACCCCTGGCCGCTCGGCATCATGGTCTACAAGGGCGAATTCGCGACCGACTGGCAACTGGTCCTCGCCTTCATCACGCTGACCATCCTGCCCACTATCGTGGCGTTCTTCCTCGCGCAAAGGCACATCATCGCCGGGCTCACCGCGGGAGCGGTGAAGGGTTAGTTTTGCGGCCAGAACCTACTTCGCCCCCAAACACGGGGTCATTCCCGCGCAGCCGGGATTCTCTGTTTGACTGCGGTCCCAAATGCCTGACCGAATGGAGATTCCCGCCTGCGCGGGCATGACCGGGAGAAAGACCGCACCGAACCTGCAACGGCCTGGCGGCAAATTCCCCAATTCAAGTTTCCGAAATCCGCATTGGCAGTGCGTGGGCCCCTCGTTAGGTAGGCTTGTTTCTCAAGGCCTCCCCATGCTCGCGTCTCTCCTCATCATCCTGCCGATCTTCGCCATCATCGCCGCAGGCTATTTTTGCGGCCGCAAGGGCCTGCTCGGACCGACCGCGAGTTCCGAACTCAACCGCTTCGTGGTGTATCTCGCTCTGCCGGCGCTGCTGTTCGATGTCTTGGCCGAATCGAACTGGGCGAGTTTCTGGCAGCCTTCCTTCATCGCCTCGTTCACCATCGGGAGTTTTGTCGTCTATGGCGGCACCCTGCTTTGTCGGGTGAGGCAAGGCCATAAGCTGAGCGACGCCTCGATCGATGGGCTCAATGCCGGCTACGCCAATACCGGCTATATCGGGTTTCCCCTTTGCGAGCTGATCTTTGGGCGCCAGAGCTTTGCGCTGGTGACGATCGCCGCAATCCTCACCGTCACGCTGCTTTTCGCAGTCGCCATCGTCTTTGTCGAAATCGGCGTCCAGACCGAGCGGCGCCCCGGTGCACTGGCGCTCAAAGTGGGAAAATCGCTGCTGCGCAACCCGCTGGTCATCGCCCCGGCGCTGGGGGCGCTTTGGGCGGCGCTGGGGGTGCCGCTCCCTGATGCCGCAAAGAACCTGCTTCACCTCATGAGCGGCGCCGCCAGCCCCTGCGCGCTCGTTTCCCTCGGCCTGTTCCTTGCCGCTCGGCACAAGGGCAGCAAGTCGGGCCGCCCCGCAGCGATGATGCTGACGGCCCTGAAACTCTTCGCCCAGCCGGCGATCACGGCGATCTGCGCCTATTTCGTGTTCAGGATGGCCGCCTTCCCGTCGGCGGTCGCGGTGGTGCTGGCCGCGCTACCCACCGGCACCGGGCCCTTCATGATCGCCGAGTTCTACAAGCGCGAGGCAGTCGTCACTTCCGGCACGATCCTGTTCTCGACCGTTGCATCGGTGGTGACGCTGAGCGTCTGCGTGCTGCTCCTCGGACACGTAGCCCCGCCCGCCTGAAGCGCAGGCGATTCGGCTTCGCTGCGAAATACACCAGATTTCAAGAGGTTTGTGCCCGGGATCAGGCGAAAATTCGCCTCGTGCCGGCCATCTCCCCATGAATCCTAGGCTGACTTGCGGGCGATTGATTCGTGCCGCGGCAGGTTTTTGAAACGGCATCCGCTTGCGCCGCGGGCCCGCCGGCTTGGGGACAGTAGCTAGTGACCACATCTCCGCAGCCTCCCGAGGCGGCCAGCGTCGAGCCCTTGATCGTTCTGGGACGAAGCCTGCTTGAGCAGGGACAGTTCGAGAACGCGGATCTTGCCTTCCGCTTGGCGTTGACGGCAGCGCCGGAGCGGTTCGAGGCCCATATGGGACTGGGCACCGCCCTCGAGCAGCTCGGCGACCACAAGTCGGCCGTTGAGAGCTTTACCGCCGCCGTTCGCGTTCGGCCGGAAGCCGCCGCGGCGCACAACAATCTCGCCATTGCCCTTTATGGATGCCTGCGCCTTGAGGAGTGCATCGCCGCCTATCAGGCGGCGCTGGCGCTGCGGCCCGACCTCGCCGCCATCCACCACAATCTGGGCGAAGTGCTGCGCGACGTCGGCCGAACCGCCGATGCCGCCGCCGCCTTCGAGGCGGCGCTGCGCCTTGAGCCGGGCTATCTCGATTCGGCGGTGCAACTGGCACACGCCCGGCGCCTGCTCTGCGACTGGGGCCAATACGAGGCCGATTGGCAGCTGCTGCAGCAACTGGTCGCCAATAACGTGCCGCTGCCGCCGTTCAGCCTGTTGGCCTGGCCCTCCACCCCGGCGGAACAACTCAGCGCCGCGCGCACCTGGGCCGCCCGCCTAAGCGTTCCGGCCGATCGCCTAGCCCCGGGCCGGCCGAACGCGAGCGGCAAGATCCGGCTCGGCTATATCTCCGCCGATTTTCGCGCCCATGCGACCGGACAGCTGATCGGCGAGGTGATCGAGCGCCATGACCGCTCGCGCTTCGAAGTGGTTTGCTACTCCTATGGACCCAACGACGGCAGCCCCGAAAGGCGAAGGATCGAGGCAGCCGCCGATGTTTTCATCGATATCAGTGCGCGCTCCCACCTTGAGGCGGCACAACGCATCGCCGGCGACGGCATCGACATCCTCCTCGACCTGCAGGGCAATACCAGCGGCGCGCGCACCGAGATCTTCGCCTGCCGGCCGGCGCCGGTCCAGGTGAACTACCTCGCCTACCCCGCGACCATGGGCAGCGGCCACTACGATTATATTATCGCCGACCCCGTGCTCATTCCGGCCAGCGAGCAGCGTTGGTTCGCCGAAAACCTCGTCCACCTGCCGAACTGCTATCAGCCGAACGACCCCAATCGCCGCATCGAGGCCCCGCTCCACTCGCGCGCCGACTATGGATTGCCCGAGGGCGCTTTCGTCTTCTGCGGCTTCCACAACAGCTTCAAGATTACGCCGGCGGTCTTCGATGTCTGGATGCGCCTTCTGCATGGCGTGCCCAACAGCGTGCTCTGGCTGCTCGAAACCGGCGCGGAGGTAAGGCAGAATCTCCTGCTCGAGGCGGCGCGTCGCGGCATTGCCGGCGAACGCCTGGTTTTCGCCAAAAGGGTCGGTCCGGATGAGCACCTTGCCCGCCAGCGCCATGCCGATCTTTTTCTCGATGCCTTCCCCTATGGCGCGCATACGACCGGCACCGATGCACTCCTTGTCGGCCTGCCGATCGTTGCGCTGGCGGGGAAAACCTTCACCAGCCGCGTTGCCGCGAGCCTCCTCGCCTCGGCCCGGCTGCCCGAACTCGTCACAGCCACCGTTGGCGAATACGAAGCGCTGGCGCTGGAACTGGCGCGTTCGCCCGAAAAGCTGGAAGCCCTGCGGGCAAAATTATCGCGGCCCCGCGCGGAGCTGCCGCTTTTCGACATGAAGCGCTATATCGCCGGGCTCGAACTCGCCTTCGCGGAAATGCACCGCCGGGCCCGGGCGGGCGCCGCGCCGGCCCCGATCACCGTCGCGGCACTCAAGCCCGGCATGATGAGCGCCGCCTAGTCGCGAGCGCCTGAGCTTTTCCTCGCCGGGCTTCAGGCCTTTCTGCGTTCGACGAATTTATTGAACCTGCTGGTTTTTCCGTCGCTGGTCTTGTCCTGGTAGAGGAAGGCCAGCTTGTTCTCGTCGAAAACCTTGAAGAACTCGTCCCAGGAGATCTCCTCCAGGTTCTCGTCCGGCTCCTCGAAATCGATGCGGAGGATGCCGCCCGGGCCCCGGTTCTTGACGCGAGCGGGATGGCCGCCGCGTCCCTCGACCCATTTGTGGATCGTGTCGTGATCGGTGGTGGTTTCTGACGTGCTCATGCCGCGCTGCTCCAATTGTCTCTCGAACGAGAACTAAACTTGTCCTGACTTGTTCCGGACGCCCTCGCGCGCGGGCATCGCCGGCCAGAGCGACCAGCAGAGGAAAGTTGGAACCGATCCCCAAAAGGTAAGTTCCCCGACCATCGGGCTTGCATGCAAGGGATGGGATTTCATGCAGAAAGTGCTGGTCACTGGGGGGTGCGGCTTCATCGGCCGATACCTCGTAAAGGAACTGCTGCAGGAGGGATATCGCGTCCGCGTGCTCGATTCACTGATCGAGCAGGTGCATGGCGGGGCCGCGATCCCGCCGGAGATCGACGGCGCCGAGTTGTTGCGCGCCGACATCCGCGATCCGGTGGCGGTGCGCGAGGCACTGGTGGGCGTCGAGGGCGTGTTCCACCTGGCCGCCGAGGTCGGCGTCGGCCAATCCATGTACGAAATCGCCCGCTATGTCGGGACCAACGATCTCGGCACGGCAGTCCTTTTGGAGGAAATGATCGACGCGCCGCCCAGGCGCATCGTCGTCGCCTCCTCGATGAGTGTCTATGGCGAGGGCCTTTATGCCCGCGCCGATGGCACCCGCCTGGGCAATGTGCGCCGCTCCCTCCCCCGCATCAAGGCCGGCGAGTGGGATCCGGAAATTGATGGGGACGTGCTGCGGCCAGTGCCCACGGACGAGCAGAAGCCTGTCGATCTCGCCTCGATCTACGCCCTCACCAAGTACAACCAGGAACGCGCCGTCCAGATTTTTGGCGAGGCATACGGCATCGAAACCGTTGCCCTGCGGCTGTTCAACGTCTTCGGCCCCGGCCAGGCGCTATCCAACCCCTATACGGGCGTGCTCGCCAATTTCGGCTCCCGCCTGATGAATGGCCAGCCGCCGCTGATCTTCGAGGATGGCCGGCAAAAGCGCGACTTCGTCCATGTCAAGGACGTGGCCCGCGCCTTCCGGCTGGCTATGGAGCAAAAGCGCGCCCCCGGTCACGTCATCAATGTCGGCAGCGGCCGGGCTTACCCCATTGCCGAAGTCGCCATGCTTCTTGCCGAGGCCATGGACGTCCCGGAAATCGTGCCGGAAATTCTCGGCAAGGCCCGGGCGGGAGACATCCGCAACTGCTTCGCCGATATTTCCAGGGCGCGCGAACTCCTGGGCTTTTCGCCGCAATACCAACTGGAGAAGACGGTTGGCGAAATGGCCGACTGGGTCCGGGAGTCGACGGCCCTCGACCGCAGCGCCGAGATGCAGCGGCAATTGCTGGCACGGGGGTTGGTCACATGAGCCGCCATCCGATCGCCATCACCGGGGGCGCCGGCTTCATCGGCTCCAACCTCGCCGACAGTTTTCTTGCCGAGGACCAGGAAGTGATCGTCCTCGACAATCTCAGCCGGCCGGGGGTGGAACACAACCTCGATTGGCTGGTCGACCGGCACGGCGAGCGCGTTCATCCACTGATCGCCGATGTCCGCGACGCCGAAACAATTGCGCCTGTCCTCGCCGACGCCAGGGCTGTCTTCCACTTCGCCGCCCAGACGGCGGTGACCACCAGCCTCATCGATCCGGGCGAGGATTTCGAGACCAATGCCCGCGGCACGCTAAACGTGCTCGAGGCCGTGCGGCGCAGCGGCCGCAAAATTCCGGTGATCTTTGCCAGCACCAACAAGGTCTATGGCGGTCTCGAAGACCTCGCCATGGTGGCTGAGGGGGCCCGCTACGTTCCGGCCAACGCAGAGATCGCCGAGCACGGGGTGGGCGAAGCGCGGCCGCTGGCCTTCTGCACGCCCTATGGCTGCTCGAAGGGCGTCGCCGACCAGTATGTGCTCGACTATGCCCGCTCCTACGGCGTGCCAGCGGCGGTGCTGCGGATGAGCTGCATCTATGGTCCGCGCCAGTTCGGTACCGAGGATCAGGGCTGGGTCGCGCATTTCCTGATCCGGGCCATGGCAGGCGAGCCAATTTCGATTTTTGGCGACGGCAGGCAGGTGCGCGACATCCTCCACGTCGCCGATGCGGTCGCGGCCTATCGCGCCGTCCTCGCCCATATCGACGAGGTGAGCGGGGAAGCCTTCAACCTCGGCGGTGGCCCGGCCAATGCCGTGAGCCTTGGCGAGGTGCTGGCCGAGATCGCCGGCATGCTCGGCGACGAGTTGCGCCTCGACCATGGCGACTGGCGGCAGGGGGACCAGCTCTATTTCGTGGCCGATACGCGAAAGCTCGGGCACGCCGTCGGCTGGCGGCCGCGCGTTGGCTGGCGCGAGGGCGTGCGTGACCTGACGCGCTGGCTCGCCGACAGGCGGGCCATGACACCTCCCCCGGCGCGGAGGGTGGAGGCATGAAGGTCGCGCTGGTCAACCCATATTGGCACTACGAGGGCAGCATCTATTTCGGCTGCCGCCATCCGCATTTGCCGCTGGAGCTCGGCTACAGTAAAGCGCTGCTCGAGCGCCAGGGCCACGACGTGCTGATGCTCGATGGCCAAATTCAAGAGTTGGACAACGCAGCGCTTGCGACCCGCGTCGCCGAGTTCGGGCCGGAGATGACGGTGGTCACCACCGCGCCGACCTATCTGTTCTGGCGCTGCGCCCCGCCCGAATTGCGGGTCCCGGCCGAGTTCCTTTCGGCGCTGGCAGGCCGTGGCGGCCGGACGGTAGCCGTTGGCCCGCATGGCTCGGCAACACCGGCGCCGACGCTTCGGAAGCTCGGCGTCGACATCGTGGTGCGCGGCGAATGCGAGGAGGTTGTAGCCCGGCTCGCCAGCACGGCGGACTGGCGCAGCGTCGTTTCGACATCGTGGTTCGAGGGCGACGAACTCGTCAGCTACGGCCCCAACCATGCCAGCGGCTTCGCCGACCATCCCGCCCTGGCCTGGCCCGACGAGTGGCTTCAGCGGCACGAGCACCACCATCATCGGTTCGACAAGGAGCAGCGCGGCTTCGGTGCCGAGGTCGAAGCGTCGCGCGGTTGTCCCTACAATTGCAGCTTTTGCGCCAAGATCGACTATCGCGACGGCTATCGCCGCCGGAACCTCGGCGCCGTCCTGGAAGAGATCGACCGGCTGTTGGCCCAGGGTGTCGGCTATATCTATTTCATCGACGAGATTTTCCTGCCGCAAAAGCCGCTCCTTGAGGCCCTGGTCGGGCGAAGCGTAAAATTCGGCGTGCAGACCCGCATCGATTTGTGGAAGCCGGAGCTGCTGGAACTGCTGGGGGCGGCCGGTTGCGTTTCGATCGAGGCCGGGCTCGAGAGCCTCACGGTGGAAGGCCGGGAGATGCTGGCCAAGCGCTGCCGGCTCGATACGCCCGAACTGGCCGCGCTGTTGATCAAGGCCCGCGAGCATGTGCCGTTCGTCCAGGCGAACCTCATCGGGGTGGTCCAGGACGATCCGGCGCTTGTCGATCATTGGCGCAAGCACCTGATCGAGAACGGCGTCTGGGCCAATGAGCCGGTGCCGCTCTATCCCTATCCGAGTTCACCGAGCTACCGGCAGATCTGGGGCGAGCCGGACGATACCGCCTGGGAACGGGCGCATGAGCATTATTTGAACTCCTTCTCCGAATTCAGCGACATCCAGGACCAGCAGCCGCGGCCGTTGGCAGAGCTGGAGGCGGCATGCTGCAGATGAGCGAAATGCCCCGACATATCCTGATGACCATCGATGCCGTAGGCGGCGTCTGGCGCTACGCGATGGATCTGGCGGCGGCGCTCGCCGAGCGAGGAATCGAGACGGTGTTCGTGGGGCTCGGCCCCGAGCCCTCGCCGGCGCAGGCAGCCGAAGCTTCCCGGATCGGCAAGCTGGTGTGGCTCGACCTGCCGCTGGACTGGCTGACGGATGATCCCGCCGCGCTCGATGCACTCCCCGGCGAACTGGCGCGACTGGTCCGCGAGCACAGCATCGAGATTGTCCACCTCAACCTGCCGACGCAAGCCTTTGGCCTCGAACTGCCCTGTCCGGTTGTCGTTGCCTCGCACTCCTGCGTTCCGACCTGGTTTAAGGTGGTGCGCGGCACCGAGTTGCCCGCCGCTTGGGCCTGGCACAAGGAGCGCAATGCCGAGGGGCTGCGGCGCGCCGATATCGTGTTGGTGCCGAGCCTGAGCCACAAAAACTTGCTCGAGCAATGCTATGAGCCGGTGGACGGGCTGACGGTCGTTCCCAACGCGACCATGCCCCAGCGCGCCGCCCCGGCGAAGGAAGCGCTGGTTCTGGCCGCCGGGCGCTGGTGGGACGAGGGCAAGAACGGGGCGGTACTCGATGCGGCGGCCGGCCGGCTCGATTGGCCGGTGTTGATGGCCGGGGCGACGCAAGGCCCCAATGGCGAGGCGATCAACATCCGCAACGCCCGGGTGCTCGGCGAATTGTCGGGGAGCGCGTTGCGGGCCCTGATGTCACGTGCGGCCATCCTTGCCTCGCCCTCGCTTTACGAGCCGTTCGGCTTGGCGGCGCTGGAGGGGGCGAGCGCCGGCGCGGCACTGGTGCTCTCCGATATTCCGACCTACCGCGAACTGTGGGATGGCGCGGCGCAGTTCGTGCCACCCCTCGACAGCACCGCCTGGATCGCTGCGCTCAACCTTTTGGCACGCGATAGCGAGTTGCGAGAGACGCTGGGGCGCAGCGCGCGGATTCGCGCCGGCCGGTTCACCGTCGCAGCCCAGCGCGACGCCGTGCTCTCGGCCTATGCGGCGGCCACCCGGCGGTTTCCTGAATCGAAAAGGGCAGCCTGAACCATGCATTTCCTTTTTTACACCCATTCCCTGCTCTCCGACTGGAACCACGGCAACGCCCATTTTTTGCGCGGAGTCATGCGCGAACTGGTCGCACGCGGCCATGAGGCGCTGGCGCTGGAGCCTGTCCAAGGCTGGAGCCGGCAAAACCTGATCGCCGACCGCGGCGAGGACGCGTTAAAACGCTTTGCCACCGATTTTCCCGAGCTGCGGTCGATCGCCTATGGTCCCACCTTCGACCACGAGGCAGTGCTGGCCGATGCCGATGTGGTCATCGTTCACGAATGGACCGAGCCGGCACTGATCGAGCGGATCGGCACCGCCCGCCGCGCCGGCGGCGCGTTCACCCTCCTCTTCCACGACACCCATCACCGGGCCATCTCGTCTGAAGCCGAGATCGCGGCTCTGGCGCTCGAGGACTATGACGGGGTGCTGGCGTTCGGCGAGGCGCTGAGACAGCGCTACCGCGAGGCGGGCTGGGGGCGGAACGTCTTCACCTGGCACGAGGCGGCCGACGACCGGCTGTTTCGCCCGCATCCGGAAGTCGAGAAGCGCGGCGATCTCGTCTGGATCGGCAATTGGGGCGACGAGGAACGCAGCGCCGAGATCATCGAGTTCCTGGTCGAACCGGCCCGGGCCTTGCGCCTCGATGCCGATGTTTTCGGCGTCCACTATCCGGCCCACGCCCTCGAAGCGCTGGCCCAGGCCGGCATCCGCCATGGCGGATCGATCGCCAACGCCGACGCTCCATTGGCGTTCGCCGGGCATAAAACCACGGTCCATATTCCGCGGCGGCCCTATGTCGCGCAGCTGCCCGGTATCCCCACGATTCGGATGTTCGAGGCGCTGGCCTCAGGCATTCCGCTGATCTCCGCGCCGTGGAGCGATGCCGAGAACCTTTTCCGGCCGGGAGAAGATTTCCTCTTCGCCCCCGACGGCGCGGAGATGACCCGGCTGCTGCAGTTGGTTCTGGCCGATAGCGACCTTGCCGCCGCGCTCGCCGCTTCGGGGCTCGAAACCATCCAAAAGCGCCACACCTGCCGGCATCGGGTCGACGAGCTTTTCGCCATCCTCGCTGAAATCGGCACGGCGCGTGTCCACGACCAGCTTGCCTTCCGGGAGGCCGCGCAATGAAAATCGCGTTCTACGGCTCCAGCCTCCTCTCATCCTACTGGAACGGCGCCGCCACCTATTATCGCGGGCTGATCAAGGCGCTCGCTGGTCTCGGCCACGAGGTCACCTTCTACGAGCCCGACGTCTTCGACCGGCAGCAGCACCGCGACCTCGAGCCGCCGGCCTGGTGCCGCGTCGTCGTTTACCGCGGAACGCTCGAGGCAGTGAAAGCCGTGGCCCAGCAAGCGGCGGCGGCCGACATCGTCGTCAAGGCCAGCGGCGTGGGCTTTGCCGACGACGAGCTTTTAGCGCTGCTGCTCGATGCTGCCCGGCCCGAGGCGCTAAAAATCTTCTGGGACGTGGACGCCCCGGCAACGCTCGCCGAGCTGCAAGCGAATCCCGGCCATCCCCTGCACTCGGCGCTGAAGCGCCTTGATCTGGTTTTGACTTATGGGGGCGGCGATCCGGTGGTTGCGGCTTATCGCGAAATGGGCGCCGCCGCCTGCGTCCCCGTCTATAACGCGCTCGATCCCACCACCCACCACCCGGTTCCGGCCGAGGCGCGTTTCGCCGCCGATCTCGCCTTTCTGGGCAATCGGCTGCCGGACCGTGAGGCGCGGGTGGAGGAGTTTTTCCTCGCCCCCGCCGCCCGGCTGCCGCAGCAGCATCTCCTCCTCGGCGGCGCCGGCTGGGGCGACAAGCCGCGCCCGGCCAACGTCACGTATCTCGGCCATGTCGGCACGGCCGATCACAACGCCTTCAACGCGACGCCCAAGGCGGTGCTGAACGTCAACCGGGCGAGCATGGCCCAGAACGGGTTTTCGCCGGCAACGCGGGTATTCGAGGCGGCCGGCGCCGCCGCGTGCCTCATCACCGACGACTGGGTCGGCATCGAGCTGTTTCTGGCACCGGGCCGGGAAATCCTGGTGGCGCGAGACGGACAGGATGTTGCCGAAGTGCTGACCGGGCTCTCCCCGGAGGCGGCACGCCAGATCGGGGAGGCAGCACTGCAGCGCGTGTTGGCCGAACACACCTATGCCCACCGCGCCCGCCAGGCCGACCGGATTTTCCGCGACTTTTTCGCCATCCGCCGTGAGGCCGCCGAATGAACAAGCGGCTCGACATCGTCGTCATCGGCCTGACGCTTTCTTCTTCATGGGGCAACGGGCATGCAACGACCTATCGTGGCCTGCTGCGCGGCCTTTTCGCGCTCGGCCACGAGATCCTGTTCCTCGAGCGCGACGTCGAATGGTACCGCAGCCATCGCGACCTCGCGGACCCCGACTTTTGCGACCTCGTCTACTACGCCTCGGTGGACGAACTGATCGCCCGCCATGCCAAGCGGATCGAGCGCGCGGACGCGGTAATCGTCGGCTCCTATGTGCCGGAAGGCGTTACGGTCATCGATCGGGTTGCTGCCCGCAAGCCGCGCCAACTCCTGTTCTACGACATCGACACCCCGGTCACCCTCGCCAAGCTGCGGGCGGGACAGGTCGAGTACCTGGCGCACCGGCAGATTCCGCTGTTCGACGATTATCTTTCTTTCACCGGCGGGCCGACCCTGCGGCGCCTCGAAACCGAGTTCGGCGCGCGGCGGGCAGACGAACTCTACTGCTCGGTCGACGCCGATCATTACCGGCCGACTGGCGAGGCGCCGAAATGGGATCTCGGCTATCTCGGCACTTACAGCCCCGACCGCCAGCCGGCGCTCGAAAAGCTCCTGCTCGAGCCGGCGCGCCGCCTGCCAGAAATGCGGTTCGTCGTCGCCGGTCCGCAGTTCCCGCCCGGCATCGCGTGGCCGAAGAATGTCGAGCGCATCGATCACCTCCCGCCCGGCGAGCACCCGGGCTTTTATGGCCGCCAGCGCTTCACGCTGAACATCACCCGGGCCGACATGGTCGCCGCCGGCTGGTCGCCGAGCGTGAGGCTGTTCGAAGCGGCGGCCTGCGCGACGCCGATCATCAGCGACGAATGGGACGGGCTCGACCAATTGCTTCCCGAGGGCGAGGCGCTGCTCGTTGCGCGCTCCAGCCAAGACGTCGTCACGGCGCTGACCGGCATTGGCCAAGCCCGCAGCCTTGAGATCGGCGCAGCCGCCCGCGCGCGTATCCTTGCCAGCCATACCGGCCTCGCCCGCGCTCGCCAACTCACCGACATCATTGCCGATCTGCCCGAGCGGATGCCGCGGAAGGCCGGCCGACGCAGGACCAGGAAAAGAGAGCGGATCATGGAAGAAGGAGCGATCGGCCGATGACCAACAGCAACCGATCCAGCCATAACCCAAAAACTGTCGTCGTGGCCGGTGGCGCCGGCTTTATCGGGTCCCACCTCTGCGACGCGTTGCTCCTCGCCGGCGACAAGGTGATCTGCATCGACAATTTCCTCAGCGGCGTGCGCAGCAATGTCGCCCCGCTCGACAACCATCCGCGCTTTCGGCTGATCGAGCAGGACATCTGCGATCCGGTCGAGCTGGGGGAAAAGGTCGACGAGATCTTTAACCTCGCCTGCGCCGCCTCGCCGCCGCGCTATCAAGCCGACCCGGTCCACACCATGATGACCAGCGTCGTGGGCACCGCCCATCTCCTGGGGCTCGCCGAGGCCAAGGGGGCAAAGCTCCTGCAGGCCTCGACCAGCGAGGTCTATGGCGACCCCGAGGAGCACCCGCAGCGCGAGGACTATTGGGGCCATGTGAGCTGCACGGGCCCCCGCGCCTGCTATGACGAGGGCAAGCGCGCCGCCGAGACGCTGTGCTTCGATTTCCTCCGGGGCGGACGCGCGGACGTGCGGGTGGCGCGGATCTTCAACACCTACGGCCCCCGGATGCGGCCGGACGATGGGCGCATCGTCTCCAACCTCGTGGTGCAGGCGCTCTCGGGCCAACCCCTGACCATCTATGGCAGCGGCGAGCAGACCCGCTCGTTCTGCTACGTGTCCGATCTGGTGCGCGGGCTCATGGCGCTCATGGCGCTCAATCCCAACCCGGCAACGCCGGTGAACCTCGGCAATCCTGGCGAGTTCACCATCAACGAGCTGGCGGCCTTGGTGATCAGCCAGACGGGCACGTCCTCGGGCATCCGGCACGAGCCCTTGCCCGCCGACGATCCGCAACGGCGCAGGCCTGACATCAGCCGCGCGAAGGCGCTGCTGAGATGGGGCCCTACCGTGGATCTCAAGGAAGGGCTCGGCGACACGATCGCTTATTTTTCACGGCTAGCGGCGGTCGAGGGCGCCACCCGTCGCCGGGCACGGGGTTAGGGAGCAGGTCTATGACCGGAAGAAAAGTGCGGGTGGGCATCGTCGGGGTGGGCAATTGCGCCTCCTCGCTGGTCCAGGGCCTGACCTATTATCGCGATGCGACGGCCAACACGCCGATCCCGGGCCTGATGCATCCTGATCTGGGCGGTTACCGCATCGCCGACATCGAGATCGTTGCCGCCTTCGATGTCGCGGCGGACAAGGTCGGACGCGATGTGGCCGAAGCGATCTACGCCGAGCCGAACAACACGCATCGCTTTGCCGAAGTCGCGCCCATCGGCGTCACCGTTTTCCGCGGGCCGACGCTGGACGGGATCGGCAAATATCTGGCGGACGTGGTGATGGAATCGCCCGAGCCAGTTGCGGACGTCACCGACATCCTGAGGCGCAGCGGCACCGAGGTGCTGGTCTCCTACCTGCCGGTCGGCTCGGAAGCTGCGGCCTGCTGGTATGCCGAACGGGCGCTGGAAGCGGGCTGCGCCTTCGTCAATTGCATCCCGGTATTCATCGCCTCCCGCCCCGAGTGGCAGCAAAAGTTCGAGGCGCGCGGGCTGCCGCTGATCGGCGACGACATCAAGAGCCAGGTCGGCGCCACGATCGTCCACCGCGTCCTCGCCAACCTTTTTCGCGAGCGCGGGGTCAGGCTCGACCGCACCTACCAGCTCAATTTCGGCGGCAACACCGATTTCCTCAACATGCTGGAGCGGGAACGGCTGCAGTCCAAGAAAATCTCGAAGACCCAGGCGGTGACCAGCCAGCTGGATGTGCCGCTGCCAGCGGACGCGGTGCATGTGGGGCCGAGCGATCACGTGCCGTGGCTGACCGACCGTAAATGGGCCTATATCCGGCTCGAGGGCACAACCTTCGGCGGGGTGCCGCTCAATGCCGAGGTAAAGCTCGAAGTCTGGGATTCGCCCAATTCGGCCGGCGTCGTGATCGATGCGGTGCGCTGCGCCAAGCTGGCGCTCGACCGCGGCATCGGCGGCGCGCTCGTCGGCCCCTCCAGCTATTTCATGAAGTCGCCCCCGCAGCAATTCACCGACGCCGAGGCGAGAGCGCGGACGGAGGCATTCATCGCCGGCGAGGACCTGATGCTGGGAGCGGCGGAATGACCACCACCTATTTTCTGGTGCGCCATGCGGCGCATGACAATGTCGGCGGCTTCCTTGCTGGGCGCATGCCCGGCATCCGGCTCGGGGCCGATGGGCTGGCGCAGGCCGGAAGGCTCGCCGAACGCATGCGCCGGGAGAGTTTTGACGCCATCTACTCCAGCCCCCGGGAGCGGGCGGCGGAAACCGCCGCGCAGATTTCAACCGCCTCACACGTGCCGGTCGAGCGCGCCGACGAAATCGATGAGATCGATTTCGGCTCGTGGTCGGGCAAGAGCTTCGACGAATTGAACCGCAGCCACGCCTGGCGGCGCTGGAACGAATTGCGCAGCCTTTCGCGCACGCCGGGCGGTGAAACCATGCTCGATGCCGAGCGGCGTATTATCGAGTTCATGCAGAAGCTCGGCGAACGCCATCCGGATGGCGCGCTGGTCCTGGTGAGCCATGCCGAAATCATTCGCGCAGCCGTCGGCTACATCCTCGGCCTGCCGATCGACTCCCAAAGTCGCTTCGATATCGACCCCGGTTCGATCACCACGCTGATCATGGGCGACTGGGGCGCCCGCGTCCTCGCTGTCAACGAAGTCGTGCCGTGAGGGACCAGCAATGAAGCTCGTGATCTTCGGCCTCACCGTCAGCTCGTCCTGGGGGAACGGGCATGCCACGCTCTGGCGCGGCTTCATCAAGGCGCTGGCGCGACGCGGCTGGGAGGTCGTCTTCTACGAGCGCGACGTGCCCTATTATGCTGGCGCGCGCGACCTCACCGAACTCCCCGGCGGCCGGCTGGTGCTTTATCCGGATTGGGCCGAAATCAGCGCCTCGGCGGCGCGGGACGTGGCCGATGCCGATGCCGCCATGGTCACCTCCTACTGCCCGGATGGGATTGCGGCGAGCCGGCTGGTCTGCGAACAGGGTGCAGCGCTGCGGCTGTTCTACGACCTCGATACGCCGGTGACGTTGTCGCATTTCGAGCAGGGCCGGCCCGTCGCCTATATCGGCCCGGAGGGACTCGCCGGCTTCGACCTGGTGCTAAGCTATACCGGGGGCGGCGCGCTCGACGCCTTGCGGACGATGCTCGGCGCAAGGCGGGTGGCCCCGCTCTACGGGCATGTCGATCCGGACGTACATGCCCCCGGCGAACCCAATCCCGCCTTTTCGGGCGACCTTTCCTATCTCGGCACATATGCGGAGGATCGGCAGGCCGAACTCGACCGCCTGTTCGTGGCCCCGGCGCGGCGCGAACACGACCGCCGCTTCGTCATGGGCGGGGCGCAGTATCCGCATGACTTCCCCTGGGCTGCCAATATTCACTTCGTCCGCCACCTGCCGCCGGCGGACCATCCGAGTTTTTATGCCTCCTCGCGGCTGACCCTCAACGTCACCCGGCAGGCCATGGCCGCGTTGGGCTGGTGCCCATCGGGACGGCTGTTCGAGGCGGCGGCATGCGGGGCAACGCTCCTCACCGACACCTGGGCGGGACTCGAAACCTTCTTCGAGCTCGGCAGGGAGGTCATTCCGGTCACCACCACCCTCGACGTCATCGCCGCGCTCGACCGGCCCGATGCCGAATTGCGGCGCATCGGGACAGCCGCCCGCGAGCGGGTGCTCGCCGAGCACACCTCCGACCGGCGCGCGGCCGAGTTCGAGGCGCTGCTCGCCGGGCTCGGTCGGCCGGTTTCGCAACTGGCCGGGGAGGACGCCTGAATGCTCGGCATCATCCCCGCTGCCGGACGCGGCAGCCGCATCCAGCCGCTCGGCTTTTCCAAGGAATTGCTGCCGGTGGGGACCCGCCGCGGCGAACTGGGCGAGCGTCCCTGCGCCGTCAGCGAATATCTGCTGGAACGGATGATCGCGGGTGGCGCCCAAAAACTCTGCTTCGTCATCGGGCCGGGCAAGTCCGACATTCTCGAATATTATGCCGCCGGTTTCGGCAGTGCCGCCACGGTCTACGTCGTACAGCCAAACCCCAATGGCCTCTGCGACGCGATCTTTCGCGCCGCCGCGCTGGTGCGCGACGATGAACCAGTGCTGATCGGCCTCCCCGATACCATCTGGTTTCCGGCCGACGGCTTTGCAGCGATGCCCGACGACCAATTGTCATTGCTGCTGTTCCCGGTCGACCGGCCGGAGCGGTTTGACGCGGTGGTGCTCGACAACGAGGATCGCGTGCGCCGGATCGAGGTGAAACAGGCAAAACCCTCCTCGTCATGGATCTGGGGCGCGATCAAGATGCCGGGACACGTCTTTCACGCCCTCCACGCGCTGTGGCTGGAGCCAGGGCGCGGCGATGAATATTTCGGCACGCTCGTCAACGAATTCCTGGCACGCGGCGGAGTGGCGATCGGCCTGCGGGCCGGCAGCCAGTATGTCGATGTCGGCACCATCGACGGCTATCGCGCTGCGCTGGCGCTGTTGGACAAGATGGAACAAGAGGCCGCTCCGGCCCCGCCCACCGAGCCCACCGCCAACGGCGTTTCTTCCCGTTACGGAGTTCCAGCATGACTTTATCGACCAGCAAGATACGGGAGCGAGTGGAGGCCCTCGGCCCCTGGTTCCATAATCTCGACCTCAGGGGTGTCGCCACCGCCCCGGACCACTATCTCGGCGACTATCCCCGGCTGAAGTGGAAGCAATTTTCGGATGCCATCCCTGCCGATCTCACCGGCAAGACCGTGCTCGATATCGGCTGCAACGCCGGCTTTTATTCGCTGGAAATGAAGCGGCGCGGTGCTGCGCGAGTCTTGGGAATCGACTTCGACGAGGCTTACCTGGCGCAGGCGTGCTTTGCCGCCGAAATCGCCGGCCTCGACATCGAGTTCCGCCCGATGTCGGTCTACGACGTCGGTGCGCTCGGCGAAAAATTCGACGTCGTGCTGTTCATGGGCGTGCTCTACCATTTGCGCCATCCCCTGCTGGCGCTGGACCTGATCCGCGAGCACGTAGCGGGCGATTTTCTGGTGTTCCAGGCCATGCAGCGCGGCAGCAACGAAACGCCGGCGCTCGAAGAGAACTACCCGTTCTGGAACTACGGACTCTTCGACCAGCCGGGCTTTCCGAAACTGCATTTCGTCGAGAACCGCTACGCTGACGATCCCACCAATTGGTGGATTCCCAACCGCGCTTGCGTCGAAGCGATGCTGCGCAGCGCCGGCTTCGAAATCCTCAGCCGCCCGGAGGACGAGGTCTATATCTGCCGGACCACCAGCCGGCGGGACGATGCGCGCCCGGTCTATCCCGCGAGGAGCCCGGCATGATCGAAGCGGCAATGCTCTGGAACGAGCCCAACAACAAATCGCACTGGGACCCGGATGTTGATCCCGACTGGTCCAAATTCGCCGAAATGGTGAGCGGGGCCGCCGAGGCAATCGAAGCGGTAAACCCCAAAATCCTGAAACTGGTGGGCGGCATGTCGCCGATCGATCCGGGGTTTCTTGCGCGGCTGCGGCGCTTCGGCGCGCTCGACCGGATGGATGCGGTTGCCGTGCACGGCTTTCCCCTCGACTGGAATCTCTGGCAGATCGATGAATGGCCCGCCAAGCTCGACGAGATCAGGGCGGTGACCGACCTGCCGATCTGGGTGACGGAAGTCGGCGTCTCGAGTTTTGGCGCCGAGGAGGTGCAGGCCTGGGGAGTGAGGCGGACGGCCGAACTCCTCGCCGGGCGGGCGGAGCGCGTCCACTGGTATTCGCTTTACGACCTGCCGCGCAGTTGGGAAGCCACCACAAGACACAAGGAGGCGGAGGGCTCGTCCTATTACCGCCACTTCTACATGGGGCTTTTGCGCGAGGACGGCTCGCCCAAGCCCGCGCTAGAGGCGTTCCGAAACCTGCCCGAGCCACTCGGCCTGATGCAATGGTTCCACTATGAGGACCACCGGCTCGAGGACGCCGTCGCCTGGTTCAGGCGGCTCGGCGTCACAAAGGTCCGGACCGGCCTCTCCTGGGCCGACCGCTTCCGTCCGAACGCACTCGACTGGTTTGACCGGCAGATGGAGGCGCTCGCCGAGTTCGACGTGACGGTCACGTTTTGCTTCACGCCCGAGCACCGGGGCCTTGTGCCCCATCACACCAGCCCGCCACAAGACCCGGCCGAATTTGCCGCCTTCTGCGCCGAAATGATCGGACGCTACGCCCCCCGCGATGCCCTCGCCCGGCGGGCGGTCGGAGGCTGATGCGATGGGCCGCCTCGACCCCGCCTTGCCGCCTGTACTTGACGCCTTTGCCGCGCACCTGGCGGCGGCGGAAACGACCGGAAGGGATGTGCTGCTGGTCGTTGCGCATCCGGACGACGAGACGGTCGGCTTCGGCGGACAGCTGATGCGGCTACCCTACACCACCATCCTCCATCTGACCGACGGCGCGCCAAAAGATCTGCGCGATGCGCACGCCCATGGCTTTGCCACGGCATATGCCTACGCGGCCGCCCGCCGGCGCGAACTCGTTTCGGCGCTCAAGCAGGCCGGCCTGCATTCACCAGCGCTGATCGGGTTCGCAATCCCCGACCAGCAGGTCGCCTTTCACTTGGCCCCTATTGGCCGGCGGCTATTCGCCGTCTTTGCCGAGCTTAAGCCGCGCTTCGTGCTGACGCATCCTTTTGAGGGCGGCCATCCCGACCACGATGGGGCAGCGCTGGCCGTATGGGCGGCCCGTGAGTTGTTAGGTCGCCAAGGCCAGCCGGCGCCCGAGATCATCGAAATGGCGTTTTATTCGGCAGGGGAAGCCGGCCCGCTCTTCCAGCGCTTTGCCCCGGGCAGCGGCGGGCCCGAGATCGAGCTTTTTCTCCCCGCCGGCCGAGAGGACATCAAGCGGCGGATGCTCGATTGCCACCTGTCGCAGCGGGAAACGCTCGCCCCTTTCGCGACGGACCGCGAATGCTTCCGGGCCGCCCCACGCTACGATTTTCTTGCGCCGCCCAATGGCGGCCGCGTGCTCTGGGAGGCTTGGCAACTCGGCCTCACCGTTCGCGACTGGCCACCCCTCGCGCAGGCGGCGCTCGCCGAACTGGATCTGCTGCCGTGAAGCTCACCGTGCTTAACGTCGCCTATCCGCTCGCCACCGTCAGCCGTGACGCGGTGGGCGGCGCCGAGCAAGTGCTCGCAGCGCTCGACCGGGCGCTGGTCGAGGCCGGCCACCGCTCCCTCGTCGTCGCCTCGGCCGGATCGCAGGTTAGGGGCAGGCTGATCGAGACCCCGGCGGAAACCGGCCTTCTCGATGAGGCCGCCAAGGCGCGGGCCCAGGCGCGGCACCGGCTGGCAATCGTGGAAACGCTCAAACGCTATCCAGTCGATGTCGTCCATCTGCACGGCATCGATTTCGAAGCTTACATGCCGGCGCATGTCCCAACCCTCGTGACGCTCCATCTGCCGCTCGACTGGTATCGGCCCGCCGCGCCCCAGCCCAAGCGCCCGGATCTCTGGCTCTGCCCGGTCTCGGCGAATCAGGCGGCACGGGCGCCTGAGGGCTCACAGTTGCATCCGCCGATCCCCAACGGGGTCGATGTCAGAAGCTTCAGCAGCCCACACGCAAAGCGCGACTTTGCCCTGCTGCTCAGCCGCATCTGCCCCGAAAAGGGCATTCACCTGGGACTCGACGCAGCGCAGGCGGCCAGCATGCCCCTGCTGATCGGCGGGCAAGTCTACCCCTACGGATCGCACCAACGCTATTTCGACGACGAAGTAGCCCCGCGGCTCGATGCGCGACGGCGCTTTCTCGGGCCGCTCGGGCTCGAACGCAAGCGCCGCCTGCTCGGCGCCGCCCGCTGCCTGCTGGTCCCTAGCCTTGCCGCCGAAACCAGCTCGCTCGTCGCCATGGAAGCGCTCGCCGCCGGAACGCCGGTGGTCGCGTTCCCGAACGGAGCGCTCGCCGATATCATCGAGGAGGCGCGCACCGGCTTTTTGGTCCGCGATGTGGGGGAAATGGCTCGCGCCATGCGGGCAACGTCAAAGCTCGATCCCCAGGATTGCCGGCGCGCCGCCCAAGAACGCTTCTCGCTCGACCGCATGATCTCCGGCTATTTCGAGGCCTACCAGCAACTGGCCGCGCTCGGACGCCCGGCGAACCGCGCCGCCTCATGACACTCCACGCGGAAATCATCGGCGACGCCGAAAGGCTGACAGCGCTCGAGCCCGAATGGTGGGCGCTCTGGCATGCGGCACCGGAATCGACGCCGTTCCAGAGCCCCGCCTGGCTGATCCCCTGGTGGCGAAATTTTGAGCCCGGCCGATTAGCGACACTCGCCATCCACGACGGTGGCCGCCTCGCCGGGCTTGCTCCGCTTTATCTGGAGAATGGCCCGCACGGGCGCCGCCTCGTACCGCTCGGCATCGGCATCAGCGATTATCTCGACCTGCTGCTGGCGCCCGGTCGCGCCGATGTCGCGGCGGCCATGGCGGAGGCGGCCGGGCAAATCCCGGATTGGCAATCGCTCGAACTGGAAGAGCTGGCGCCCGGCGCCGCCGCCTTCCGCCTGCCCTGCCCGCGCGGATGCATGGAGCACGAATATGCGCACAGCTCCTGCCCCGGCCTCACCCTGGGCAAAGAGGTCGATGCCAGTGGCCTGCCGTTTGCGATAACCGGCAAGAAGCGCCAGAGTTTTCGCCGCTGCAGCCGGGTGGCGGCCGGTGAAGGCGAACTGGAACTCATCTCGCCCGAGCCTTCGGCTTTCCTCGAAGCGCTTGTGGCACTCCATGGCGAGCGCTGGGCCGGCCGCGGCGAACATGGAGTTTTGGCTGATCCCCAGGTGCAGGCCTTCCATGCGGAGGCCTTGCCGCGCCTCCACACGGCGGGCCTTACCCGGCTTACCGTCGTGAGAATCGAGGGCCGGCCGGTTGCCGCCTATTACCGGCTCAGTTGGCGCGACCGCAGCGCCGCCTATCTCGGCGGCTTCGATCCCGCCTTTGCGCATCAAAGCCCAATGACGGTTTTGATCGGCGACGGTTTTCGCGCCGCCCACCGCGAGGGCGTGCGGGAGTTCAGCTTTTTGCGCGGCGGGGAGGACTATAAATATCTATGGGGAGCGGAAGACCGATGGAACCGCCGCCGCTCGTTCCGGCGTGCGTCATGAGCGGCCGCGCCGACAGCTTTGCGCCCATTTTCGAGGCGATCCGAAGCGGCGACTTGCCACCCCGCATCGGCTATTTGCGGCTAGCCATGGCGGCGGAGACGCCGGAAGAGCTGGCAATGCTCCTCAGCACCGCGGATTCTCCGGAACTCGAAGGAGTGGCCGCCCGCCATCCCGACGGCTGGCAGATGGTGAAAAAAATGCTGTCGGCGGTTTCCCACGATCCCATTGCGGGCGGCGAGACCGACCGGGTGAACGCCATTGCCGCCATGTTCGACCGCGCCGCCCGGCTCTCGCCCGAAGCGAGCGTCGCGCTCTATAGCCTCGGCGACCCCGAGGCGCTCGCGGCGGCGACCGAGGAGATCGTCGCCTGGCTGCGCTTGCAAGACCTGCTCGGCTCCCACGTCCGGCTGCTCGATTTCGGCTGCGGCATCGGCCGGCTCGCCATGGCGCTGGCGCCAGAGGTAGGCAGCGCTACCGGCATCGACGTTTCCTCGGAAATGATCGCCGAGGCGCGGCGGCGCGGCCTGGGTTTCACCAATCTCCGCTTCGAACAAAGCTCCGGCCGTGACCTCGCCTGCTATCCCGATGCCGGCTTCGACCTCGCGATCGCGCTCGACAGTTTTCCTTACGTGGTCGCGGCCGGGGATGCGATGGCCCTGCGGCTGCTCGGCGAATTGGCGCGCGTGCTGGCGCCCAGCGGCCACCTGATGATCCTCAACTACTCCTATCGCGGCAACCCGGCGCATGACCGGGAAGAGCTGTCGCAGCACGCGGCCATCACCGGGCTCGCCCTTCGTTCAAAGGGCGAGCGGCCTTTCGCCCTTTGGGACGGCTTGGCGTTCCACCTCACCAAGCCTTCAGAGACTTCTCGCGAGCAACCCCGCCAGCTCCCCACGATATAGTCGGGTGCGTGCCAAAAGCCTCGCCTGCTCCTCGGGAACGCCCGCCAGCGCGGATGCGGCCATTGAGTAATATCCCAGCTGGAAGGCTAGATAGCACGCCGTGGTGAAGACCAGGAGCCGGTCGTCCGTCCCTTCGCCGAGGGCGCGCCCGACCCGTGCCGCAAGATCGCGCTGCTCGTCCGCGGAGAGGCTCAACTCGACGCCGGCGCCAGCCACGTCCCAGGCGATGCCTTGGGCGCCGATCAGGTCGTGCGCCGCGCAATGATCGACGGCGTCGGCCTTGAGCAGGCTGCCCTCGGCATCCGACAGCCACTCCCAGGCATGCATCCGATTATCGGTAGCAACCATCCGCTGTGCCGCCATCGGCCCCAGCGCGCAAAATCGCGCCAGCGAATGCTCCGCCTCTGCCCCGAGCGCTTCAACTCCGTTCTGGCGCAGCATTGTGGCCAATTCTTCCGGGCTGGCCCCCGCCCTCTGGGGCCCCGAAAAGTGTTGTGCGCGAAAAATGAGATACTCCGCCAGCCGGGCAAGCAAACGCTCGCGCGGCATTACCCCTAGGTCGGCGGGTCTTTCGGGCACCCACCGCTCCACGGTAAAACCGTGCGCAAAGGCCAGCATCTCAGGCACGAACCCGGCCTCGTGAAGCACCCGCGCGCGGGCCAGTTTTTCCCGTCCGTAACGGCCGAGCCCGGCAAATTTCAGCAGAAACGTGCCCTTGGCCGTAGTCAGCAGGAATTTTCGCCGCTCCTGCTGCACGTCGCTGGCGGGCCACAGGGCGGTGTCATGGCCATAAAACTCATATCGCCAGCTGCCCCACGAAATGTCTTTCAGCGGCTCGATGGGCGGCCCGGTGATATCGGCGAACCAGAAATCGAGGCGGCGCTCAGGCTCAGGAATCCAGCGGTACAAGGCATCGAATTCGAGCACATGCCGCTGCAGCCGGTGCCAGCGCTCGCGTTTCGCCGCCGGTGCTTCCCCACCGGGTTGCCCCGGATGGCTGGGAAAGAGCCGGATGCGCTCTTCCTCGATGCCGCCGCCCGTCAGCAGGTCGATGACCGCGAAAAAGGAACTCCCCGACAGGCCCGGCCCTTCATCGGCAACGGCAAAGCCTGCCGCGGGGTTTAGCCGCAGGAGCCTTCGCCGCAGCGCTGGGCTCAGCGAAAGCTGCCGTTGGAACGGATGCCCGACCGGCCGCACAGAGATCGGAGCCGCCGCCCCGGTTGCGGCGGCAATGACGGCGGCAAGCCCCAGCCCAATGCTACGGATGCCGATCGCCTGGATGGGAACTTCCCCGAGCTGCGCCGCGGCCTCGATATAAGCCTCGGGGTAAACGGCATAGAAGGAGTAGCCCTCGGGACGCCGGCAGCTGACGCTCTCCGGCAGCGGCAGCCTGCCCAGCGCCGCGAGCGCCGTCTTCATCCCCCCGCTTTCGCCCGGCTCGCCCCGCCACGACCGGACCAGCACGCGAGCGGCCGAGAGCACCAGTTGGGTCGCGGCGTCGTTGAGCGGGGAGTCGCAATCGGCCCCTCGTGCCTCGAACTCAAGATCGATGAGCCCCTGCGCCAGCTCGGCCGCCGAAAGAAAAAGTTCGCACGCCGCCCAATATCCCGGCTGCCCCCCTTCGATCTCGAGGCCCGCCCCGGCGGCCGCCGCGATTTCCCTGAGTCGCGCCCTCGTATCGATCCGATCGGACGCGTCTCCGAAAACCAGCATCGCACTCACCGCCGGGTCAGCTACTCGGAACAGAACTTTGTCTTGCGTCCTTCGTTCCTCGCAGGCCGCTCACGGCACTATTGGCCTCCGTCATCCCGCGCCCGTGAAAGGCCCAGCCGCCGCCTGACAAGTTCCACGCATCGGACGAGCGGCAAAGCTGAAGTGTCCAGAATCTCGCAGCCTTGCTTCGCTGCATCCTCCCGGAGGAAGCGTGCCCAGTTCATCATCATCGGATTTGCAAGCTCGGACTGTCGACGCTCGAAAACAAGCCGTCTGGTCCTGGTGGTATCGTCGCAGTCAACCAGGATCGGGAGATACGCGATCACGCCTGCCCTGGCGGCACTCTCGGCCAAAAATGAAAGCCTGGTCTGCCCTTCGAAAAGGATCGGCATCCCGTGCCCCACAAGGGGTGCCAGCCGAATCATCCATTCTATCGTGTTCTCGCGCTGCCAATCCGGCGGCATTTCCTCCGGCTCGGGCACGCAAATGGAGCCAAAATGCTGTACACTGGCTTGCTCAGCATGACTGTCGGCGATCGCTCTTGCGATTGAGGTCTTCCCCGAGCCCGAAGCGCCGATGAGCACGACTAGTGTCATTGGCTACCTTCGCCCTGCGAAGCTGCAGGGGGAGCTTACCGAAAATCGGAACGCGGTAACCAAAGCTTGCGAAGGAAGAATGGCGGAGAGGGAGGGATTCGAACCCCCGGTGGAGTCACCCCCACGCCGCATTTCGAGTGCGGTGCATTCGACCACTCTGCCACCTCTCCGCGAGGCCTGCGAGGGGCGGTGTCGCCCGTCGGGTCGGGCGCGCTTATGGCATAGTGCCTTTGAGCCTGCAACACCCACGCGGCGCATCAAGGCGACAAAGCGCCAGCGACTCTCTTTCCCAGGCCAAGCTTAGGGACGTCCGCTCTTTCTCTCTTCGCCTACGGCCCGCTGCGCGATCCCGATGGGCGAGAAATGGTGCTCGGCCGTCGGCTTGCCGCCGCGGCGCCCAAGCGCCGGGTCGTCCGTCTTCCCGGCTGCAGCTAGCCCGGGCTACGGCGCTAGGCGAGCGCGACGGCCGAAGGCACGTTGCTTGGCAATCTTTTCCGCAACCGATTTTGCCTTGCTCGATTTGCTTGAGCGCGCACAATATAGGCGCCGCATAGGCGCCGCTTGATTGACGTCATCGCGAATGGCAGGCTGCTGCGAGCCGAAGTTTACTGGCGGGCGCGGCGCGTGCCCATGATGGCCCCGAACTGGCGGCCGATTTGGGTTGCCCACCACATGGCCGAATTCCTTGCGGCCGAGGCGGACACCCTCAGGCCGGCTGCGCCAGAAGCGGCACGTGGCGCCCGATCAAGGGCGGGAACAGAGAATCCGGAGGAGGGAAAACGTCCATGACTCATCGTCGAACCGTTCTTGTTGGCCTTGCGGCCAGCGCATTGGTGCCGGTTGCAGACATCTGCGGCTGCTGCGGCGGCCATGCCTTCGCGCAATCCGGAGGAACCCCCATGCAACCTGACACGCTCCAAACGCGCGCGGGTGATCTCGTCATCCAGCCCGTCAACCACGCCACCGTCATCCTCAGCCACGGCTCGGACGTGATCTATGTTGATCCGGTCGGCGGCGCCGACCGCTACAAGCCGTTCAACAAGCCGACGGCGATTCTCCTCACCCATGCCCACAGCGACCACTTCGACGTCCCTACGCTCGAGGCCGTCGGCCAGAACGTCAAGCTGATCATCGCCCCGCAGATCGTGCTCGACGCGCTGCCGGCCGATCTCAAGGCCAAGGCCAAACTGATGAAGAATGGCGATACCGGGGAGGTAAACGGCCTGCCCTTGCAGGCGGTGGCCGCGTACAACACCACCCCGGATCGGCTACGCTATCACCCCAAGGGCGTCGGCAACGGTTACGTCCTGACCTTCGCCGACAAGAAAGTCTATGTCGCCGGCGACACCGAGGATATTCCGGAAATGCGCGACCTCACCGGCATCGATATCGCCTTCGTGCCGATGAACCTGCCCTATACCATGACCGGGCAACAGGCGGCCGCCGGCGTCAAGGCGTTCAGGCCGCGCGTGGTCTACCCTTACCACTACGGCAAGGATGGCCCGGAACCGGCCAAGTTCGCCGCTGCGATCAAGGGCACTGCCGGCATCGAAGTGCGGCAGCAGGATTGGTATGCTTATGGCTGAGGGAATGCGGTGGCGCTCCGGCAGTAGCTGCCAGGTGTTGTCCCCGTATTTCACAGCATAAAAGACCTCACGGGACGCCGGTTTTGCTGGCCTCGAGAATCACCTGCGGCGAGCCTTGCGTGGCATATTGTCCCTATGTTAGAGGGGGCGCCAAATACGGGGGGGATTTAGACTGCCCTCCTCAGGACATCGGCGATAATGAATGACCGCCCAGCCGCTTTCGGCAGGGCAGCAAATATGGGGTGGTGCGACATTGGCCGCGCAAAATTCAGTGATAGCTCATATCGCCCGCCCCTATGCCACCGCACTATATGATCTCGCCCACGAACAGGGCCAGCTTGGCCCGGTTGAAGCCGATCTCATCGCCATCGGCGCTCTGGTCGAGGAAAACTCGGATTTTTCGCGTTTTCTACACTCGCCCGTGATCTCCGGCGACGAAAAAGCCACGGCGATGGAGGCGATCCTGGCCCGGGCGAATGCCAGCCCGATAGTGGCCAATTTCGTCAAGCTTGTGGCGCGCAATGGCCGCCTTTTTGCCCTGCCGACGATCATTGCGAGCTTCCGCCGGCTGGCCGCCGATGCGCGCGGCGAAGTTTCGGCCGAGGTCACCTCGGCGGCGCCGCTCAGCGCCGGGCACCTTGCCGACCTGGCCGCCACGCTCAAGGCCAAGATCGGCAAGACCGTAACCCTTCAGGAGCATGTCGATCCGTCGTTGATCGGCGGCCTCATCGTCAAGGTGGGCAGCCAGATGATCGATTCTTCGCTCAAGACCAAACTGACCGCGATGAAGATCGCCATGAAAGAGGTTGGATAATGGACATCAAAGCCGCGGAAATCTCTGCGATCCTCAAGGACCAGATCAAGAATTTCGGCCAGGAAGCCGAGGTCTCCGAGGTCGGCCAGGTGCTGAGCGTCGGCGACGGCATCGCCCGCGTCTATGGTCTCGACAACGTGCAGGCCGGTGAGCTCGTCGAGTTCCCGGGCGGCATCAAGGGCATGGCGCTCAACCTCGAAACCGACAATGTCGGCGTCGTGATTTTTGGCGCCGACCGCGGCATCAAGGAAGGCGACACCGTCAAGCGGACCGGTTCGATCGTCGACACCCCGGTGGGCAAGGGCCTGCTCGGCCGCGTCGTCGATGCGCTTGGCAACCCGATCGACGGCAAGGGCCCCATCCAGTACACCGAGCGTCGCCGCGTCGACGTCAAGGCGCCGGGCATTTTGCCGCGCAAATCGGTGCATGAGCCGATGTCGACCGGCCTCAAGGCCATCGATGCGCTGATCCCGATCGGCCGCGGCCAGCGCGAGCTGATCATCGGCGACCGCCAGACCGGCAAGACCGCTGTCATTCTCGACACCTTCCTTAACCAGAAGCCGGCGCACGTCGCCAATGCTTCCGAGACCGACAAGCTCTATTGCATCTACGTCGCCATCGGGCAGAAGCGCTCGACCGTGGCGCAGTTCGTCAAAATCCTCGAGGACAATGGCGCGCTCGAATACTCGATCGTCATTGCCGCGACCGCGTCCGACGCCGCCCCGATGCAGTTCCTGGCGCCCTTCACGGGCTGCGCCATCGGCGAATATTTCCGCGACAACGGCATGCACGCCGTGATCGCCTATGACGACTTGACCAAGCAGGCCGTCGCCTACCGCCAGATGTCGCTGCTGCTGCGCCGTCCGCCGGGCCGCGAAGCCTATCCGGGCGACGTGTTCTACCTGCACTCGCGCCTGCTGGAGCGCGCCGCCAAGCTGAACGAGGATCACGGGCTGGGTTCGCTCACCGCCCTCCCCGTCATCGAGACGCAGGCCAACGACGTCTCGGCCTATATCCCGACCAACGTGATCTCGATCACCGACGGCCAGATCTTCCTCGAGACCAATCTCTTCTTCCAGGGCATCCGCCCGGCCGTGAACGTCGGCCTCTCGGTGTCCCGCGTGGGCGGTTCGGCCCAGACCAAGGCGATGAAGCAGGTGGCCGGCTCGATCAAGGGCGAGCTCAGCCAGTATCGTGAAATGGCAGCCTTCGCCCAGTTCGGCTCGGACCTCGATGCGGCCACGCAGCGCCTGCTCAATCGTGGCGCGCGCCTGACCGAACTTTTGAAGCAGCCGCAGTTTTCCCCGCTCAAGACCGAGGAAGAAGTCGCGGTGATCTTTGCGGGCGTCAACGGTTATCTGGACAAGCTGCCGGTCAACAAGGTCGGCGATTTCGAGCGCGGCCTGTTGTCCTGGCTCCGCGGCAAGCACGCCGACGTCCTCAACGACATCGCCACGCAGAAGTCGCTCAGTGACGATCTCAGGGCGCGGCTCAAGGCGGCGATCGACGCGTTCGCCTCAACCTTCGCAGCCTGAGCGGTAAAACGCCAAGGTCAGTAAGAACGGAGCCTGAGGCAGTATGCCCTCGCTGAAAGACCTGAAGAACCGGATCACCTCGGTCAAATCGACCCAGAAGATCACCAAGGCAGTGCAACTGGTCGCGGCGGCAAAACTTCGCCGCGCCCAGGATGCCGCGATCGCCGCCCGGCCCTATGCCGAGCGGATGAGCCGGGTGCTGGCCGCGCTCGGCGCCGCTTATGCGGGTCGCGCCGACGCCCCCGCCCTGCTCGCCGGCACCGGCCGCGACCAGGTGCATCTGCTTGTCGTGGCGACGGGCGAGCGTGGGCTCGCCGGCGGCTTCAACTCGGGTATTGCCCGATTGGCGCGCGACGCGGCCACCAAGCTGATCGCCGAGGGCAAGACGGTAAAAATCCTGACGGTCGGCCGCAAGGGCAACGATATCCTGCGCCGCACCTTTGCCGACCGCATCGCCGGTTTCATCAGTTTCCGCGACGTGCGCCAGATCGGCTACGCCAATGCGCAGACGGTGGGCGAAAAGATCCTCGCCATGTATGCGGCGGACGAATTCGACGTGGCGACGCTGTTCTTCTCGCAGTTCCGCTCGGTCATCAGCCAGGTGCCGACGGCGCAGCAACTGATCCCGGCCAAGTTCGAGGCCCCCAGCCCGGACGCGGACGCCGCCTCGGTCACCTATGACTACGAGCCGGACGAGCAGGCGATCCTCAACGACCTCTTGCCGCGCAATATCTCGGTGCAGGTGTTCCGCGCGCTTCTGGAGAACAACGCCTCGTTCTTCGGGGCCCAGATGACGGCCATGGACAACGCCACGCGCAATGCCGGCGAGATGATCAAGGGGCTGACGCTGACCTATAACCGCCAGCGCCAGGCCCAGATCACCAAGGAGCTGATCGAAATCATTTCGGGCGCCGAGGCGCTGTAGCGACTATATCTATCTTCGGAAACGGAGGTCAGATGAATGACGGAAGAGGTTGAGAGCCTGGTGCTGGAGCAGTTTCGGCGCCTCGCTCGGTTGTCGAGCGCACCGAGCTGGGCATGATGGACGTCAAGGCCCGCATCTCATCGCTGGCGATCGCGGTGGGGCAGCATTCTGTCCAGCTGGGCAACATCGGTGTCCGGCTTGACCGTCTGGACGAACGGGTAGGGCGTATCGAACGTCGGCTTGATCTCGCCGAAGCATAAAGTTTGAAGACAGGAATTTCGGGCACGTTTAGCGCCCCAAGGACGAGGAAGAAGATGGCTGACAAGAAAGCCGGTCGCGTATCGCAGGTCATCGGCGCCGTGGTTGACGTGACATTCGACGGTCACCTGCCGGCGATCCTGAACGCGCTCGAGACCACCAATAATGGCAACCGGCTGGTGCTGGAAGTGGCCCAGCACCTCGGCGAGAACGCCGTGCGCACCATCGCCATGGACACCACCGAAGGCCTCGTTCGCGGCGCCGAAGTCACCGATCTCGGCAGCCCGATTTCGGTGCCGGTGGGCGACGAGACGCTGGGCCGCATCATGAACGTGATCGGCGAGCCCGTCGACGAAGCCGGCCCGATCAACACCCCCAGCCGCCGCGGCATCCACCAGGAAGCGCCGAGCTTCGTCGAGCAGTCTTCGGAAGCGCAGATCCTCGTCACCGGCATCAAGGTGGTCGATCTCATCGCCCCCTATGCGCGCGGCGGCAAGATTGGCCTCTTCGGCGGCGCCGGCGTGGGCAAGACGGTGCTGATCCAGGAGCTGATCAACAACGTCGCCAAGGCCCATGGCGGCTACTCGGTGTTCGCCGGCGTGGGCGAGCGCACCCGCGAGGGCAACGACCTCTATCACGAAATGATCGAATCGGGCGTGAACAAGGACCCGCACGAGAACAACGGCTCGACCGAAGGTTCCAAGTGCGCCCTCGTGTTCGGCCAGATGAACGAGCCGCCGGGTGCCCGCGCCCGCGTCGCGCTTTCGGGCCTCACCGTCGCCGAGCATTTCCGCGACCAGGGCCAGGACGTGCTGTTCTTCATCGACAACATCTTCCGCTTCACCCAGGCGGGCTCGGAAGTGTCGGCGCTGCTCGGCCGCATCCCCTCAGCCGTGGGCTACCAGCCGACGCTGGCCACCGACATGGGCGCCCTGCAGGAGCGCATCACCACCACCAACAAGGGCTCGATCACCTCGGTCCAGGCCATCTACGTCCCGGCCGACGACTTGACCGACCCGGCGCCGGCGACCTCCTTCGCCCACCTCGATTCGACGACGACGCTCAACCGCGCCATCTCGGAAAAGGGCATCTACCCGGCCGTCGATCCGCTCGACTCGACCTCGCGCATGCTCGACGCCAACATTGTCGGCGAGGAGCACTACACCACCGCCCGCAAGGTGCAGGAAATCCTGCAGCGTTATAAGGCGCTCCAGGACATCATCGCGATCCTGGGCATGGACGAGCTCTCGGAAGAGGACAAGCTCACCGTGGCGCGTGCTCGCAAAATCGAGCGCTTCATGAGCCAGCCGTTCCACGTGGCCGAGGCTTTTACCGGCGCCCCGGGCGTGTTCGTTGCGCTGGAAGATACCATCAAGGGCTTTGCCGGGCTCGTCGCCGGCGAGTATGACCACCTGCCGGAGCCGGCCTTCTATATGGTCGGCACCATCGAGGATGCGGTCAAGAAGGCCCAGAAGCTGGCTCAGGCCGCCTGATGACGTCGCCCGGCGGCTCGCCGGGCGCCCCTCCCTTGATGGCGAGAGACGCACGTCGAACTCGCCCCGGACGAAAGTGAAACAATGGCCGACGGCATCAAAATCGAGATCGTCTCGCCCGAACAATTGCTCGTGTCGGAAACCGCGCAGTCGGTGACCGTGCCCGGGGCAGACGGCTATTTTACCGTGGTCGGCGAGCACTCGCCGCTGATGACGACACTCAAGCCCGGCTTCATCACCGTCAACCTCGCCAAGGGGCCGCAGGTGTTCTTCGTGCGCGGCGGCTTCGCCGATGTCGCGCCCGACGGGCTTACCATCCTCGCCGAACTGGCGGAACCGATCGCCAGCTTCAATCCCAACACGATCGATGCCGATATCCAGAAGGCGGAAAACGAACTCGCCGCCGCCTCGACGATCGAAGAGCGCTCGGCTGCGACCGAAAAGCTGGATGCCTGGCGCAATCTCAAGCTCGAGGCCGTTCAGACGGCAGGCGTTTCCACGCACTGATCATCAGCTTGGCCGGGTTTTGAAACAGGGGCGCCGCTTGGTGCCCCTTTTTTATTGCGCTTCACGGCTTGTTAATGCTGATCACGCAATTCTACGCATCACTGGATAAGCAAAAGTCCACCTCCTTTCCCGGCACGATTTCCGGGCCGCGCCGATGCTGGCCTGACTGAATAGTCAGGCGAACATTGGCCGCGCTATTAAACTTTCTCTGGCACGCGTACCCGCAAGGCACAGAATACTTAAGCTCAATTAGGTCCGATGGGGGAGTGACCATGACCAGAACCGGCTTTTTGTCGCTGGGACACAAGGGCATTGGCGAACGTAGCAAGATCGACGCCATCATGCGCTCGCAGGCGGTGATCGAATTTGCCCTCGACGGCACCATCATTACCGCGAACAAGAATTTTCTCGACACCATGGGCTATGGACTGACCGAAATCGTCGGGCAGCACCACCGGATGTTCGTCGACCACCAGGAAGCCCAAGGCCCCGAATACGCGGCTTTCTGGCAGGCCCTGGGTCGCGGTGAGTTCCAGTCCAAGGAGTACCGCCGCGTCGCCAAGGGCGGCCGCGAAGTGTGGCTGCAGGCGAGCTACAACCCCCTCCTCAACAAGGCCGGCAAGCCGATCGGCGTCATCAAGTTTGCCACCGAGATTACGGCACAGAAGAACCGCGCCGCCGACGATGCGGGCAAGATCGCGGCCATCTCGCGCAGCCAGGCGGTGATCGAGTTCAATCTCGATGGCACCATCATCACGGCCAACGAAAACTTCTTGAGCACGATGGGCTACCGGCTCAACGAGATCGTCGGCCACCATCACCGGATGTTCGTCGAGCCGGCCTTGGCCAACAGCGCCGACTACCAAGAGTTCTGGCGGCGGCTCGGCGGTGGGGAGGTCTTTGCGGCCGAGTTCAAGCGCGTCGGCAAGGGCAACCGGGAAGTCTGGATCCAGGGCTCCTACAATCCCATCCTGGATGCCAGCGGCAAGCCGTTCAAAGTCGTGAAATTCGCCACCGACATAACCGAGCGCAAGCGGGCCGAGGCCATCATCGAGCGACTGAAGACCAGCCTCGGCATGCTCGCGGAAGGCGACCTTTCGGGGAGCATCGATACGGTATTCACCGGTCAATATGAAGAGCTGCGGCAGGCATTCAATCGCTCGCTCGGCCGGGTTGCCGAAATCGTATCGCAACTGCGCGACACCTCGCGGCAGTTGAAGACGGCGACGGGCGAAATCCTTTCCGGCGCCAATGATCTTTCCGAGCGCACCACCAAGCAGGCAGCCACGATCGAGGAAACCTCGGCCGCCATGGAGCAGTTGTCCTCGACCGTGATCGAAAACGCCAAGCGGGCGCAGAATGCCAGCGCCAAGGCCGAGACGGTGAGCCGGACGGCAGCCGAGGGCGGCGAAGTGATGCGGCGCGCCAGCGATGCCATGGAACGGATCACCGCCTCTTCCGGCAAGATCTCCAACATCATCGGCCTGATCGACGACATCGCCTTCCAGACCAATCTATTGGCCCTCAATGCCTCTGTGGAGGCCGCACGGGCGGGCGATGCCGGCAAGGGCTTTGCGGTCGTCGCCGTCGAAGTGCGGCGGCTGGCGCAGAGCGCGGCGGGCGCCTCGGCCGAGGTCAAGGCGCTGATCCAGCAGAGCGCGGAGGAAGTCGCGGGGGGCAGTCGCCTCGTGGGCGAGGCCGCGGCCAAGCTCAACGGCATGCTCGGCGTCGCGGCAGAAAACCTGACGCTGATCGGCGGCATTGCCGACGCCAGCAAGGACCAGGCCGCGGCCATCGAGGAGGTCTCGACCTCGGTGCGGCAGATGGATGAGATGACCCAGCACAACGCCGCCCTGGTGGAAGAGACCAACGCCGCTATCGAGCAGACCGAGGCGCAGGCCAGCGAACTCGATCGCATCGTCGAGTTCTTCGGCGATGTCCGGCCGAGCGAGGCGCCGCGGAAACTAATGGCCGTGCCCGACCGTGAAGCTGTTCGCCGCAAGACCAGGGCCCGGCCGTTTCCCACGGAGGGCAACGCTGCGTTGAAGAAAGATTGGGAGGCGTTCTAGTTCTAGCCTTGCCGGGCTGGGCGCAGGGGCGCCGTGGCTTCAGGCCAGGGCCGCCTCGACCAGCGCCTTGGCGTGCAGGTCCGTTGTGTCGAACACCGGCAACGGGCTGACATCGTCGTCGATCAGCATGGAAATCTCGGTGCAGCCCAGGATGACCGCCTCGGCGCCCCGTGCCGCCAGCAGTTCAATGGCGTGCACATAGGTCTGCCGCGACGCATCGCGGACGATGCCGCGACACAGTTCCTCAAAGATAATGCCGTTGAGATTGGTGATGCCCACCTCGGGCACGAGCACCTCGAGCCCGCGAGCGGCGAGCCGGTCCTTGTAGAACGGCATCTCCATGGTGAAGCGGGTGCCCAACAGGCCAACGGTCGTGAAACCGTCGGCCAGCAGCGCATCGACGGTCGGGTCGCCGATGTGGATGAACGGCACTGTGAGACCGGCCGTGATCTGGTCGGCGACGATGTGCATGGTGTTGGTGCTGAGCCCGATCAGTTCGGCGCCCGCCGCCTCCAGCTTCTGCGCGCTTTCCGCGAGGATATCGCCCGCCTTCTCCCATTCGCCGCTGCGCTGCAACGCCTCGATCGGGGCAAAGTCGAGCGAGTGCAACAGGATCGGCGCCGAGTGCAGCCCACCCAAACGCTTTGCCGTCTCCTCGTTGAGCGCGCGGTAGTAATGGGCCGTCGATTCCCAGCTCATGCCGCCGATGAGGCCGATGGTTTTCATGACAACACCTTCCTGAACCTGACCGCGCGCTCGGTCTCCGCAAAGCCCCACAGCGCGTGACTAAGGCGCGACGTCAAATTATCCAGCTCTGCATCCGAGCCGAGCTCGACCAGGCCCTTCGCCAGCGCCCAGGCCTCGACGGCCGAAACGAGCTGTCGGCCGACGCCGCGGCGGCGATATTCGGCGAGCACGAAAATGCCCTCGAGCCAGGCGACGGGCGCGGTGTCGCAGCCATCGCCATAGGGCCGCTGCGAGACCTCGGCAAAGCCCACAAGACGCTCGCCCTCGAAGGCCCCAAAGCCGGCGAACTCGTCCGCAGCCAGCGTGGCAAGCTCATCCCGCAGGCTCGTCGTCGATTCCGCCGGCCACAGCTTATGGCGCAGCCCCACCCACGCCTCGATATCGCGAGGCGTCAGCGGCCGCACCACCATCTCAGCCATGGCGAATTCTTTCGGGCACATCGGCAAAGGCCGCCGCCACTTCCTCGTAGGCCTGCCGCTTGAAGGCGACGATGAGCTCGGGCGCATTGGCGAGCTCTTCCCAGCGCCAGCCGGAGAACTCGGCGTGAAACTTGCCGCCGCCGGGCGCCGTCACATCGATTTCGCTGTCGTCGCCGGTGAACAGAAACGCGAACCAACGCTGGCGCTGGCCGCGATATCGGCCCTTCCAGGCCACCCCGATCAAGTGATCCGGCAGATCGTAGTGAATCCAATCCGGCGCCTCGGCGAAAAACTCGAACGAGGTAACGCCCGTCTCTTCGAACAGCTCGCGTCTTGCCGCCTCGAGCGGGGTCTCGCCGGCATCGATACCGCCCTGGGGCATCTGCCACGGGGCCTCCTGCCGGGCGCTCTCTTCGGCATCGCCTTCCATGACGCGGCGGCCGAGAAACACTTTGCCGTCGCGATTGAACAGCGCCACCCCGACATTGTCGCGGTAGGGCAGTTTTTGGCGCAGGGACTCGATCTCCGAAGTCATGGCAGATCCTACTTCATCAGGGCGCTGACCGGCACCAGCTCGACATTACGGCCCTGGAGCGAGCCCGCCCATTCGGCGATGGTGGCGATCGAAACCGGCAACGCCGAGGCTACCCCGATCGCCTGCCCGTTCGCCGCCGCCCTGGCGGCCAGTTGGTCAAGCGCCTGAAGAATAGCCCCGCGCGCCGGGTTGGCGTCAAGCGTGATGTCGCCCCGACCGAAGGGCACCTTGTTGGTCTTGGCGAGATCGGGCGCCAAAGAGCGGTTCGAGCTGCCGTCATCGAGATAGCCGAGCCCGCGTGTCCCCAGCTCTTCCATCACCGGACCGAAATCGGCCGCCGAGGCGGTGAAGCGGGCGCCGGTATTGTTGACGAGGCCGATATAGCCGCCGAGCCGCGCCATCAACCAATAGAGCTTATCAAGATTAGCGCGGGCCGGCTGCCCGGTCAGCAGCGTCTGCGGCCCAGGGTCCGTGTCGGGGTAATCGAACGGCTCCATCGGCACCTGCAGCAGCAATTCGTGTCCGGCGCCCCGGGCGGCGGCCACGGTCTCGGGCAAGGTCTTGCCGTAGGGGGCAAAGGCCATGTCGATATCGGGCGGCAGCTTGTTGACCGCGGCCAGCGTTCCCTGCTCGTTGAGCCCGAAGCCGGTAACGACAATGGCGATCATCGGCTTGCCCCCGGCGGTCGCATCGGGCGGCAGTGGACGCGAATAGGCGGCAAACGGGGTTTCGCCGTTGGCGTCCATGCGCGGAATGGCGCCATCCTTGGTCTGTTCGGTCAGATCGGGGATGACGCCCTGGCTGTTGACGGCAGTACCATCATCCGCGGGGGCTGAAGGCAGGTTGGGGTCGACGACGGTGATCGATGGGCCACCGCTAGCGGCCTGGGGCGTCTCGGGCAAGGCCGTGATTGTCGTGGGCTTCGCCGGCTCGGGGGCGGACACCGCCCCTTCGATGCGGTTGTTGTCGCGGATCGAGTTGATGGGGACGGTGATCGTGGGACGACCGCCCTCGGGATCATCGACGAGCACGATGCGCAGCACCATGCCCGTGACAACCAGAAGCACCAGCGCAACCGCGAGGCGCGTGAGCGGCAGGCGTCCCAGTGCGCCGGCCAGGACGGTAGCAAAGCTGTTGCGCTTCCTCCGGCCGAGGGGTGCATTCAATTCGTCGGCCATCGACCTCGTCCATTGCCGCGCCGTCGCGCAAGAATCAAAAGACGCGGCGAATCAGCCGCGCCTTCCATTGAGGTGATAGCACAATTGGCCCGGGGCGGCAGCGCGCCGCCCCGACCGATTATTCCCCGCCCTTGGGCGGATAGGCCGGATCGGTCACCTTACCGTCGATGAGCTTGACCGCATATTGCAGCTGGTCGTCCTTGGCCTGGTCGGCAGGCACATAGACGGATGAGCCGCTGGTTGCTACGGGCGCCGAACCGCCGCCGATCTGGCCCGGCAGGCCCGCCTCGCCGACGATCTCGTCGCGCCCCTGGAATTCCACCGGGATGGTCTCCTTGACGACGATGTCGGGCTGGATACCGGCCGCCTGGATCGAGCGATTGTTGGGCGTGTAGTAGCGTGCCGTGGTCATGCGCATGGCGCCATTGTCGCCAAGGCTGATGATCGACTGCACCGTGCCCTTGCCGAAGGAACGGGTGCCGACGAGCGTTGCCCGCTTGTGGTCCTGCAGCGCGCCAGCGACGATTTCAGCCGCCGATGCCGAACCGCCATTGATGAGCACGACGACCGGGACATCGCCGATCTTGGCGGTCGTGGCGTCCGGCTTGGCGTCGTAGCGCGCGCTTTCCTGCTCGAGCCGGCTGCGCGTCAGGACGACCGAACCCTGCTTGATGAACACGCTGGCGACATCGACCGCTTGGTCGACGAGGCCGCCCGGATTGTTGCGGAGGTCGAAGACGATGCCCTTGGGCGCCACGCCGTTGAGCTTGGCGTAGATATCGGTGATCGCCTTGTGCAGGCCCGGCGAGGCCTGTTCGGAGAATTTGTCGAGCCGGATCACCGGCACATCGCCGACCATGGACCAATGCACCGCCTGCTCGGCAATGGTGTCGCGCGTCAGGGTCAGTTCGATCGGCTTGTCGGCGCCGTTGCGCTGGACGGTGATCTTGATCTTGGAGCCCACCGGCCCGCGCATCTTCTTCACGGCATCGTCGAGCGTCATGCCCTGCACCTGCACGCCGTCAAGCTCGACGATCAGGTCGTTGGGCAGCACGCCTGCTTTCGCCGCGGGCGAGCCGTCGATGGGGGAAACGACCTTGATGACGCCGTCCTGCATCTGCACTTCGATACCGAGACCGCCGAACTCGCCGGAGGTATCCTGCTGCATGTCATCATAGCTCTGCGGCTCGAGATAGCCCGAGTGCGGATCGAGCGAGCTGAGCATGCCCTGCAGCGCCGCGTGGATGAGCTTGCGCTCATCGGTCACGTCCACATATTGCGAGCGGATGCGGTCGAACACTTCCCCGAAAAGATCGAGGTCGGAATAGATTTCGGCGGGCGTCCGTGGCTTGCCGGCATCGGGCGACCCGGACGGCTCGCCCGTGGGAATGACGTTGTCGTCGGAAGGCGCGGGCGCGGGAGTCGTCGGCTTGGCCGGCGGCGTTGCCGGCTTGGCCGGGGGAGTCGCCGGCTGGCTCGAGGGGGCGGCAGGAGTCGACGGGCTGGTGGAGGGTGCCTGGGCGGGCGCTGCCGGGCTCGGCGTGGGCGCCATCTGTCCGCCGGCCGGTGCGGGCACAGCGGGCTTATCCTGGGCAAATGCCACCGGCGTAAGCGACGTTGTTAGGGCGAGCGCGACTAAGGCAGCGCGGGCGGGCGACAAACGCATCAGGTGCTATCCACTTTGGGTCGTGTTGGCTGGAGATGCCCACCATCCGGACGGATCGACGGGCCGATCGTTTTTTCTGATTTCAATATAGAGTGTCGGCTGGGAGACGCCAGCGCTCGTGGCAACGGCATGACCAATTGTGTGTGATCCCATAGTCCCCAAGGGCTCGCCCTCAAGCACAAATTGCCCAAGGTCCACCGACACCGCATCGAGCCCTGCGAGCAGGATCGTATAATCCTGACCGGGATTAAGAATGACGATTTGGCCATAATTGAGGTAGGGGCCCTTATAGATCACCCAGCCATCGGCGGGGGCCACAACCTGCGCATCAGGGCGCGTGGCGTAGGAGACGCCATGCGCAATGCCCCCGAAGCCGTCATTGGCGCCAAAATCCTCGACATCGGTGCCGGCCGTCGGCGCGGTCAGGTAGCCGCGGGCATCGCCGAAGGGAATAGCCGGCTGGGTGCGCGACGTATCGGCCAACGCCGTCTTGATCGCTGCGGGCGTCTTGTTCGGGAGCTGAGGATTGGCGTTGCTGGCGGCGCTCGCCGCGGCGCTCACCGCCGAGAATTTAGCGGTCAGCTCGGCGATCAGCGCCTTGAGCGAGGTCGCCTTGGCGCCCATGTCAGCGGCTTCCTGCTCCTGGGCAGTGAGCTGGACGTTCGCCGCATCGATCCCCTGCTTCTTGGCCTGGATGAGCGTGGCGATACGCAATTGCTCCTCCTCGAGCACCGCGTAATTGGCCTTGAGCTCATCCTGCTGCTTTTGCGCGTCGGCCTTGATGCCCTGCAGTTGCTTGAGTTCAGCCACGACCTCATCGGCCTTGGCCTTGAGTTGCGGCACGATGTCGGTGATCAGCATCGCCCCGCGGGCGGAGCTGACCGCATCGGACGGATCGACGATCAGCGGCGGCGGCGGATTGAGCGAGATGTGTTCGAGCGCGGCGAGCATGTTGGAAATGCCCGCATTGGTGCCGTCGAGCTTGCCCTGGGCTGCGCGTTCGGAATCGGCCAGCGCATTCAGCCGCTCTTCCATCGACTGGACTTCGATCTCGGCGATCTTGGCTCGCTGCCCGGCGGCGATGAGCGCCGCGTTCTGCTTGGCGCGGTCGCCGTTCATGTCCGCGATCTGTTGGCGCAACGTGTCGATCTTGCTTTGGCTGAGGCCGATCGAGGATTCGAGGACATCGAGCGCTTTCTGGTTCTCGGCAGCCTGCTGCGCGGCCTGGGCGGCTGAGGTCGCCGGATCGCTCGCGGCGGGCGCAGCGCCATCGGGCGCAAAACCGGTTCGGAGATCCGCGCCGGATGCCGGCGCTTCGCCAGAGGCCGGCGCCAGCGGCACCGGCGAGGGCGTAGCGGCCGGTGCACTGGCGGCCGGCGCCGAAGCATTGGGGGTATTGGCCGGACCGGCAGGAGCGCCGTTCACCGACTGACCAAGGGCGAAACCCGCGCAGCCAACCACAAGCGCAAGACCGATGCCGGCCGCGCCCGCCACGTATCGCGGCTTTGCGCCCCTCAAGCTCTGTGCTCCCGAATCACCGTGCGACCATAGCAAAGCAGGAGCGCGATGGACTCCAAGTCTTTGGCCTCAGCATGACAAAGCGCGGGGCGGCGGGGGAGCTTCAGATTTATTCCCGGTGATAGGGATGTCCGGAGAGAATGGTTGTGGCGCGATAGAGCTGCTCGGCCAGCATGATCCGCACCAATTGATGCGGCCAGGTCAGCGGCGAAAAACTGAGGGTCAGGTCGGCGGCGGCGACGAAAGCCGGATCGAGCCCATCCGCGCCGCCGATGACGAAGGCCGCCGCTGCTTTGCCGTCATCGCGCCAGCGGGCGACGAGTTTGGCAAAGGCTTCCGAACCGATGGATTTGCCCCGTTCATCGAGGGCGACGATCACCGCGCCATCGGGGATGGCGGCCCTCAGCGCCTTGGCCTCTTCGGCCTTGCGGGTCGCAGCCGATCCGGCGCGGGATTCGGTGAGTTCGCCCACCTCGAAGCCGGTGAGGCCCAATGGGCGGCCGGCACCGACCGCGCGCTCAAGATAGCGGGCGACGAGCTCCCTCTCCGGCCCCTGCTTCATGCGGCCGACGGCGTAGAGGGAGATGCGCACCTCTTATGGCGCGTCGGCGGCGAATTCCGCCTGCCACATCTTTTCGATGTTGTAGAATTCGCGCACTTCCGGCCGGAAGATGTGGACGATGACATCGCCGCCATCGACCAATACCCAGTCGCAATGCGGCAATCCCTCGATCCGCGGCTTGCTGAAGCCGGCCTCGCGCAGCGCCTTGACCAGCTGGTCGGCGACGGCGCCGACATGCCGGTTCGAGCGGCCCGTGGTCACCACCATGTGGTCGGACAGCGAGGATTTGCCGGTGATATCGATAGCAACCGTCTCCTCAGCCTTGGCATCTTCAAGGCTTTGCAGGATGACATCGATCATCTGGACTTCCTGGACGGCATCAGGTTTCGGGGCGGTCTGGGTGGGCGTGAGCGCCATCAGCAATTGGCCTCCGCCCTTGCTCGTTGAGCATGGGTCATGCGTGTCTGCTCGGTCCTTGTGAGCTAATTCGAATCGGTCGCGCGTCGGTAAGGATGGCGGTCATTCCCGTTTCGGTACTTCTATAATATGCGCCGCGGCCGCAATTCTGCAAGGGGCGGAAGTCAAGTCGATTTCGCTTCAAATGACATGGTCTCATCCCGGCGCGCATTGCGCAGCACGGTGGAAGACAGAGGCGACGTCAGGCCGTGAAGATAGACCCAGGCGGGCGGGACGCAATCGGCGAGGATCGAAGCATCGGCTTCATCCAGCCGGTAGCGGGCGAGTGCGGTCGCGGCCGGGGAGACCGGCGCCCGCCGGGTCGAGCCGGGGCGCACATAGACCGCCATCGGCATCAGCCTGGCGATCTCCTGCCAGCGCTCCCAGCGGTGGAACTGGCTCAGATTGTCGGCCCCCATGATCCAGACGAAGCGCACGCCCGGATGGGCCGCCTTGAGGAAGCGCAACGTCTCAAAGGTATAGGTGAAGCCGTGCGCCGCCTCGAACCCGGTGGCGCGGATGCGGGGATGCTGGCACATCTGCCGGGTCCTGAGCACCCGCGCCGGCAGCGGCGCCAGATCGTTATGGTTCTTGAGCGGGTTCCCTGGGGAAACGAGGAACCACACGGCATCGAGCTTCAGCCGCTTCAAGGCCTGCAGCGCCACCAGCCGATGCCCCTCGTGCGGCGGATTAAAACTGCCGCCGAAAAGGCCGATGCGCATGCCGGCATAGGCCGGCGGCAAATTGGTGATGCCGGGGAGCAGCTTTGAGACCAATCAGGCGTATCCGTCTTTCCACGGCGTCATTCCCGCGGAGGCAGGAATCCCCGTTTGGCGGCAAACCGCGCGCGTCGTTGGGTTTGGGCAGGAACAGAGATTCCCGCCTTCGCGGGAATGACGCGCTGCTTTGGTTGCCAGCAAGGCGCACATGGCGGTCACGGCCGCACCTGCCCATTGCCCGTGACCAGATATTTGAAGCTGGTCAGCTGCTCGACGCCCACGGGTCCCCGCGCGTGCATCTTGCCGGTCGCGATCCCGATCTCGCCACCGAAGCCGAACTCACCGCCGTCGGCGAACTGGGTGGAAGCGTTGTGGAGCAGGATGGCCGAATCGATGCGGTTGAAGAATTTTTCGACCGAGGCCGGATCCTCCGTGATGATCGCCTCGGTGTGGTGCGACGAGTAGTGGCTGATATGGGCGATCGCCGCGTCCACGTCCTCCACCACCTTCACCGAAATGATCGCATCCTCATACTCGGTGTGCCAATCCTGCTCGGTGACCGGAATGGCGCCAGGAATAATCGAGACGACCGTCTCGTCGCCGCGGATTTCGCAGCCTTTGGCTTGCAGCGCCTCGATGACCGGCTTGAGATGCGTCGCAACCACACCCCTGTGGACGAGCAGGGTTTCGGTCGCCCCGCACACCCCGGTGCGCCGCATCTTGGCGTTGAGCGTCACCGTCACCGCCATGTCGAGCCTGGCGGATTTGTCGATGAAGGTATGGCAGAGGCCTTCGAGGTGCGCAAAGACCGGGACGCGTGCCTCTTCCTGCACCCGCGCCACCAGCGTCTTGCCGCCGCGCGGCACGATCACGTCGATATTGCCATCGAGGCCCTTGAGCATTTCGCCGACGGCGGCGCGATCGGTGGTCGGCACCAGGCCTATCGCGTCTTCGGGCAGGCCGGCTGCGCGCAGGCCCTCGACGAGAGAGGCGTAGATGGCGCGCACCGAATGGGTGCTGTCCGAACCGCCGCGCAAAATCACCGCATTGCCGGATTTGAGCGTCAGCGCGCCCGCATCGGCGGCAACGTTCGGACGGCTCTCGAAGATGACGCCGACCACCCCGAGTGGGGTGCTGACGCGCCGGATGTGCAATCCGTTCGGCCGGTCCCATTCGGCGATCACGGTGCCAACCGGATCGGGCAGCTCGGCAATCTGGCGCACGCCCTCGACCATTGCGGCAAAGCGCTTGTCGCTAAGTTCGAGCCGATCGAGGAAGGCCGTGCTGAGGCCGCGGGTCCGTGCCTCGGCCAGATCCTGCGCGTTGGCCGCCAGCACTTTTTCGCGGTTCGCGACCAGCGCATGGGCGGCGGCACGCAGGGCCTGCGCCTTCTTTTCGGCCGGAGCGAACGCCAGCGCTTCGGCCGCCGCACGGGCCCGCCGGCCCAGATCGCCCATCACGGCGGCCAGATCCGCCTCGCCAGCCGGTTCCATTGTCACGACACTCATACCTTGGCCTCCGCGCCCTGCAGCAGCACCAGATTGTCGCGATGGATAATCTCGCTCCGGTGCCCCTCGCCCAGGAGCTCTACCATGTTGTGGCTCTTCTTGCCCTTGACCAGCATTGCCTCGTCGCTGTCGAGCCCGACCAGACCCCGCGCGATCTCGATCCCGTCCGGATCGAACACCGCCACGGCATCGCCACGCGAAAAAGCTCCGCTGATTTTGGTCACCCCGATCGGCAACAGGCTCTTGCCCGTCATCAGGGCGCGAGCGGCGCCGGCATCCACGTGGACGGCGCCGGCAACGCTCAGCGTCCCCATGATCCAGCGCTTTCGCGCCGCAGCCGGATTCTGCAGCCCGGCAAAGAGGGTATGCCGCCCGCCCTGGCGCAAGGCCGCGAGCGGATTGGGCTCGGTGCCCTTGGCGATGATCATGGCCGTGCCGGCGGGCGTTGCGATCTTGCCGGCCTCGATCTTGGTGGTCATGCCGCCGCGCGACAAATGGCTCGCTGCACCGCCCGCCATCGCCTCGATCGCCGGGGTGATCGAAGCAACGAAGGGCAGATGCGCGGCGTTCGGGTCTTTTCCGGGCGGGGCGGTATAGAGCCCATCCACGTCCGAAAGCAGCACCAGCAGGTCCGCCTCGATCATCGTGGCGACACGGGCCGACAGCCGGTCATTGTCGCCATAGCGGATTTCGGCGGTGGCGACCGAATCGTTCTCGTTGATGATCGGCACGGCGCCCAGTGACAGCAGCGTTGCGATCGTGGTGCGGGCGTTGAGGTAATAACGCCGCTCTTCGGTGATATTGGGCGTGATCAAAATCTGCCCGGTGATAATGCCGAACCCGCTGAGCGCCTCGGCCCAGGCCTGGCTCAGCGCGATCTGCCCCGCGCTCGCCGCGGCCTGGCTCTGCTCCAGCGGCAGGCTGATGCCATCGAGCCCAAGCAGCCGCCGCCCGAGCGAGATAGCGCCCGAGGAGACGATCACCACCTCCCGACCCTCGGCCTTGAGCGCCGCGATATCGCCGGCAAGGCTCCTCAGCCACTCGGCACGCAATTTGCCGGTCTTGCCGTCGACCAGCAGCGCCGAGCCGATTTTTATGGTCAGCCGCTTATAGGGGGAAAGGGCGTCGGTCATTTCCATCCCACCCAACTGGCGCTTGCGGCCAACAACCCCAGCCCCTGAAAAGGGAGAATCCGGCCCGATGCAACCGCCCTGCCCTTTTCGCGGGAGGTTGGGAAGGGGGGCAGTATAGGGGTCGACCGACCCCTCACGGCGCCCAGGTCGTCGCGGTCTTTACCCGCGCCCGCTCCTCGCGCTCGAGCTTGGCTTCGTCCAGCACCTGGACGACGGCGTAGAGCACTTCGTCGACGCCCTGGTGGGTGGCGCCGGACACCTGCATGATCTCGGTCCTGGAGGCCTTTTTCAGCGCCTTGACCTTGGCCTTGATCTCATCGGGCGAAAGCGCGTCGATCTTGTTGAGCACCACGAGTTCCGGCTTTTCTGCCAGCGCTTCGTCATAGGCCGCCAGTTCGCCGCGAATGGTCGTGTAGGCGTCCGCGACATCTTCCTGCGTGCCGTCGATCAGATGGATCAGCACGGCGCAGCGCTCGACATGGCCGAGGAAGCGATCGCCGATGCCGGCGCCCTCATGCGCGCCTTCGATCAGCCCGGGAATATCGGCCAACACGAAATCGCGCTCGCCGATGCGGACGACGCCCAGGTTCGGATGCAGCGTCGTGAACGGATAGTCGGCGATTTTTGGCTTCGCCGCGGAGACGGCTGCAAGGAAAGTGGATTTGCCGGCGTTCGGCAATCCCACGAGCCCGGCATCGGCGATGAGCTTCAGCCGCAGCCAGATCCATTTCTCGACGCCCACCTGCCCCGGATTGGCGTGACGCGGGGCCTGGTTGGAAGAGGTCTTGAAATGCGCGTTGCCAAATCCGCCATTGCCGCCACTCAGCAGCGTCACCTTCTGCCCCACCGCGGTGAGGTCGGCGATCAGGGTGTCGTTGTCGTCCTCGAACACCTGCGTGCCCACCGGCACGCGCAAGACGATATCGGGCGCGTTGGCGCCGTGGCGGTCCTTGCCCATGCCATGCGTGCCGGTCTTGGCCTTGAAATGCTGCTGGTAGCGATAATCGATGAGGGTGTTGAGCCCATCGACGCACTCCACCACCACATCGCCGCCGCGCCCGCCATTGCCGCCATTGGGTCCGCCGAACTCGACGAATTTTTCGCGCAGGAAGGAAACCGAGCCGGCGCCCCCGTCGCCCGAGCGGATATAGACCTTGGCTTGATCGAGAAATTTCATTGTTTGGCTCCCGCCCAATCGGCGCGGCTTAGTTGCGTGTCGATATGGCGCACCTCTTCGCCGCGCGCAAGGCAATGCCGATAGGAGCTGCCGGTTTCGGTAAAGCCGAGCTTCTTCTGCACCGCCAGCGAGGCCTTGTTGAAGTAAAAGACCCCGGAGCGGATCACGGACTCGCGCCCGACCCCAAAATACCAGTCGACCGCGGCCTGGGCCGCTTCGGTCATGATGCCGCGATGCCAGAATGGCTCCCCCAGCCAATAGCCGAGTTCCGGCTGCCTGGCGGTGAGGTGAAAGCCGATATTGCCGACATAGCCGGCGCCGGGCAGCTCGATGGCAAATCCGGTTTCCTCCGGCGGAATATTGTCCCGCTGCCGACCGAGCCAAAACTCGGCATCGGCCAGCCGATAGGGATAGGGTACGGTCGCAAGATTCCCGGCGACCGCGAAATTGTTGAGATAGCGCACGATCGCTTCGGCATCGTCCATACTGGGCGGCCGGAGGATGAGGCGGCGCGTCGTGAGGGTGACGCTCATCTCGGTTGCTCCAGCCGGAATTCGAAGACCGGCCGGTTCTTCTCCGCGCCCATCGGGTCGCTGGCGGGGCCGATATTCTTGAAGCCGGCCTTTTCGAGCACGTTGATCGAGGCGAGATTGCTCTGCAGCGCCCGGGCGCGGATCGCCGGATAAAGGCCGGTGGCAAAGGCCGCCTCGAGCAGGGCTTTGGCTGCCTCGCTCATGAACCCCTTGCCCCAATGCGGCTCACCCAGCCAGTAGCCGAGTTCGGGATGCTGGCCCATGGCGTAGCTGAAGCCAACGATGCCGAGCAGGTCCCCCGCTTGCGTGGTGATGGCGTAGGGCCGCTCGTCCGCGCGCTGGGAAAAAATCTCGACAAAGGCGATGGCGTCGGCCCTGGTATAGGGGCTCGGCAGGCGCGACAGCTTTTCGGCGATGTTCTTGTTGTCGGCGAGCGCGGTCAACGCCGGCACGTCGCCGCGGATGGGCGCGCGCAGGATGAGACGCGGCGTCTCGATCTTTCCCGGCAGGATGTCCCGGGCACGTCGGAACGACAGGCGGGCCGTGGCCTGCTGCAACATCTCCTCGCTGGCCTTGGTGCCGGGGGCGGCTCCGAGCCTTGCGCCGGAACGGGGATCGATCCTCTTCATTTCGTGCCATCCAATGACAAAGGGGAGCCGGCGACCGGCTCCCCTTGATCCTGATGGTGGCTTGAACGCGCCTGCCTGGGAGATGGTCTCCGGCAGGGTGTTTAGCCTGCCGTTATTCCGCAGCCTCGGCCGGCTGGACCGAGACATAGGTACGTGCGTTGGCTCGGGTTTTGAAGGTCACAGTACCCTCAACCACGGCAAAGATCGTGTGATCGATGCCCATGCCGACGCCATTGCCCGGATGCCATTTGGTGCCGCGCTGACGAATGATGATGTTGCCCGGAATCACGGCTTCGCCGCCGAACTTCTTGACGCCGAGACGGCGGCCAGCGGTATCGCGACCATTGCGGGACGAGCCGCCTGCTTTCTTATGTGCCATCTATCGGTGCTCCTATTCCTGGTCGGCCTTGGGCGCGGCCTTCTTGGCGCGCGGCTTGGTGGTCTTGGCTTCGCCTTCGGCGGCATCGCCTTCGGACGTCGCGGCCCTCTTGGCCGTCGCCTTGGCGGGCTTTTCTTGACCCGCGGGGGCGTCGCTCACGGTCGCCACCGGCGCCGCAGCCTGAGCTGCCGCAAGGCGCGCCTTGATGCGCTCGTCGGGCTGGGTGGTGACCGCCGCGCCGCCAGTCAGGATCTCGGTGATCCGAACGGTCGAGAGCAGCTGCCGATGCCCGTTGCGGCGCCGCGAATTGTGGCGGCGGCGCTTCTTGAATACGATGACCGTATCCTGCTTCTTGGTCTCGATCAGCTGGGCGGCGACCAGCGCACCTTCGACAAGCGGAGCGCCAACGGTCACGTCGCCCTCGGTGCCGACCATCAGGACCTGGTCGAAGGTCACGACGTCACCGGCCTCGGACTCGAGCTTTTCGATCTTCAGGATATCGTTGGCGGCAACCTTGTATTGCTTGCCGCCCGTCTTGATAACAGCGAACATTTGTCTCGCCGGCGGCATCTTGGCCACCGACCCTTTCTTTCGCGCCCTGCGGCGCCGCAACGACTTTTGTCGCGGACTTCGGAGCCGGCGAACCGGCAAAACCTCGAGCAGCGGTTTTAAAACCAAGAGCGCGCAGCGGCCAAGGCCACCACGCAATCGCCGCGGGTTATGATATCAAAGGTTCACAGAGTCAAGGTGGATGGGGGCCGGTGAGGGGGCTACCCCTCACCCTGACCCTCTCCCAGAGGGGCGAGGGGACGATGGCGCCGCGAGGGTTCGGCTTAGAAAACCCTCGCCCCTGTGGGGAGAGGGTGGCCGGCAGGCCGGTGAAGGGTAGCCGCTTGCCCCCTCAGAAAAAACTCTGCGGGTCGATATCCACCTGCACGCGAATATTCCCCGTCGCCCGTTCCGCGTTGGTCAGCCAGAACCGCACATAGCCGGAGAGATCAAAATCCTTGGGGCTCTGCGCCAGCAGCCGCACCCGATGCCGTCCGCGCACCATGGCGATCGGCGCATCCGCCGGCCCGAACAGTTTCAGCCCTTCGGCCATCGGCGCCTGCGACAGCAGTTTTTTGGCGAACCCCGTCGCAACGTCGTGTTCGCTCGCCGAAACGATCAGCGCCGCCAGCCGGCCGAAGGGCGGCAGGCCCCCCTCCTCGCGCGCCTTGAGCTCATGGGCGTAAAACGCCTCGGTATCGCCCTTGACCATCGCCTCGATCACCGGATGCGTCGGATGATAGGTCTGGAGGAACGCCCGCCCCGCCTTGGCGGCGCGGCCGGCACGGCCGGTCACCTGGGTGAGGATCTGAAACGTCTTTTCCGCCGCGCGCGGATCGCCATGGGCAAGGCCGAGATCGGCATCGAGCACGCCCACCAGCGTCAGCTTTTCGAAGTGATGCCCCTTGGCGACGAGCTGGGTGCCGATGATGAGGTCGTGTTCACCCCGCTCCACCTCGGAGAAACGATCGCGAATCTGGGCGTTGCTGCCCATGTCGGACGAGAGGATCACGGTTCGCGCATCGGGAAACCGCGCCGCCGCCTCCTCCGCTACCCGCTCGATGCCCGGCCCGATGGCGACCAGCGATTCGACCGCCCCGCAGGCCCCGCAGCTTTTCGGCATTTTCTGCTGGTGCCCGCAATGATGGCACATCAGTACCCCGCGGAAACGGTGTTCCACCAGCCAGGCCGAGCAATCCGGGCACTGGTACTGGTGCCCGCAGGCCTTGCACAGCGTCAGGGGCGCATAGCCGCGGCGGTTGAGAAAGAGCAGCGCCTGTTCGCCGCGATCGAGGGTAGCAAAAATCTCGCGCGCGAGGCGCGGGGCGATCCAGCTGCCCTTTTCCGGCTGCTCCTCACGCATATCGAGGGCGGTGATATCGGGCAGTTGCGCCGCCGCAAAACGGCTGGTCAGCCGCACATGCCGGTAGCGCCCGGTATTGGCGTTATTGCGGGATTCAACCGATGGCGTCGCAGAGGAAAGAATGGCCCGCGCGCCCGCCAGATGGGCGCGGACCACCGCCATGTCGCGCGCGTGATAATTGACCCCGTCCGATTGCTTGAAGGCGCCGTCATGCTCCTCGTCGAGCACTATCAGCCCCAGCTCGCGAAACGGCAGGAACAGGGATGAGCGGGCGCCCACCACCGCGCGCACGTGCCCCTCCAGCACCGCGCGCCAGGTGCGAGCGCGCTGGCTCGGCGTCATTTCGGAATGCCACTCGGCCGGCCGCGTGCCGAAACGGCGGGTGAAGCGTTCGAGGAAGGTGTGGGTGAGCGCAATTTCCGGCAGCAGGATCAACGCCTGCCGCCCGGCCCGGAGGGTATCGGCCACCGCCTCGAAAAAAATCTCCGTCTTGCCGCTGCCGGTGACGCCATCGAGCAGGCTGACCGAAAAGCTGAGGGGGTCGCCCCGCCGGATCTCTTCCATCGCCGCCTGCTGCCCGGGGCTGAGGACCGGCACCGCCGCCTCCGGATCGGGTCGCTCGACGATCGGCAGCGGCGGAATCTCCAGCCGCTCCAGCGCCCCTGCCCGCTCCAACCCCTTGATCACCGAGGGCGACACGCCGCTCGCCCCCACCAGCGCCGATTTGGCCCATACCTGTCCGTCGGCCAGGCAATCGAGCACGCGCAGCCGGGCATCGGTCATCCGCGCCGGCTCGCTGCCGTTGCGCCGATAGGCGGTGACCGGCCGCTCAGGCTCCAATGCCTCCGACGAGCGTAGCACCGAACGCAACACCATGCCCGGCGCGGCGAGCGTATAGCGCGACACCCAATCAACGAGTTTCAGCAGTTCGTCGGAAAGCGGCGGCACGTCATAGACCTGCGCGATGTCCTTGAGGCGGTTATGGGCAAAATTGTCCTTCGGCACGCCCCAGACCACCCCGAGCGTCAGCCGGCCGATAAGCGGCACCGCAACGATCGAGCCGCGCGTGACTTTCATGCCATAGGGCACGCGATAGGAGTACGGCCCCTCGACCGCAACGCCCACCATCACCGCAACAATGTCGGGAAGCTCTTCCATCCGTGCCCGCTTTGTTCACGGGGAAGATAGGCAATGCAAGCTGATTCTGCGATCATTCGCAGGGGAAGAAAACCATGGCCGTTGGTGAGACCATCCATGTGAACGACCGGATGCAGAGCGGTTACAGCTATGAGCTGACCGCCCCGGAGGGCGGCGGGTTTGCCGAGGCCTTCACTCCCGCCTTCACCCCGGCGCAAATGCTGGAACTCGGTGTGTTCGAGGGAAAATACTGCAATGACTGCCGGGAGGAGTTCCCGGCGAGCTGGTTTGCCAGTGCCAGGCTCAGTGACGTGGCCGATCCAACCCTCAACTGCTTTGGCATAAAGAGCCGGCAGTCACTCGCGGTCTGGCGCGAGAAGGGCTGGATCATCGGCCCCGACCCTCGCGGCTGGTTCCAGTGGTATTGCCGTTATTATCGCGGGCGGCGGCTGCCGGCGGTCGATGCCCGGCAGATCGGGCGCTGGCGGGCCTTTGCACGGCATGCCGCACAGATTCGGGCCAATTGCGCACCCCACGACCTGAACTGCCGCCCGCGGCAGCGACAGGCCTTGCTGCAATGGGCCTACGACCCCTTTATTTGATGGTCGCCCTACAGCATCTCCAGCGACGACTTCCGCTTGGGCGGCGGGAAGGCCGCATCGAGCGCCCTGAGATCGGCCTCGCTCAGCGTCACCTCGGCGGCGCCGGCATTTTCGCGGACATGCTCGACATTGCCGCTCTTGGGAATGGCAATCATGCCGGGCCGCGACAGCACGAAGGCAAGCGCCACCTGTGCGGGCGTCGCCCCATGCGCTTCGGCGATGGCCCGCAGCGTCCTCTCGCCGAGAATCCGCCCCTGCTCGATCGGCGAATAGGCCATGGTCGGCACCCGATGCTCTATCGACCACGGCAGGAGATCGTATTCGATGCCGCGGCGAGAGAGATTATAGAGCACCTGGTTGGCCGCAACCGCCTTGCCGCCGGCCGCCAGTAAATCCTCCATGTCCTCGACATCGAAATTGGAAACGCCCCAATGGCGGATTTTTCCCGCCTGCTGCAGCGCCTCGAAGCCGGTGAGGGTGTCTTCGAGCGCGTAATTGCCGCGCCAGTGGAGGAGATAGAGGTCGAGCCGGTCGGTGCCCAGCCGCCTGAGGCTGGCTTCGCAGGCGGCAATGGTGGCGATGCGGCTGCCATGGCTCGGCAGCACCTTGCTCACCAGAAACACCTCGTCGCGGCGGCCCTTGATCGCCTCGCCCGTAACCTCCTCGGCTCCCCCATCGGCATACATTTCGGCGGTGTCGATCAGCGTCATGCCGAGATCGAGCCCGAGCCGCAGCGCCCTGACCTCGTCGGCGCGCTTGCGCCCGCTTTCGCCCATGTACCAGGTGCCCTGCCCCAGCGCCGGTACCGTCTCGCCCGAAGGCAGTGCGATTCTGTTGATGGTCATGCGGGTCCCTCAATGCTGGAGCTCAGGCTAAATCAACCATGCGCTAACCCCTCGCGTCTATCCATGATGCATGACCGATCTCGCCTTTGCCGCCGACGGGGCCGTCAAGACGCAGCTCGCCGGCTGGCAGCGCGACCTCGGCGCCGTGCGCCGCCTTTCGCCAAAAACGCTGGAAGCTTATGGCCGCGACCTCGGCCAGTTCCTGGCTTTTCTTTCTGCCCACACCGGCGGCCCGGTGACGCTCGCAACGCTCAAGGCCCTGCGCGCCGCCGATATCCGGGCTTTCCTCGCCAGCCGCCGGGCGGAAAACCTCACCTCGCGCTCGCTGGCGCGGGCGCTGTCGGCGCAAAAATCCTTCTTCCGCTATCTCGAACGCGAGGGCGTGCTGGCGACGGAGGCTTTCAACGTGGTGCGCACGCCAAAACTGCCGAAATCCCTGCCCAAGGCGCTGACCGTCGCCGAGGCCAAGACCGCGATTTCGACCACCACGGAAATGGAAGAAACGCCCTGGGTCGCCGCCCGCGACGTCGCCGTGCTGTCGCTCTGCTACGGGGCGGGCCTGCGCATCTCGGAGGCGCTGGCGGTGTCGCGGACCGATCTCGAAGGCGCGTCGATGCGTGTCATCGGCAAGGGCGGCAAGATCCGTCTGGTGCCGCTGATCGCCGTGGTCCGCGCATCGATCGAGGACTATCTCAGGCTTTGCCCGTTCAAAACCGGCCCCAGCGAGCCGATGTTCCGCGGCGAAAAAGGTGGCGTGCTCAGCCCCCGCCTCATCCAGCTTCGCGTCGCCCAGTTACGCGGTGCGCTCGGCCTGCCGCCCTCGGCAACGCCGCACGCGCTGCGCCACAGCTTTGCAACGCACCTGCTGGGGCGCGGCGGTGACCTCAGGGCCATCCAGGAACTGCTCGGCCACGCCTCGCTATCGACGACGCAGATCTATACCGCCGTCGATACCGAGCGCCTGATGCAGAGTTATCGCGCGGCGCACCCGAGGGGCTGACGCGCGATCGGGAAATGGCACTTGGGTCCTAAACGAAAACGGCGTTTGGGTCCTGAACAGAGATTCCCGCCTGCGCGGGAATGACCCGGGTTTTGGGCAGACCGGTGCCACTCCACGGCGTTATTCCCGCGAAGGCGGGAATCTCCGTTACTCCCTGCCAACCCGCTACGAGAGCGGCGCGAGTTCCAGCACCACCTCGTCGATGGTGAAATCGTCGTTCTCGCGAATGTCGAAATGCTTGCGCACGTCCTCGGACACCGCGCCGAACAGCGAGCGGATCGCCGCGACATGCACCTCGGACGTGCGCTGGCGCTTCACCCATGAGGCAAAATTGAGCGGCAGCCGCCGGCGGGTGAGGCCGGTGACGGCAAACCCCGCCTGGGTGGCGATCTCCACCCACTCGCTCACCGAATAATCGCGGACATGCGAGGGGTCGCGCAGCATCTCGAACGTTTGGAGGAACGTGTCGAGCACCGGCAATTCCGGCGCGACGATATCGGAAACGACCACAAGCCCGCTCGGCTTGACCACCCGCCGCGCCTCGCGTAGCCCCTTGCGCACATCGGGCCAATGATGGGTGGTGTAGCGGCAGAACACCGCACACATGCTTCCGTCCGCGAAGGGCAGCGCTTCAGCCGGACCTTGGGCCGTCGCTATGTTGGAAAGCCCGCGCTTTGCCGCCTCGGCCGCCACCGCCGCAACCATGTCCGCCGAGAGGTCATAAGCGGTGACCGCGGCCACATGCGGGGCGACGGCATAGCTCACATGGCCACCGCCGCAGCCGAGATCGAGCACCTTGGCTTTCGGGCCGAGACGGCGCGCGGCGAACTCGGCGATCTGCTGCAGATCCGCGCCGGCCGAGTGCACGGCGCTCTGGACATATTCGGCTGCGGTCGAGCCGAACTGCTTTGCGTTCAGCGCTTCCTGCGACCGCCCTTCAGGGGCGGCAAATGATTGAGACATGGCAATGATTCCAAAAGTGTGTGTGCCGCGTGCTCCCCGCAAACGGCTGGTCAAGAGCTACGCCTCCCGTTACACCCGTACCAGAACCAATCTTATCCTGGTATAACGCGCTTCCATGAAAGACCTTTCCGACGAGCAACGCCGGGCCGAACTGGGCGAATTCTTTCGCTCGCATCGCGAGCGCCTGACGCCCGATATGTTCGGCATGGATTTTGGCACGCGACGGCGCACGCCGGGGCTGCGGCGCGAGGAAGTGGCCCAACTCGCCGGTGTCAGCGCCACCTGGTACACCTGGATCGAGCAGGGCCGCGATCTTTCGGTTTCGCCGGCGGCGCTGTCGCGGCTGGCCCAGATCATGCGGCTGACCGCCGCCGAGCGCGGGTATCTGTTCGAACTCGCCGGAAAGCGCGATCCGGAGACGCCACCCGACTTGCCGCCTGGCGATCTCGGCCGGGAGCTTGGGCCCGTCGTTGCGGCCATCGCTACCCCCGCCTATGTGCTCGACCGGGCCTGGAACACGCTCGCCTGGAACGAGGCGGCAACAAAGCTCTTTGTCGGCTGGCTGGATGGGGAAAGCGAGCGGAACCTCCTCGCCTATGTGTTCCTGAACCCGGTCGCTCGGACCCTGATCGCCGACTGGGAGACACGCGCGTCCCGCCTCGCCGCCGAATTCCGCGCCGATTACAGCCGCCACCTCGCGGCACCCGACACCCGCGAGGTGGTCGAGAGACTTCGGGAACAAAGCCCATTCTTCGATCGCGCCTGGCAGGCCCATGCCGTCACCGACCGCGAGGGCGGCGAACGGACGTTCAACCATCCGGCCGATGGTTTTTTGCGCTACGAGCAGACCACATTCCTGCTCGCGCGGCACCAGGAGGTGAAGCTGGTGGTGTTGACGCGGGCTTGAGGTTTGCCTCAGGTATGAAGCATTCCCCTCGCGCTCCCTTCGTCATGGCCGGGCCTGACCCGGCCACCCATGATGCCTCGCCAAGTCCACCTAAGTTACTGGAAAGGCAGCATGGGTCCCCGGGTCAAGCCAGGTCAAGCCCGGGGATGACGATGGGGGAGTGGGCGCGCCCTTGCATCAACTCAGCCAGATCCACTCCAGGCAAGGTGTTCGTCCGAGTTTTCGGCAAGAGGGGTGTCCCCCACCAGCACTGCCCGGCACCCTCCCCCTTGCGGGGAGGGCTGGGGTGGGGGCGTTGCCCCCTAGGATCAGATATGGATCGCGCCGTCGCCGCACATGAGCGCCGCTTCGCGCACGGCTTCCGACAGGGTCGGGTGGGCGTGGGTGGTGCGGGCGAGGTCTTCGGCGGCGCCGGAGAATTCCATCAGGGTGACGATCTCATGGATCATCTCGCCGGCGTTCTTGCCGACGATATGGCCGCCGAGCACCCGGTCGGTCTTCACATCGGCGAGGATCTTCACAAACCCCTGGGTAGCGAGCATCGCCTTGGCGCGGCCATTGGCAGTGAAGGGGAATTTGCCGATCTTGTAGTCGACGCCCTCGGCCTTGAGCTCGTCCTCGGTCTTGCCGACGGAGGCGATCTCGGGATTGGTGTAGACCACGGCCGGAATGGCGCCATAGTTCACATGCCCGTGCTGGCCGGCGATTAGTTCGGCCACCGCGATGCCCTCGTCCTCGGCCTTGTGCGCCAGCATCGGGCCGGCGATCACGTCGCCGATGGCGTAGATGCCCTCAACCGAGGTCTTGAACTGCGCGTCGGTCTTGACCCGGCCGCGCTCGTCCATGACGACGCCCAACGCCTCGAGCCCCAGCCCTTGCGTGAATGGCTTGCGGCCGATGGCAACCAGCGCGACGTCCGCCTCGATGATGGCGTCTTCGCCGCCATTGACCGATTGCACCTTGGCCTTAAGACCGCCGCCAGCGACGTTTTCGATGCCGGTGACCTTGGTCGACAGCTTGAACTCGACGCCCTGCTTCTGCAGCATGCGCTGGAACTGGCGGGCCACTTCGCTATCCATGCCGGGGAGAATGCGGTCGAGGAATTCGACCACCGTCACCTTGGCGCCGAGCCGCTGCCAGACCGAGCCGAGCTCGAGCCCGATGACGCCCGCGCCGATCACCAGCAAATGTTCCGGCACCTTCGGCAGCGTCAGCGCGCCTGTGGAAGTGATGATTTTTTCCTCGTCGATCTCGATCCCCGGCAAATTGGCCGACACCGAGCCCGTCGCGATCACGATGTTCTTGGTCTCGATGGTGGTGGACGTGCCCTTTTCGGGCGTCACCACTACCTTGCCAACGGCCGCGATCGAGCCGACGCCGCGGAAAGCCGTGATCTTGTTCTTCTTGAACAGATATTCGACGCCATTGACGTTGGCGGTGACCGTCTCGTCCTTGTGCGCCATCATCCGCGGCAGGTTCAGCTTGGGCGCTTCGATATCGATGCCGAAATGCGCAAAGCTGTGGCCCGCCTCCTCGAACAGTTCCGTCGAGTGGAGCAGCGCCTTGGAGGGAATGCAGCCGATATTGAGGCACGTGCCGCCAAAGGTCGCCCATTTCTCGACCACCGCCACCTTCATGCCGAGCTGTGCCGCGCGGATTGCCGCGACATACCCCCCCGGGCCCGAACCGATGATGGTGAGATCGAAAACTTCTGCCATGATATGCCCCATTGGGAGTGAGCTCAGGAAAGCCGACCGGGCTTTCCCACCGTTAGTCGAGACGGCTTTGAGAAGCCGGCCCAGGAAGATCGGGCTGGCCGACCAGATGGAAGGTGCCGCATAGCTAGCCTATCGCGGCATGACGAAAAATCCCTCTCGCGCAACGCGCGTCAAAAGAATGCTTGCGGCCGAACGGCACGGCGAAGGCTGCGACGCTCCCCGCCCTCGCCATCACTTGCCGCCGCCGGCACTGGCCGGGGCCAGCAGCTTGTCTACCTGACCGGTGAGGGCGGAATAGTCGAACTGGGTGAAGCGGGTGAACCAGACCTTGTCCTTGACGCAGGAGTCGCGCAATTCCGCCTCGGCGTCCGGGGCGACGCGATGCCAGATGCTGTTCGCCTCGGCGGCGCTGAGCTGGGCCGAAACCTCGTCGCGCGGCAAACCGGCGTCGACGAGCTTCTGGCCGATCCCGAGGATCATCTGGTCCCAGTCGTGCACCACCTGCGGCAGGCCGGCGGGATCGATGACCGCAATGCAGCTGAGCATGCGCTGCTGGCCGGTCGTCTCCTTGGCGAAGTCGGCCTTGATGGCAGCCCATGCCGTCGGGGACAAGGGGTTGTCGATGATCTTGAGGTCCATGCCGGCCAGCGGTCGCTCGACCGCCTTCACCCAGCCATCCGCGGAGGCGAGCGCCAGGTCGCCGAGCAGCACCGGGTTGCTGCAATCGGGCTTGGCGCTGGGCACGGACGCATCGAGCCGCTGCCCGACGGTACGAACGAAATCAATGGGAAAGCCGCTGGCCCAGAGGGTCGCGACAAGCACCGCCTTGGCCGAGGCCCAGTTCGCCTCATCACGGGCCGGCGATTTTGCGGGCGCGCAGGCTGCGACCGTGTGCCCATCGGCGATCGCGTCAACGAAGACATCGAGTGCGGGCACCAGCGCTCCCGGCGCGATCGGGGCGGCCAGCGCCGGCGAGGCAGCCAAAAGGGCTGCCCCGCATAGGACAGCCCTCCAGGCTATGTGCCGATAACGCATCACAGGCCGCATCGGGGTTCCGTTCAGAGGTCGAGGACCAGCCGCTCCGGCGCCTCGAGGCTTTCCTTGACCCGCACCAGGAAGGTCACCGCTTCCTTGCCGTCGACGATCCGGTGATCGTAGCTGAGCGCCAGGTACATCATCGGGCGGACGACGATCTGGCCGCCGACGACGACCGGCCGCTCCTGGATCTTGTGCATGCCCAAAATGCCCGATTGCGGGGCATTGAGGATCGGCGTCGACATCAGCGAGCCGTAAACACCACCATTGGTGATGGTGAAGGTGCCGCCCTGCATGTCGGCCATCGACAGCTGGCCGTCGCGCGCCAGCTTGGCGAGGCGAGCGATTTCCTTCTCGACGCCGGCGATCGACAGCTGGTCGGCATTGCGCACCACCGGCACAACGAGGCCGCGATCAGTGCCGACGGCCATGCCGACATGGCAGTAGTTCTTGTAGACGATATCATCGCCGTCGATCTCGGCGTTGACGTTGGGGATCTCCTTTAGCGCATGCACCACGGCAAGCGTGAAGAAGCCCATGAAGCCGAGTTTGACGCCGTGCTTCTTTTCGAACACGTCCTTGTACTGGGCGCGCAAGTCCATCACCGGCTTCATGTCCACCTCATTGAAGGTGGTGAGCATGGCGGCGGTGTTCTGCGCATCCTTGAGCCGACGGGCGATGGTGGTGCGGAGGCGGGTCATGCGGACCCGCTCCTCGCGGCCGGCATCCTCGGCAAGGGTCGGGCCGCGCGGAATTGGAGCCGGCGAGGGAGACGCCGGCCGGGCCGCGGGCGCGGGCTCGGCCGTCCGCATCTGCGGCATGGCGACGGGCGCGGCGGCACTGGTCAGCGAGGCGGACGGGTGGGCGATCGCCGCCAACGCATCTTCCTTCAGCACCTGCCCATGCTTGCCCGAGCCCGCAATCGAGCCATTGGCGATGCCGTTCTCGGCCATCAGCTTGGAAGCCGAGGGCGAGGGCGGCACATTGCCGCCCGGCTGGCCATTGAGCTCGAGAGACGGAGTCTGCTCGCCGGCGAGCTTGGCCGGCGACGCGGCGGCAGCGGCCGCGGCCGGCTTCACCGCAACGCCAGCGGCGGCGAGGGCGCCGAGCAGCCCACCGACATTGACGGTCTCGCCTTCCTTGGCGGCAATGGCTTCGAGGGTACCGGCGCTGGGGGCGGGCACTTCGACCGTGACCTTGTCGGTCTCGAGCTCGACCAGCGGCTCGTCCGCCGCCACGGTGTCACCCACCTTCTTGAACCACTGGCCAACCGTCGCCTCAGTGACGCTCTCGCCCAGGGTTGGCACCTTGATTTCTACCGACATGGTCTAGTCCCTGTCTTCTTTCGAGTTATGCGCGACCGAATAGAAAGAGGGCCGGGGCCCTCTTTCAAATCATCACGCTTCTACTTCGCGAAGGCTTCCGCGAGGAAGTCCTGGATTTCCTGCAGGTGCTTGCGCATCAGGCCGGTAGCGGTCGAAGCCGAGGCCGGACGACCCGCATAGAGCGGGCGATCGCCGGCGCGACCCATCTGCTCCAGCACCCAATCGACATAGGGCTGGACGAAGGCCCAGGCGCCCATGTTCTTGGGCTCTTCCTGGCACCAGACGATCTCGGCCTGCTTGAAGCGGGAAAGTTCGTCGAGCAGCGCCTTGGCCGGGAACGGATAAAGCTGTTCCAGGCGCAGCAGGTAGACATCGTTGATGCCCCGCTTCTCGCGCTCGTCGAGCAGGTCGTAATAGACCTTGCCCGAGCAGAGGACGACGCGGCGGATCTGCTCGTCGGGGACGAGCTTGATCGAGGTCTTGGGCAGGCCGGGAGCCTCCGCATCGTCCCACAGCAGCCGGTGGAAGGTCGAGTCGGTCCCGAGCTCGGCGAGCGCGGAAACCGCCTTCTTGTGGCGCAGCAGCGATTTGGGCGTCATCAGCACCAGCGGCTTGCGGAAGTCGCGGGTGATCTGGCGCCTCAGGATGTGGAAGTAGTTGGCCGGCGTCGTGCAGTTGGCGACCTGCATATTGTCTTCGGCGCAGAGCTGGAGATAACGCTCGAGGCGCGCCGAGGAGTGTTCCGGACCCTGGCCTTCATAGCCATGCGGCAGGAGCATCACCAGGCCCGACATGCGGAACCACTTGCGCTCGCCCGAGGAGATGAACTGATCCACCACCACCTGGGCGCCGTTGGCGAAGTCGCCAAACTGGCCTTCCCACAAGGTCAGCGCCCGGGGCTCGGCCAGCGAATAGCCATACTCGAAGCCGAGTACCGCTTCTTCCGAGAGCATCGAATTGACGACCTCGTAGCGTTCCTGGGCGGCGCCGAGATGGTTGAGCGGGGTGTGGGTTTCCTCGGTCACCTGATCGTAGAGCACCGAATGGCGCTGGCTGAAGGTGCCGCGTTCGACATCCTGGCCGGAAAGCCGGACCGGATGGCCCTCATCGAGCAGCGTGCCGAACGCCAGCGCTTCCGCCGTCGCCCAGTCGATGCCCTGCCCGGATTCGATCGCCGCGAGGCGATTGTCGAGGAAGCGCTTGACGGTCTTGTGGACCTGGAAGCCCTCGGGCACGGCGGTCAGCTTGGTGCCGACTTCGATCAGCTTGTCGACGGCAACCCCGGATTCACCACGACGCGGCCCATCGATCTCGGCCCGCTTGATGTCCTTCCAGTGGCCATCAAGCCAGTCCGCCTTGTTCGGACGATAGTCCTGCCCGGCGGTGAACTCGCTTTCGAGGAAAGCGCGCCAGTCGGCCTTCATCTTGTCGATGTCGTCCGAGGTGACGAGGCCTTCGCCCATCAGCTTTTCCGAGTAGAGTTCCAGCGTCGTCTTGTGCTTGTGGATGTTGGAATACATCAACGGCTGGGTGAAGCTGGGCTCGTCGCCTTCATTGTGTCCGAAGCGGCGATAGCAGAACATGTCGATCACCACCGGGCGGCCGAAGCGCTGCCGGTATTCGGTCGCGATGCGCGAAACGTGCACCACGGCTTCCGGATCGTCGCCGTTCACATGGAACACCGGCGCCTCGATCATCTTGGCCACATCCGTCGGATAGGGCGAAGAGCGCGAGAACATCGGGTTCGTGGTGAAGCCGATCTGGTTATTGATCACGACGTGGACCGAGCCGCCTGTGCGGTGCCCCTTGAGGCCCGAGAGCCCGAAGCACTCGGCGATGACGCCCTGGCCGGCGAACGAGGCATCGCCATGCAGCAGCAGCGGCAGCACCTTGGAGCGATCGACCTGTCGGGTATTGACGAAATGCCCCTCGACCGAACTCAGCTGGTCCTGCTTGGCACGCGCCTTGCCGAGGACCACGGGATCCACGATCTCGAGGTGGCTAGGGTTGGCAGTCAGCGACAGGTGCACCTTGTTGCCGTCGAACTCGCGGTCCGAGGAAGCGCCGAGGTGGTACTTCACGTCGCCCGAGCCTTCGACGTCTTCAGGGTAGAAGGCGCCGCCCTTGAATTCATGGAACAAGGCGCGATGCGGCTTGCCCATGACCTGGGTCAAGACGTTGAGGCGGCCGCGATGGGCCATGCCGAGGGCGATATCCTTGACGCCCAGGGCGCCGCCCCGCTTGATGATCTGCTCACGCGCGGGGATCAGCGACTCCGAGCCATCGAGGCCGAAGCGCTTGGTGCCGGTGTACTTGACGTCGAGGAACTTTTCGAAGCCTTCGGCTTCGACCAGCTTGTTGAGGATCGCCTTCTTGCCTTCGGCGGTGAAGGAGATCTCCTTGTCCGCGCCTTCGACGCGGTCCTGGATCCAGGCCTTGGCTTCCGGATCGGAGATGTGCATGAACTCGACGCCGACGGTCGAGCAATAGGTGCGCTTGAGGATCGCCAGCATCTCGCGGATGGTGGCGAATTCGAGCCCCAGATAATTATCGATAAAGATCCTGCGATCGTAATCGGCCTCGGCAAAGCCGTAGGTCGCCGGATCGAGTTCCGGCGCCGGCTCCTGCGGCTTGAGCCGCAGCGGGTCGAGATCAGCGTGCAGGTGCCCGCGCATCCGATAGGCGCGGATCATCATGATGGCGCGGATCGAATCCTGCGTCGCCTGCTGCACCTGCTCGGGCGTGACGGCGGGGGCTTTTGCGGCTTCCGCCTGGCGGGTCATCGCCTTTTCGGCGCGGACCGCTATGCCCGCAGGCGGCGGGCCCCAGTTGGCGTCCAGGGCCGATACCAGCTCGCCATTGGCGGTCTGCGGCCAGTCGCGTCGCTGCCAGCTGGGCCCGTTGGCATTTGCCCGCGCTTCGGCGCTCGAGTCCTCGAGTTTGCCGAAGAAACTGGCCCAGGTGGGATCGACGCTCTTTGGATCAGCTTTGAACTGGGCATAGAGATCATCGATATAGGCTGCGTTCCCTCCGTAAAGGAAGGAGGTGAGCAAGAACTCTTCGTTCTTTTCCTGTCGTGTCATCTTGTGCTGTGCGGGGCCTTCGCGCCCCGGCTTCCCTTCATCGTCCGGGCGAGGGCCCGGCTGGCGCGGCGATACTATCGCCGATTGTGCTGATTATGTTGTTAACGAGGGTAAGGTTTTGAAGCCAGTCAAGTAAGGTTGTTTTGCGGCACGCTGCCTTGATCAGGCCCCGAGAACCTCTTTGAGAGTGACGCCGATCCTGGCAGGGGAGCGCGACATTTTGATGCCGGCGCGTTCCATAGCCTCGATTTTGCTTTCCGCGCCGCCGCGGCCGCCGGAGATCACCGCGCCGGCATGGCCCATGGTACGGCCTGGAGGCGCCGTCAGCCCGGCGATGAAGCCGGCCATCGGCTTCTTGCGACCGCGCTTGGCCTCATCGATCAGGAACTGCGCCGCGTCTTCCTCGGCCGAACCGCCGATCTCGCCGATCATGATCATCGACTTGGTGGCGTCGTCCGCGAGGAACATTTCGAGGATATCGATGAACTCGGTGCCCTTGACCGGATCGCCGCCGATGCCGACGGCGGTGGTCTGGCCGAGCCCGGCATTGGTGGTCTGGAACACCGCCTCATAGGTCAGCGTGCCGGAGCGGGAGACGATCCCGACCGAGCCCTTGGAGAAGATCGAGCCCGGCATGATGCCGATCTTGCACTCTTCCGGCGTCAGCACGCCCGGGCAGTTCGGCCCGATCAGCCGCGACTTGGATTTGTCGAGCGCCGATTTCACCTTGACCATGTCGAGCACCGGCACGCCCTCCGTGATGCAGACGATGAGCGGGATCTCCGCATCGATCGCCTCGAGGATGGCATCGGCGGCACCGGCCGGCGGCACGTAAATGACCGAGGCGTTGGCCCCGGTCGCGGCCTTCCCTTCCGCAACGGTGGTGAAGATCGGCAGCTGCGCCGAGCTATCGAGACCGCTGGTCCAGAACTCGCCCCCCTTCTTGGGGTGGGTGCCGCCCACCATCTTGGTGCCGAAATAGGCGAGCGCCTGTTCGGTGTGGAACGTGCCGGTCTTGCCGGTCAGGCCCTGGACAAGGACTTTGGTATCCGCGTTGACGAGAATGGACATGGAACTTCCGGAAAGTTTCGTCCCGCGTCTCGGCGGGACCGGGGATCAGTTGGCGGCGCTGGTGCCGGGGTCGGACGCGCCGGTGGTGTCGGGTTGGCCCGCATCGTCGGGCTTGGCATAAGGAATGTCGGCCGCCGGCTTGTTCATCAGCGTCGTGACATCGAGCAGGAAATAGAGGTCCTTCTCGTGCTGGTCGGCCTGGATGAAAACGTGCGGGGTGGGAGAATTGTCCTCCCAATTGCTGGCGATGCCGTCGGTCGTATGGCGAAGCTCGCCCTTGAGATCGGGCATCTTGGCGAGGTCGGCGATGCCGACGGGGCGTTCCGCCGAATCGATCGAGAGCGAGCAATAGCCCTCGGTCATCGTGGGATAGACTTCCATCGAGTAGGTGATGTCGACGGTGCCGACGCCGTCAAAATCCTTCTCGCCGTTGAAGGCCTGGTAGAAGGGGGTCTGCGTGTCGGCATCCACCGAAAGGTTCCAGCCCGCATCCTGTAGCCGCTGGTAGGTCCCGCTGTCGCCCGAAGCGCCGTCGCGGCAGGTCTTGAGCACTTCGGCGAGAAACGGGTCAGGAACGGGAGCCGCTTCCCCACCCTGACCGGCGACGCCATTGTCGCTGGACGGTGCGGCCGGCGTTGACGGCGGCGCGGGCGGCGCCGCAATGGCCGGCACCGCGCCCAACAGCAAGGCGCCGAGCAGCAGAGGGGTGAGGCTGGGCTTCAATTCTACCTCCTGATGGCAGCCACGATCTTCTGGGCGGCATCGTCCAGGTCGTCGGCCGAAATCACGTTGAGCCCGCTGGCGTTGAGGATCGCCTTGCCCTCATTGACGCGCGTGCCCTCGAGACGGACCACCAGCGGCACGCCAAGGCCGACTTCCTTCACCGCGGCGAGCACGCCCTCGGCAATGACGTCGCAGCGCATGATGCCGCCGAAGATGTTGACCAGAATGCCCTTCACGCTCGGATCGGCGGTGATGATCTTGAACGCCGCCGTGACCTTTTCCTTGCTGGCGCCGCCGCCAACATCGAGGAAATTGGCCGGCTGCTCGCCATAGAGCTTGATGATGTCCATGGTGGCCATGGCGAGGCCCGCCCCGTTCACCATGCAGCCGATATTGCCGTCGAGGGCCACATAGGCGAGGTCGTATTTGTGCGCCTCGATCTCCTTGGCGTCCTCTTCAGACTCGTCGCGCAGCGCGACCACATCCGGGTGCCGGAACAGCGCGTTGTTGTCGAAGCTGACCTTGGCATCGAGTACGCGCAGGTGACCGTCTTCCATCACGATCAGCGGATTGACCTCCAGGAGGGCCATGTCCTTTTCGCAGAATGCCTTGTAGAGCGCCGGAAAGAGGCTCGCGGCGTCCGTCTTGGCATCGCCCTCGAGCTTTAGCGCCTCAACGAGCTTGGCAATTTCCGCGCCGGTCACCCCGGTATCCGGGTTGATGGCGACGGTCACGATCTTTTCCGGCGTGTCATGGGCGACGGTTTCGATGTCCATGCCGCCTTCGGTCGAGACCACGAACGCCACCTGCCCAACTTCGCGATCGACCAGGATCGAGAGATAAAGCTCGCGGGCGATGTCGGCGCCGTCCTCGATATAGAGGCGGTTCACCTGCTTGCCGGCGGGGCCGGTCTGCTTGGTGACGAGGGTATTGCCCAGCATCTCCTTGGCATTGGCGACCACGTCCGCGATCGTCCGGGCCAGCCGGACGCCCCCCTTGGCATCGGGGGAGAGTTCGGTGAACTTGCCCTTGCCGCGGCCGCCGGCATGAATCTGGCTCTTCACTACGTAGAGAGGGCCTGGGAGCGCCTTCGCCGCCGCTTCTGCCTCATCGGCCGAAAAAATCGCGACGCCCTTGGCTACCGGCACGCCATAGGTAGAAAGCAGTGCCTTGGCCTGATGTTCGTGGATATTCATTGCTAATCCCAGCTTTGCTCGGGCGGCCGCCCTCGTGATGCGACAGGCTCAATTCAGAGCGGGTATTGGCACCGCCCCGGAGGGGACCTCGTCCTGAGCTTGTCAAAGGACGAGGTCCGCGTCAGCCGGCTCAGGCCAGCTTGGGCGCGATTTTCTTGCAGGCTTCGATCAGGCCTTCGACAGCCTCGACCGATTTTTCGAATGCCTTCCGCTCAGTGCTGTTGAGCTCGATTTCGACAACGCGTTCGGCGCCACCGGCCCCGATCACCGCCGGCACGCCGACATAGGTGCCCTTGACGCCGTATTCGCCCTTGAGGAAGGCGGCAACCGGCATCACGCGTTTCTTGTCCTTGAGATAGGCCTCGGCCATGGCGATCGCCGAGGCGGCGGGCGCATAGAAGGCCGAGCCGGTCTTCAAGAGGCCGACGATCTCGGCGCCGCCGTCGCGGGTGCGCTGGATGATGGTGTCGAGCCGCTCCTTGGAGAGCCAGCCCATCTTGACCAGGTCCGGCAGCGGAATGCCGCCAACGGTGGAGTAGCGGGCCAGCGGCACCATGCTGTCGCCGTGGCCGCCGAGCACGAAGCAGCTGACGTCCTCGACCGCAACCTTGAGCTCATCGGCAATGAAGTGTTCGAAGCGCGAGGAGTCGAGCACGCCCGCCATGCCGACAACGCGGTTGGCCGGGAGACCCGAGAACTTCTGCAGGGCCCAGACCATTGCATCGAGCGGGTTGGTGATGCAGATGACGAACGCGTCAGGCGCATACTTGGCGATGCCGGCGCCGACCTGTTCCATCACCTTGAGATTGATTTCCAGCAGGTCGTCGCGGCTCATGCCCGGCTTGCGCGGCACGCCCGCCGTGACGATCACCACATCGGCGCCGCCAAGGTCCTTGTACTCGGAAGTGCCGGTGATGGTGGAGGCGAAACCCTCGACCGCGCCGGACTGGCTGAGATCCAGCGCCTTACCCTGCGGTACGCCGTCGACGATGTCGAAAAGAATTACATCGCCAAGATCCTTGAGCGCAACCAGATGCGCCAAGGTGCCGCCAATCTGCCCCGCTCCCACGAGAGCGATCTTCTTGCGCGCCATGCCTTCAGTCCTGTCAATTGGATGAATTGTCCGAGCCGTATTAGCCCTGTCGGCTAAGGGGCGCAAGTGAACCCTTTGTCGGATTTGAGCGAACAAGGGCCCGGCTTTTCGCACGCCCGTCATGCGCCGGCTGCACTGCTCGTGGAGGGGCGATTTTGCCCCATTTTAGGTCAGCGCCTCTGTCATTTTTTGGCCGTTCGCCGGGCCTTTGCGGGGGGAGTTCAGATAGTCGGCGGATTGCATCTCGGCCAGGCGGGAGGCAGCGCGCGCGAACTCAAAAGCGGTCTTGTCATCGTCGCCGAGCTGGTCGATCGGGACGGCAAAGCTCGCGCCGAGCTTGACCCCTGCGTCATAAAGCCCATCGAGCAACAGGATGAATCTCTTGGCAGCGCTGGACCGGGTCCGGTCGAACTGCGGCACGTCGTCGAGGATCAGCGCATCATAAGCCTGCGCAAGCCGCAGAAAGTCCCTGGCGCCCAAGGGCTTGTCGAGGAGCTCTGCCGCTGGAAACCGGGCGACGCCCAGCGCCGCTTCGGGCACAGGGATGGTGCGGCCGAGCACGCGCAGTTCGTCCGCCCTGCCCGTCGCCCCCTCGGTGAGTCGCGCCCACAGGCGATCCATCGCCGCTTTGGCCGCCGGCCCGGTGCCGACATGAAAGACCGGCTCGCCCTCGAATTTCAGCCGCCGATAATCCGTCGGCCCGTCGAGGGTGAACACCGTCGCATTGGCCTTGAGCAAATCGATGAACGGCAGGAACAGCTCGCGGTTGAGCCCATTCTCGTAAAGGTTTTCGGGCGCAACGTTCGAGGTCGCGACCAGCACCAAGCCACCAGCGAACAGCTTTTCGAACAGCCGCCCGAGCAGCATGGCGTTGGTGATGTCGTCGACCCGGAATTCGTCGAGACAGAGCAGCCGGGTCTTGCCCAGCACCGGCTTTATCACCGCCGCGACGGGATCGGCATTGTCGCGCTTGCCCTTTGGCGAATCGCGAAAGCGGGCGATCGCCGCGTGCATCTCATCCATGAACTGATGGAAATGGAGGCGCCGCTTTTCGGCGATCGGGGCCGCCTCGAAGAAGAGATCCATCAACAGCGTCTTGCCGCGCCCGACCTGCCCGTGGAGATAAGCGCCCTTCAGCGGGACGGCCTTCTTGCGCAGCGCGCCGAACAAGCCATCGCCGCGCTCGCGCTGCCGAAGTCCCTCGGCGATGTCGTCGAGCAGCCGGGCCGCTTCCGCCTGCAGCGAATCCGGCTTCAGCGCGCCCTCTGCGACGTGGCGCCGTAGAGCCGCACTGACCGGTCCGATGGATCCGGCTTCAGGCTTGCCGAGCTGAGCCAATCGTCAGCCAGTCATCGAGATGGCTTGACCGCCCGCGAGCGTTCCGATGAAGCGGCCGCCCGACAGCAGCAGCGCGCCCACGATGGCATTGCTGTCGTCGAACAGCTGCAGCTGCGTGCCCGAAAGCTGCCAGGAGGAAACCGAAGCGAGCGCCGGCATCTGGCAGCCCGGGGCCGAGGCACGGTAGCGGCTGGTGCCGGTCATGGCGGTATAGGTCAGGTTGAGCCGGCATTGCGTGGCGCCGGAGACCACCGTCCAGCCACCGAGCAGTTTTTGCATCGTGAGGCCGCCGGAAAGATCCCGTCCCTGCCCATTGGGCACGCTGCCGACATCGTTGAGCGACACGAACGAGCCCTGCGAGGCCGAACCGCCCGGCTGTCCGCCGGTCGAGCCGGTGGTCAATCCGGGATCGCCCGTGTTTGCGGCAGCGCCCGAAGGGGGCGGAAGCGCCGCCTGGTCCGGACCGGCATTGGCGACTTGCGTGCTGTCGTTAGCGCCGCCGATCGGCGGCAGCGAATTGCTGGAAACCGACGAATCCTCGACGGGCGCCAGCTGACCGGGCTGGTCGTTCGCGGCAATCCCGTCCGACCCACCGCCGGTGGTGGCGCAACCGGACACCATGCCCGCCACCAGCAAGGCGGCCACGCTCAGCGCGCCAGCTCGTTTCAAATTGATCATGGCCTGCTCCTGCCGTTCGACCCTTGCCGGGCCAGGCCCATTGGCAATTTTATCGGCATTTAGACTGAACGGCAAAGCGCGTTCAACGCCGTGCCGGAACCCGTCCACTTCAAATAGTCGTGGATGTGTGGCGGTTTTACGACCCCGGGTCGGCTAAACCCGCCTGTGGGCAGCCAATTTTCGCGCTGGGTAGCTATTTCGTCATGTCGCGCAGCAGCGCTTCAGCCAGCACCCGGGCGTCGGCTGCCTCGGCCTCGGGCACCTCGATCGGCGTGCCCCTGAGGCTGAGACTGGAAATGCCGGGCAGCCCGTTGGCGTCGTCGCGCACCAGCGGATGAAAGCCATAGCCCCTGAGCGCCGCCACCAGCACCTCAACCACCGAGGGACTGGCGACCTCGGCGATGGTTTCGTAGACGATCTCGTTCACGCCTCGGCCTCCGGTGGTCAGGCCATCAAAGATGGCCATCGCCACCCGAGCCCGCAAGATTGTGCCGTTACGCCACCCGGCGTTCGACCTGCAGCTTCTTGATTTCGGCGATCGCCTTGGCCGGGTTGAGCCCCTTCGGGCAGACATTGGCGCAGTTCATGATCGTGTGGCAGCGATAGAGCTTGAACGGATCCTCGAGATTTTCGAGGCGCTCCTCGCGCGCCTGGTCGCGGCTGTCGATGAGCCAGCGATACGCCTGCAGCAGCGCCGCCGGGCCGAGATACTTGTCGCCGTTCCACCAATAGCTCGGGCATGAGGTCGAGCAGCAGGCGCAGAGGATGCACTCGTAAAGTCCGTCGAGCTTTTCCCGGTCGGCCTTGGACTGCAGCCATTCGGTGGCGGGCGTCGGGCTCGTCGTCTGCAGCCACGGCTCGATCGAGCGATGCTGGGCGTAGAACGTCGTGAGGTCGGGGATCAAATCCTTCACCACCGGCATATGCGGCAGCGGATAGACCGCGATCGGGCCGGTGAATTCGTCCATGCCCTTGGTGCAGGCAAGCGTGTTGCCGCCCCCGATATTCATCGCGCAGGAGCCGCAAATGCCCTCGCGGCACGAGCGGCGCAGCGTCAGCGTCGGATCGACCGTGTTCTTGATCCACAGCAGCGCATCGAGGATCATCGGCCCGCAGGCGCTGGTATCGACGAAATAGGTGTCGATGCGCGGGTTTTCGCCGGTGTCCGGATCATAGCGGTAAATGTGGAACTCGCGCAGCGTGGCGCTGTCCGGCTTGGGCCAGGTCTTGCCCTGCCGGGGACGCGAATTCTTGGGAAGTCTTAGCTCAACCATTTTGATATCCGGTTCTGGAGCGGGATCAGCGCAGCCGCGCCTCTCGCTGCTCGAGGCTATAAATCCTGTCGCTAACCTCGTCGAGCGACTTGGCGAACACGGCCTGCGCATCCGCGAGGCCCTGATTGTAATAATAGGCGCCGACCGTCTCGGCGAAGAACGAAAGCAGCAGCTCGGCCGGGATGGAGCCGATCTCCTGGTCGAGCTCATCGTGGAAATAGCGCTGGATCTGCCCAACGATCTCCGCGCGCGTCTCCTTGGAGAAGCTGATCTTCTTCATGCCCGCCGCATCCCGCTCTCGCTCAGTCAGGCGACCTCAATTGTCGACGCCGCACCGCTTGGCGCTGTCGGCACTGAACACTTCCCACTGATGGATCACATCGGCGGAAACCTTGCCGGCGCGCGCCTTGGCAGCATAGCCGTTCGGGTTTGACATAGAGAGGATGATGTCCTGTCGCAACTCCGGACTGGCCTTCATCGCCGCCTGGGCGCGGCAGGCGCAGGCCGTCTTCAGCCCCGGCGACACTCTTACGCACGCCGCGTAGTAGGTGCTCTGGTCGTCGGCGAGCGCCGGCGCCGCGACGCCGCAGCCGGAAAGCACCACTGCTCCGACAAACCCGATCGTCAAAAATCCACGCATGCCCTGCCCCCTCATCTCAGTTCCCTGCGGATCACGAGCTTCAGCCCCGACCACACCCCATCGATCGCCGCCACCTTCACATCCACCAGCCCGGTGGGCAAGAGCACGTCGCGGATAACGTCTTCGGTTACATCGGTTAACACTCGGCTCACTCTTTTCGGCCAGGAGACCCAAACCATGCCGTCGCGCTCGATGCTCGCCGCAAGCGGCTCGGCACTGCTTTCGAGGGTAGCCCGGGACGTCGCAAAACCGTGAACGACGTCCAGCCCGCTCGCCTCGCCCAGCCCATCCCAACCCCGGCGCTCGACCGAGGCGAACGCACGCGACTCGGCCAATTCAGCGAGATTTTCGGGCAAATCCAGAAACAGCACGCGCTGGCCGTCTTTAAAACCTAGCTTCTGCGCCAGCGGCGTTCCGGAATACCCGGC
>DATJHO010000083.1:0-3494 GCA_035493835.1 Devosiaceae bacterium
TTGTTGGTCGATCCAGAGAATGCGAGCGAGGTGGCAGCCACCATCAAGATGTTGTCGGATGACAGCGCCGTGGGGTCGGATCTGTCGGCGCGGGGTCGTCAGCGCGCCGAGGCCTACCGATGGGAGCTTTGCGTCGAGCGCTTGCTGACGGCGCTTCGGAAGTCGTGAAGGCAGCTTCCAAACGTCATCCTAAGCCGGAAGCGGTATCGGGTGAACGAAAGGCCCCCTGGGCCCAACGCACTCTCCCATTGTACACATGCCCAACCAGCGCGCAGGCGCCTGGGATCGGTGCCGCCGGAAAAGGAGCAGGAGGGACAGGGTGGGCGGAAGATTGGTGGCGTTCCTCGGCGCCCCCGGCGTCGGCGGCCCGTACCGCACCGGCAAGGCCCTGCGCGATGGCTTGTGCAGTTATGGCTTTACCGTGCGCTGGTTATGTCTTGGTCCCGATGCGCAGGCGCTGATCGATACGCCAGAATGGGCCCATGAACGCGCTTTCGGGTCGGTTTTGGCTTCGGGCACGCGCGATGAACGGCAACAGGCCGTGGCGCTGCTCGATCATCTGGAGACGGAGGGCTACGACGTAATCATCGTCAATGTCCTGGCCGACCGGGTGCAGAGCAGCGTTGTTCGTCATCTGGACCCCCGGATCCGGCGGATCATGATCGTGCACAGTATAACTCCTGGCACATACGCGGCAGCTCGGTCGATTCGGGACTACGTCCATGCAACGGTCGGCGTGTCCCCACGGATCAACGACGATCTCGTGCGGCGCGCGGGATTTGCTCCCAGACATACCTATGCGATCTGCAACCCGTTCGACGGTGCAGCGTTCGAAGGGCAGGAGCGGCGGCCTTGGGGTGGTCCGCTCCGACTGCTCAGTCTTGGCCGGATCGAGGATGCCTCCAAGGGGATCTTTTGGCTTCCGTCGATTCTTCGAGAGCTGCGCGACCTTCCGCTAACCCTCACCATTGCGGGCGATGGACCGGATGATGCGAAGCTGCGCCGCCTTTTCACCGGCCAAGGGGACCGGGTACGTTTCCTCGGGGCCGTTCCGCCGGCAGGAGTCGGACGCGTCATGGTTGAGCATGACGTATTTCTGTTGCCATCCCGCTTCGAAGGGCAATCAATTGCCCTGGTCGAGGCCCTCGCCACCGGATGCGTCCCCGTCGCCTCTCATATTCGCAATGTTACAGATTTCGTCATCGAACCAGGGACGGGGTTCTTGTTCCCGGTCGGCGATGTCAGGGCAGCCGCTGGCCTTGTCCGGGCGCTCGACGGCGACCGCGGCTTGCTTGCCCGCATGTCCGTGGCCGCGCGTGCTTCCGCGACAAAACGCTTTCGAACCGACAAGATGGCGGCCGCCTACGCGGAAGTGATCGAGGGGGTAATGAGGCGCCCGCGACGTATCGCTACGCCTTTGCCGCGCAGCGCGTGGTGCCTGCCCGCCGGCTTGCGCCGAGGCTTGCGAAGCCTTCTACCGACCGGTGTGAAGAACAGGGTGCGCCTGGTCATGGAACGACTGGCGCTCTGACAAACGTCGGCAGCCAGCCTGCTTCTGGTCATGGCTCCTCCCTACCATGTAAACCCCTACCCCTTTCGCATGATCGACTGCACGAATTGACGAGTTGTTGGGTGGTACCGGGCACGCCGACAATGTGTGCTACGCCGGCAAATGTCTGGCAGCCGGCGAGCCGCATCGTCGCAGGGTTCCACCATAGGCATCCCAAGCCTTCGCCAAGATGCGGAAGGACCATTCGGGGCTGCAAGGTTCAGATGAGCGGGGAAATGCGCGATGAGCTATGTGATCGCCCAGCTCGGCGCCCGAATGCACTACGCCGTACCGCGCATTCTTCATGCCGAAGGCCAGCTGAACCATTTCTTCACCGATATCGCCGCCAACAAGGGATGGCTGCGATGGTGCGACCGCATCCCGAACGCATTACAGGCGGACAGCCTGCGGCGGATTACCGGCCGGGCGCCGAAGGATATACCAAGCGACCGCATCACAGCTTTCAATCAATTCGGCATCCGCTATGCCTATCGGTGCCGCCGAGCCCGCTCGGCGGGCGAATTCGCCCGTACTTTCCTGTGGGCGGGAAAGACCTTCTGTCGGCATGTCCTGAGGCGAGGTTTCGGGGATGCTCGTGGCGTCTACGTATTCAATAGCGCCGGACTGGAAGTCCTGGAGGCGGCCCGGGCAGCCGGCCGGCATGGGGTGATTGAGCAGACCATCGCACCACGACGCGTCGAGAAAGACTTGCTGCGTCAGGAACAGCAGAGTTTCCCGGACTGGCAGGTGCCGGTCGAGGACGATGTGGTGATCAGCGACTATTGCGACCGCGAAGAGGCGGAGTGGCGGCTGGCGGATGTCATCCTCTGCGGCTCGACCTTCGTACGGGACGGCATCGCCTCACGGGGTGGGCCGGCCGAGCGCTGCATTGTCGTGCCCTACGGCATCGACGGTCGCTATTGCCTGCCGCCACGCGAGCCCCACGGCGGTCCCCTGCGCGTTCTGACAGTCGGTGGGGTAGGCTTGCGCAAGGGCTCCCCTTATGTTCTGGCCGCTGCCCGGGCGCTCGGGGGCCTGGCAACCTTTCGGATGGTCGGTGCGGTCGAGGCGTTGCCTCAGGCGGCGGCGAGGTTGAGCGAGGCAATCGAGCTGACCGGCCCCGTGCCGCGCGCGGACATGGGTTCTCATTTCGCCTGGGCCGACGTGTTCCTGCTGCCGTCTCTCTGCGAAGGGTCGGCAACGGTTGTTTACGAGGCGCTCGCGGCATCGCTCCCCGTCATCTGCACCGAGAACACCGGAAGTGTTGTGCGCGACGGCGTCGAGGGCAGGATCATTCCAATTCGGGACAGCGAGATGATTGTCGATTCTCTCGCTGGCCTGGCTCGAAACGTCGAGCTACGCCGTGACATGGCCGAGCGGGCGGGGCAGCGCGCAAGATCATTCGATCTCGCCGCCTATGGCCGGAGGCTGATGCATGCGCTCGACGCAGGGCGGGCGATGGAGATGTCATGATCGCGCCCCTCCTCGTGACGTTCATCGCTGTCTGCGTCGTCCTTCTGGCTCAAGGCATGCTGGCCCGCGGCGCGATCTATGGATATCCGTTCCTGGCAGGAGCCGTATTTGCTGGCTATGTCCTCCCCCAGCTCCTGGGATTGGCCAATGAGCGGTTTCTGCCATCCGGTGCGCTGGAATCGACGCTGGTGATGATTATCCTTTGTGCCACGATGTGCTGGCTCGGCGCAGCCATGGCGCACCCGACAAACCGAAAACCCGACTGGATCTATGACGACCGACGGCTGCTGGTGGCCGCCGCGGTTCTGTCACTGCTCGGCGGCTATTTCTACTATGCCATCAGCCGATTGCCGGCGGAGATGACCGAGAACACGCAATGGACCGGTCTACCGGTGGCCTATCTGTTCTTCGCACGCATGCTGACCTATGGCTTCGCGATCGCCGTGCTGATGTTCGCGCGGAATGGATCGCG
>DATJHO010000084.1:0-3332 GCA_035493835.1 Devosiaceae bacterium
TACCCACAAGCTCATCGCGTCCTCCCCGCGAAATAACCATTTCGTTACTTGCGGCAGCGGCTTGTCAAGCGTGCGGATTCTCCGGCTTTGGTCAGGTACCCACCGCACCCCAGCGTCCCCTCTCCCCTGAGGGGCGAGGGGGCCCTGGGTCTAGGATTGCACCCGACAATGGCGCGTCTGAAGCCGCCATATCACGGCCGCAGATACGCCAAAACCATTTCGACGATGTGCTCGCCCCAGGCGTTGAGCTCGGTCTCGGAGGCGAGGTCGCGGCGGAAGATGGTCGAGAGGGTCCAGCGGTTGGAGAGATAAAAGGCCCCGAGCGAGGCGATGCTGATATAGAGCTGCACCGGGTCGATATCAGGCTTGAAGGCCTTTTCCGCCGCGCCATGCCTGAGCACCTCGCCTAGCGCATCGATCAGCGGCGAGTTGAGCTGCACAATGCGCTCCGATTGCTTCAGGAACCGGGCCTTGTGCTGGTTCTCGGTCGCCAGAATGCTCAGAAATTCCGGGTGCTCGAGAAAATAGTTCCAAGTGAACTGGACGAGTTTGCGCATGCCCTCGACCGGCTCGCGATGGGTGAGTTCGAGCCGTGTTTCGGCCGAGCGGATATCGGCATAGCGCCCCTCCAGCACCGCAAGGTAAAGCCCGTCTTTGCCGCCATAATAATGGTAGAGCATGCGCTTGTTGATCTTGGCGCGCTTGGCGATGGCATCGATCCGCGCGCCGGCATAGCCCTTCTGCGCGAATTCATGGATGGCGGCGGCGAGGATCGCGGCGCTGGTGCGTTCGGGGTCGCGCTTGCGCCCGCGACCTTCCTGGCTCAGCGCCGTATCCATGCCCGCCGCCTTTCGATCTCAAACGATGCTGTCGAGGCGGACCGAGGCGCCGCCATTGGCTGCCGATTTCAGCGCCGCCTCGATCGTCGAGAGCGTTCCCAGATTGGCGCGGCCCGAGGGGAAGAACGGCGGCTCGCCGCCGGTCCTGAGAGTCTGGGCGAACGCCGCGAGGACGCCGGCACGGTCGTGCAGCGGATAAGGCGGCAAGGCCACATCCTCGAGCTGGGCGTTCGGCCGAAGGATCTGCACCATGTCGCGCTTGGCCTGCCAGGGCTGGTCGCCGCGTGACGTCCAGAGCACGGAGGCGCGCTCGAAATCGAGTTGCCATTCGCCGCCCCAGGCGGTCTGCGGCCCCGGATCGACCCAACTGCCGCGATAGCTGATCGTGGCCCCGCCGGAAAAGGTCAAAACCATCGCCGCCGCGGCATCCTCGCGGTAGGGGCTGCCAATGGGGTTCCAGCTGCGGGCCGTCACCTCGACCGGATCCTCCCCGATCACCATGCGCATCAGGTCATAGTGGTGCACCGCCATGTCGGCGAGCATGGGGTGGGGCCAGTTGATATTGCCGCTGCGCTCGGCGACCGCGTTGCGGCGGAAATCGATCTTGCCCCCGACGACCCGGCCGAAATAGCCGCGGCTGGCGAGGTCGGCGACCATCTGCGCGGCCGGATAGAAGCGATAGTTCTGGCTGACGGCGAGCACGAGCCGGCGGCTCTCGGCCAGGTCCACGAGCCCTTGGGCCTGCTGCAGGGTTTGCGTGAACGGCTTTTCGACCACGACGTGCTTGCCCGCTTCGAGCGCCAGGCGCGCCACCGGCTCATGAAAGGCAACGGGGACAGCGATCGTTACCGCATCCGCATCCACGGCGGTCAGTGCGTCGTCCAGCAGCGGGAAGAATTTCTCCTTCGGTTCATGCAGCCGGGCCGCCATGATCTCGCGCTTCTCGGCGGAAATATCGGCGTAGCCGACCACCTCGACGTCCGGATGACCGGGCAGCACATGGGTTGCCCAATTCCCCCCCCAGCCGCCGAGGCCGACGTGAATGATCCTGATCTTGTCCATTGCTTCCACCCCAAGTTCTTTATTGTTGGCTTCGTGTCTAGGACGCCCAAAGCGCTTTGACCAGACGGGACGGCGGGTGTGCGTGCATCTTTTTGGGGCAGGGATTTGGGGGGCGGTGGTTGTGAAAAGGCCCCCGCACCCTGGCCCTCTCCCCCAGGGGAGAGGGGACGCTGGGGTACGGCCTCGCTCCTCCTCTCCCTTGGGGGACAGGTGGGGCCGGTAGGCCCCGGTGAGGGGGCCTGGCCACAAGCTCGAAAATTTGCGGCCGGCAACCCTACTGGAACGCCGTCTCCGCAAAGCTGCGGAGTTTGCGGGAGTGCAGGCGCTCCGGGGGCTGGTCGCGGAGGATTTCCATGGCCTTGAGGCCGATCAGCAGGTGCTGGTTGACCTGGGTCTGGTAAAACTCCGAGGCCATGCCGGGGAGTTTCAGCTCGCCATGCAGCGGCTTGTCGGAGACGCAGAGCAGGGTGCCGTAGGGGACGCGGAAGCGGAAACCGTTGGCGGCGATGGTCGCCGATTCCATGTCGAGCGCAATCGCGCGGGATTGGCTGAGCCGCTGCGTGATTTCCTTCTGGTCGCGCAATTCCCAGTTGCGATTGTCGAAACTCGCAACGGTGCCCGTGCGCATGATGCGCTTGGTTTCGAGCCCCTCGAGCTTGGTGACCTCGGCGACGGCGCGTTCCAGCGCCACCTGCACTTCGGCTAGCGCCGGAATGGGCACCGAGAGCGGCAGGTCGGCATCGAGCACGTGGTCTTCGCGCACATAGGCATGGGCGAGCACGTAGTCGCCGAGTTCCTGCGAATTCCTCAGGCCGGCGCAATGGCCGAGCATCAGCCAGGCGTGCGGCCTGAGCACGGCGATGTGGTCGGTGATGGTCTTGGCATTGGAGGGGCCCACGCCGATGTTGACCATGGTGATGCCGCGGCCCTTCGGCATGGTGAGGTGGTAGGCCGGCATCTGCGGCAGGCGCGGCGGTTCGCGGCCAGTCCGTTCGCCCCCGAATCGGGCGTTGCGGGTGATGACATTGCCCGGCTCGATGAACTGATCATATTGCTCGTGCCCCTCGGCCATATACTGGTGGGCGACGCGCCGGAACTCGTCCACATAGAAGTGGTAGTTCGTGAAAATCACGAAGTTCTGGAAGTGCTCGGCATCCGTGCCGGTGTAGTGGCTCAGGCGAAACAGCGAATAGTCGATGCGCGGCGCGGTGAAGGCGGCCAGCGGATAGGGCCCGCCCTCGGGCGGAATGAAGGTGCCGTTGGCGATCTCGTCGTCAGTAAAGGCTAAGTCAGGCGTATCGAAGATGTCGCGCAGCGGCACGTTGAGGGTGTTGATCGCTGCGCCATCCAGCCGGTCGCCGGCGCCGACCGCAAAATGCACCGGGATCGGCGTCTGCGATTCCGTGATCTCGATCGTGCCACCGTGATTGC
>DATJHO010000085.1:0-30733 GCA_035493835.1 Devosiaceae bacterium
CTGCTTTCGGGGACGCGGAGGCGTTGCGGGCTCGGCGGCGGATTTTTCGACTGCGCCGGGGCGAGCGTGCTCGCGGGGCGGCTCATCGCGTCGCACCGGGGGTACCCGGGGCTGAGGCGCGGCCCTGCCGTCGGCGGGGGCGATGTTGACGCCCTTTTCACCGCTCCCGTTGCGCGCCACCAGGCCGGCGAAAGCCTCGGCCCGGTCGGCCGCGATCTCGAAGCGGGTTTCGGTATCGAGGATCTTGATCGAGCCGACCTCCCGCTTGGTCACGCCGCCGGCCTTGCAGATCATCGGCAGCAGCCATTTCGGGTCTGCCCGGTGCTTTCGGCCCAGCGACAGCGTGAACCAGACGCCGCCGACCATGTCGGGCGCGCGGGGCGGCCTCTCGCTGCCTTCCCCCACGGGCTCCCATGAACCCTTCTCGTGTCGCCGCGGCTTTTCGCTAACAGCGGATATCGCCACTGCCGAGATCGTCTCGGGCGCGGGGCGCGCGGAAACCTGCTGCCTGAGATAGGCAGCGGCGAGTTGTTCGGGTGACACGCGGGCAAGCAGCTCCGCGACCATCGGCGCTTCGTCCGCATCTGGGCCGGGCGAGGCAGCGGCTACTTCGAGGATCTGCTGCCGATTGCGGGCCTCGATCTCGGCCATGCTCGGGGCCGAGCGGGTGATCGCCTCGATATTGGCGAGCTTGAACACGCGTAATGCGGCGCTGCGACGGTGCTGCGGAACGATGAGCACACAGACGCCCTTGCGCCCTGCCCGACCCGTGCGGCCCGAACGGTGCAGCAACGTATCGGGCTTGGTCGGCAGCTCGGCGTGAACGACGAGATCAAGGTTCGGCAGGTCGATGCCGCGCGCCGCCACGTCCGTCGCGACGCAAACCCGGGCCCGGCCGTCGCGCATCGCCTCCAGCGCATGCGTGCGCTCGGATTGGGTGAGTTCGCCCGACAGTGCCACGACCGGAAACCCGCGTCCGGCGAGCCGGGTGGTAAGCTGCTTCACCGCCTCGCGTGTGTGGCAGAAGACGATGCTGCTGCTGCTGTCGAAGAAGAGCAGCGTGTTGATGATGGCGCTTTCTCGCTCGCCCGACTGAGTCAGCACCATCTGGTATTCGATGTCGGCATGCCGCTCCGTCGCGGCGGTCGCGGTGATGCGGACGGCGTCGCGCTGAAAGGTTTTCGCCAGTTCGGCGATCGCCCGCGGCACGGTGGCCGAGAACAGCAGCGTGCGGCGGTCTTCCGGCGCAGCGGCGAGGATGAATTCGAGGTCCTCGCGAAAGCCCAGATCGAGCATCTCGTCGGCCTCGTCGAGCACCACCGCCTGGATATCACTGAGATCGAGCGCGCCGCGGGTGATGTGGTCGCGCAGGCGCCCCGGCGTGCCGACGACGATGTGGGCGCCGCGCTCGAGCGCCCGGCGCTCGGTGCGCGCATCCATGCCGCCCACGCACGAGGCGGTAACGACCCCGGACTCGGCATAAAGCCAGTCGAGCTCGCGCTGCACCTGCAGGGCGAGTTCGCGGGTGGGCGCGATGATGAGCCCGAGCGGTCGTTCGGCCCGACCGAAGCGATCGCCGCCGGCCAGCAGGCTCGACGCGATGGCGAGACCGAAGGCCACCGTCTTGCCGGAGCCGGTCTGGGCCGAGACCAGCAGGTCGGCGTCTGCCAGTTCCTCGCCGAGGACGGCAAGCTGCACGGCGGTGAGTTTTTCGTAGCCGCGCGCCGCGAGGGCCGGCGCCAATGCGGGATGGACGGCATGGGGCAGCCCCGCCGAAAAAGTCGTGTCAGAAGATGTCATGAGAGGATGCCTTATAGCACAAATCGGTCGGCAGGGCGAAAATCGGCACTAGCGGCCGCTCAAACCTGCCATGCGCCAAGTGCTGCCCTGCGCGGAAGTGCTGCCCTGCGCGGAAGTGCTGCCTTACGCGCGCTTCGCCCAGCGGCCGTTCTCGTCCTGCTGCCAATAGGTGACTTCATTACCCTCGCGCAGCGCCCGCCAGGCGGCGCGGGCCTCGACCACCGCATCCGGATCGTGCCCGGAAAAGAGATAGACGATCCGCACGTACTCTTCCGCCGATTGCGGCACGGCCCGGTCGGCAAAGAACCGCACCTGGGCGCCATTGCCGTTCTCGGGCCCGGTGGTGATCAGCACCGGCTGGTCCCCATCACTTTCGCCGCCCGCCACGCCATGGGGCAAAAAGCTCTCGTCGCGATAGGTCCAGAGCATGCCATCCAGCGCCGTCGCCCGCTCGCTGCTGCCCACCTCGACCACCGCGCGCCACCCGCGCTCCAGCGTCTTTTCGAGCAAAATCGGAATCACCCGCTCCAGCGGCTGGTTTTCGAGGTGATAGAACAGCACTTCGGGCAATTCAGGCGCTCTTTCGCGAAAGATCTGCCGACGGCAAAGGCTCGATCGCGGCGATCTCATCCGAATTCGCGGATTCCGCCAGCGTCAGATCGAACAGGCCCTGCAGGTTCAGCCAGAACTGCGGCGATGTCCCGAAGTAGCGAGCGAGCCGCAGCGCGGTGTCTGGGGTGATGCCGGTCTCCTCGCGCACAATTCGCTCAATCCTGGTACGGGGTACGTTGAGCCGCTGCGCCAGAGCATAGGGTGTAATTGCCAGCGGCAGCAGGAATTCCTCTCTCAGATATTCGCCCGGATGAACCGGGGGTAGAACCCGCGCTGCCCCGCTCTCAATGATAGTCGACAATCTCCATCTCCTCGGCCCGCCCATTCTCCCAGCGGAAGCAGATCCGCCATTGATCGTTGATGCGGATCTCGGCGAACTTGCCTTTGAACGAGCCGATCATGCCTCGCACACTACGTATCATCAAATGATACGTAGTGACGGCGCAAGCTTGGTATCGCGCGACGATACGCCGCTCTCAAGCTTCGTAATTGTCCCTGACCAGCCGATCCAGCAACGCCACGCCGAAACCAACGCCCCAGCTGGTGTTGGTCTCCGTATTGGAAGTGCCGAAGGCGGTGCCGGCGATATCGAGGTGGGCCCAGGGCACATTGTTGACGAAGCGCTGCAGGAATTGGGCGGCAACGATCGAGCCGCCGGGGCGGCCGCCGGTGTTCTTGATATCGGCGAAGCGGCTCTCGATCAGCTTGTCATAGGCGGCCCCGAGCGGCAGCCGCCAGAGTTTTTCTCCGGTCGCAAGGCCTGCGGCGGAAAGCTTTGCCGCCAGCTCGTCATTGTTCGAGAACATGCCGGCGTGATCGTGCCCCAGGGCAACAATGATCGCGCCGGTCAGCGTCGCCAGATTGATCATGAATTTGGGGTGGAAGCGGTCCTGCGTGTACCAGAGCGCGTCGGCCAGCACGAGCCGGCCCTCGGCATCGGTATTGTTGATTTCGATCGTGGTGCCGGACATCCCCTTGACGATATCGCCCGGGCGCACGGCATTGCCGTCGGGCATGTTCTCCACCAGCCCGATGACACCGACCGCATTGACCTTGGCCTTGCGGCCCGCAAGGCCGCGCATCAGGCCGGTGACGGCGGCGGCGCCGCCCATATCACCCTTCATGTCCTCCATGCCGCCGGCCGGCTTGATCGAGATGCCGCCGGTATCGAAGCAGACGCCCTTGCCGACGAAGGCCAGCGGCGGTTCACCGCTCGGCCCGCCGTTCCAGCGCATGATGCCGAGGCGCGCCGGTTTGCGCGAGCCCTGCGCCACGCACAGCAGCGAATTCATGCCCAGGCGACGCATCTCATCGTCGGTGAGCACTTCGACCTCGAGGCCGATCTCGCGCAGCTTTTCGATTTCGGCGGCGAATTCGAGCGGACCCAGCACATTCGGGGGCTCGTTGATAAGGTCGCGCGCGAGGATCTGGCCCTCGACCACGGCCATGCGGTCGGCAATCGCCGCATCCGCCTCCGGCTTGTCGTTGACGAAAAGCTTCATGGCGAGGCTCGCCGGCTCGCCATTTTCTTCGTCGGCCTTCTTTGCCTTGTAGCGGTCAAAGCGGTAGTGGCGGAGCCTCACCCCGGCGGCCACTTCGGCGACCGCCTGCGGCGTCAGGTCGGCGCCATCGAGCACCACGGAGACGATTTCGGCCTTGCCGAGCTTGCCCATGAGGGAGCCGCCGCGATCGGTGAAGGCGGAAAGATTGGGAGCCCCCTCCTGCGGCTTGCCGGACCCCAGGACCAATAGGCGATCGGCATCGATCCCGTTCGGCGCGAGAATTTCGATCACCTGCCCCTGCCGCCCGGAAAACTTGGCGGCGGCGCTCACCTTCGCCCAATCGAGCCCGGCATCGGCCCAAAGATCCGCCCCAGCCCCGGTCGGCGTGGCGCCCTCCGCCACATAGATAACCAATGTGCCGGCGGGCCTTACCGGGAGGGCGGCAGTTTCGATCGAGAGGGTTTGGGGCATGGGCGGGGCCTGTGCGTGAGAGGAGACGCCGAGCGCGGCGTCCGAGCGCTTTCAGCAACAGTTAGTCCCTTTGCCGGTCGCGTCAATCCCGCAACACTTTGGGAAACAAGGTTGGCTTGCCTTGCCATCGCCACCGAAGGCCACCAATGTGCCCCTCGTCGCTGCGTCTTCCGGAACCCAATGAACCGCCTCTCTCTCTATCTCGTCCGGCTGTTCACCTGGCAGGCGTTGGCACTGCTCAGCATCATGCTGGGCCTGTTGTTTCTGGTCCAGAGCCTGAAGATTTTCGATATCGTCGCGGTGCAGGGCCAGAATTTCCTGACCCTGATCGGTCAGGCGCTGCTTGGCATGCCATCGCTCGCGATCGTGCTCACCTATGTGTGCATGGGGATGGGCATGGTGCGGGCGCTGGCGGCGCTGCAGGCGAGCCACGAGCTCCATATCATTCATACCAATCGGCAATTGCCCACGCTGCTGGGGGCCGTGGGGCTCTTCGCGATCGGGGGGGCGGTGATCGTGCTCTTTCTCTCGAACATCGTCGAGCCCTGGGCCAACCGCCGCCTCGACGACTGGTCGGCGAGCATTGCCGCCGATGTCGTCGGCAGGACGCTGACGCCGCATCGCTTCAGCGAGGTGGTGCCGAATGTCACCATCGTGATCGGCGGACGCCAGAACGGCGGCAATCTCACCGATTTCATGGCCGACGATTCGCGCGACCCCGGCATGCGGCGCACCTACATCGCCAAATCGGCCAAGATCGCCACCGACCAGGACGGCTACGTGCTGCAAATGCACGACGGCTCGCTGCAATATCTGTCGGCAGACAAGGCGTTCTCGCAGGTCGCCTTCAAGACCTACAACATCTCCCTGAACCGGCTGACGGCCTCGACCGGGGGCCCCGACAATCTCGCCGAGAGCACGACGCCGGAAATCCTGGCGAGGGCCTTTGCGTCCAACTCCTGGTCGCCCGACCTTGAACGCCGGCTTTTCGATCGGCTTGCCGAGGGACTCAGGGTGGTCGCAATGTGCGTCTTCATGGGCGCGCTGGCGATATTCCCGACCGGCCGGCGCGGGCGAGCCTGGGTGCCGCTGGAACTGGTCGCGCTGGCCGTCGCCTATGCCGGCAATGGCATCAGCTCGAACATGGCCGGCCCGCCGGCCCTCGCGGCGCTCTCGGGGCCTGCCGCCGTGCTGGTCGCCGGGCTGCTCGTTCTCGGCTGGCGGCTAAATCTGCTGCGCCCTCGCCTGCGGATGAGGCCGGCATGACGCGTATCGACCTCATCATCCTGAGCCGCATCGCCAGCCGCATCTTCCTGACGCTGCTGATTTTTTACGGCCTGATCCTGCTCGTCGAATCGATCGACAACTGGCGCTATTCCATGCTGGCAAGCATCGGCGGCTGGCAGTTCGCGGCGTTCGGCATGTTTGCCGCCGCCGCTGGCTGGCTGATGCGGGCGCTGCCCCTGATCGTGCTGGTGGGCACCGCGATTGGCGTCATCGACCTGCAGTCACGGCGTGAGCTGACGGCGGTCAAGGCCGCTGGCATGTCGATCTGGCGCATTCTCCGCGCTCCGACCGTGGCGATCCTGCTCGCGGGCCTTGTGATCACCTTCTATGGCGAGGGGCTGGTCACCTCGGCCAATCGCCTGCTCGACGAGACCGTGCCGATCCCGGACGTCACGCCTTCGCTGACACCGTCGGCCGGGCTGTGGCTCGAGCAGGTTGCCAATGGCGAGCGCTATATCCTGCAGGCGAGCCACGTGACGGGAAGCGGCCAGCAATTGCAGGGCGTGACCATTTTCCTGCCGGACGGGCTCAACGAGGGCCGGATCCTCGCGCCTGCGGCCAAGCTTGTCGGGGGTGCCTGGCTGATGCCCACGGCCACCCGTTACCGGGCCGGCCTGCCGCCGCTGCAGCTCGTCAACTTCTCGATGCCCACGGACACGACACCAAGCGATCTGCGGCTGAAAATCAACTCCACCGACGACATGACCTTGTTCGAACTTGCGAGCTCCCTGGCGGGCAATATGTCCGATACGCAGCTGAGGAACGCCGCCATGACGCGATTTCTCCGCTTGTTGTCGCTACCCGTTCTGCTCGTTGGGTCTTTGTTCATTGCATTTGCATTTACCGCCGGTTATCGAAGAGCCCGTGGCTACGGGGGCCCGATAATTTATTCGATTTTAATCGGCTTCGTGGTGTTCGTGATTTCGGAAATGGCGGACCGGGCGGGGTCGGCCGGCGTCCTTAGTCCGATGTTTGCCGCTTGCGGGCCTGCGTTCGTGGCCCTTGTCATCGGCCTGACGGTTTTGTTGTACAAAGAAGATGGTTGGGCGTGATGGGCAGGGGACGCGCAAACCTGATGAAGGGGATGCCGAAGCGGGCGCTGCTCGCCATTCTTGCCGTCGCGGCGCTGGCAGCACCGGCCTCGGCTGCCGATAGCAATACCCTGCTCCCCACCGGCTTTTTCGACCGCGTGCCGCGGGTCGACACCAACAACATCTCGGTCAGTTCCGACCAGCTGACCTATGACGCCGACCATCATCAGGCGATCGCCGTCGGCAACGTCGTGGTGGACTATCAGGGCTACCACATCGTCGGCGACCACCTGGTGTTCGACCAGCGCGCCAAAACGGCCCATTTCGTCGGCAATGTGATTGTCCACGCTCCCGATGGCACCGTCTACACCTCGCCCGACATGAAGCTCTCCGGGCCCATGAACGACGCGCTCATGCGCGACCTGACGATCACCACGCCCGGTGGCGCCCTGGTCACGGCCGCCAATGGCGACATGCAGCAGAATGTGCAGACCGAGCTCGAGAACGGCACCTATTCGCCCTGCGGCAAGTGCATCGATTCGAAGGGTCGCCGGATCGGCTGGTCGGCCAAGGCCGTGCACATGATCTACAACAACAAGACCTACATGGTCACGCTGGACCAGCCGACGCTCTACCTGCTCGGCATCCCGGTCGCGTGGCTGCCATGGATGCAGTTGCCGGACCCGACCAAGCGCATCGCCGGCTTCCGCATGCCGTCGATCGATTCGAGCCCGCAATTCGGCGCCAAGCTCTCCGTGCCCTATTTCGTGCCCGTCGGGCAGGATACCGACCTCATCTTCACCCCCTCGCTGTTCTCGAAACAGGGCGCGATGATGGGTTTCGAATGGGACCAGCGCTTCCCGAACGGGGCCATCAGCGTCAAGACCTCGGGTATCTACCAGCTTGATCCCTCGGCCTATGCCGGCTTGCCTGGTGATCGCCAATGGCGCGGCGCCTTCCAGACCACGGGCCAGTTCAAGCCGATCAAGGAATGGACCGTCGGCTGGTCGTATACGGCCTTCACGGATCCGGCCTATCTGATCGACTACCGCTTCCGCGATTTCACCGACACCGGCGTCGTCAACCAGGTCTATGCGACAAAACTGTCGCGCGACGAGTTCTTCGATTTCCGGTTGCAGAAGTTCAACCTGCTCGGCGACATCACGCAGGCGCAGCAGGACGCCCAGGGCGCCGCGCTGCCCAACATGACCTACAGCAAGGTGCTGTACCTGCCCAAGGACATGGGCGAGGTCGATCTTTCGGCCGATCTCCTGGGGGTGACCCGCGCCGGGGACGATAATCGCGGGACGCTCAACGGCGTGCCCTACGAAATGGGCTATGCCGAGAACAAGGCGCACGGCACGGTCGAAGCCGATTGGCAGAAACGCTATATTGCGCCCGGTGGCGTGGTGGTCACACCCTATGCCGGCTTGAGGACCGACGCCGCCTATTACGATGGGCAGAGCCTGCTGAACCCGGGAACCATCGACCTCTTCAACGCCACCCCGATCGCGGCCGTGGATGTGCGCTACCCGCTGATCATTCGCGGCGGTCCGGCGACGCAAGTGGTCGAGCCGATCGCACAGCTCTACTATCGCGGCAGCGACGTGAGCCAGGTCGGCATCACAAACGACAACGCCCAGAGCTTCATTTTCGACGACACCAACCTCTTCAGCTACAATCGCTTTTCCGGCACGGACCTGCAGGAGACGGGGCTGAGGGCCAATCTGGGCGGCCATTACCAGGCCAATTTCGACAACGGAAACTGGCTCGACATCCTCGGCGGCCAATCCTTCCAGCTGGCCGGTCCCAATGCCTACGATGTCGACTATGCAACCGAGACGACCACGGGCCAGGGGCTTTCCTCGGATGCGTCTTACGTTGTGCTAGGCGCTACCGGATCGCCGCTCCACGGCCTCAATCTCGGCTCCAAGCTGCAGGTCGATCCGACCACGCCGCGAGTGACCCGCGGCGGCCTCGGCAGCAGCTATACGATTGCCGGCTATACCTTCGACATCGACTACCTCTACATCGCGCAAGACCTGTCGCGCGGCGTGCTCAACGACCAGCACGAGGTGGGTGGCGGGGTCACCATACCGATTGCCGACTATTGGAAGATCAACACCCATGCCAGCTGGGACCTTGCGAACAACAACTGGCTGGATGCGGGGGGCGGGGTCACCTATGACGACGGCTACCTGACCTATGGCGGCAGCGTCGAAGCGACCGGCCCGACCAATATCGATCCCAACGACTTCAGGGTTCTCGCGACGCTACAGCTCAAGGGGCTGGGCAGCTGAGTGCTGCCCAGCGCCCGATAATAACGAAGCCGGTGGAGAACCTCGCACGATCCGCACGCGTGTGCGCCCCCCGAGGTTGCATAGGTGGAAAGGCTGTGCGAAACCGGCTTCGCCTTAATTTTGCCGATGCCGAAGGCCTGAGATCTCGACGTTGGCGCATTTCAGCCGGAGGCGAATTCGAATGACGATGTCCCGTACCCTTACTGCCCTTGCCGTTGTGCTCGCCCTGTCCTTTGGCGGCACGCTGCCGACGTTGGCGGCCGGTGTGCGAGTGACCGTCAATGACACCCCCATCACCGACGTGCAGATTTCCCAGCGCGCCAAGCTGATGGCGCTCGAGCATCACCCCGGCAACCTCACCACAGCCGCGACCGACGAACTCATCAATGAGGCGCTGGAGCTGCAGAACGCCAAGCTCTACGGCGTCAACATCACCGATGCGCAGGTAGAAGACGCCTACACCTCGATCTCGCGCAACATGAAGGTCAGCCCCGACAAGCTGACGCTCATCCTCAACTCAGCCGGCGTCGGTCCGGAAACGTTGAAGGCCCGCATGCGCGCCACCCTCGCCTGGAACCAGATCACGCAGAACGTGATCATGCCGCGCGTGCAGTTCTCCGAGGCAAGCCTCGCCAAGGAAGCGCAGAGCAAGCTCACCGCGGCCAACAGCTACGACTACATCCTCAAGCAGGTGACCTTCATCGGCAAGGGCTCGCGCATGGCGGATGCCAACCGCTATCGGGCGGAGTTCAAGGGCTGCAACAGCGCTGTCGCGCTCTCCGAGAAATTCACCGACGCAGCCGTAACGGATGTCGGCCGTCGCCACGCCACCCAGCTACCGCTGCCGGTTGCCAGCGAGCTCGGCGCTCTGCCCGTCAACGGCATCACAAGGCCCCATGCCGACCCGGCCGGAACCATCATGCTCGCGGTCTGCTCCAAGGAAGTGGCTAAGGACACGACCTTCATCACCAACCAGCTGCGTCAAACCGCCGGCAATGACCAGCTCAAGGGCGAGCAGGATAAATACCTGGCCGATCTGAAGGCCAAGGCCAAGATCGTTCGCAGCTGACCAGGATGACCGGGCGCCCGCAATCGCCGCTGGCTGTCTCCATGGGCGAGCCGGCGGGAATTGGCCCGGACCTGTTCCTGCGCCTCTACGCCGAGCGGACAGCCAATGCGCTGCCGCCCTGCCTGGTTTTCGGGCAGGCCGAGTTTCTCAAGGCCCGCGCCGTTCGGCTCGGCCTCGATATCGAGATCGGGAGCGCCGACCCGGCGGAGGCGGCCGGAATGTTCGCAACCGCCCTGCCGATTGCCGAAATCCCGGGGCTCGTTCCTGACAAGCCGGGCGAGCCGACTCCCCTCTCCGCACCCGTGGTGACGGGGGCAATCGCCGAGGCCGTACGGGCGACGCTCACCGGCGCGTGCCGCGGTTTGGTGACCGCGCCCATTCACAAGGCCGTGCTCTACGGCTCGGGCTTCAAATATCCTGGCCACACCGAATATCTCGCCGCGCTCTGCGCCAATGGCGCCGCCCCGCGATTGCCCGTTATGATGCTGGCCTCGGACGATTTGCGGGTGGTGCCGCTCACCATCCATGTGCCGCTCGCGCAGGTCCCGGGCCTGATCACGGCCGAACTGCTCTCGGTCACGGCGCGGACGCTCGCGCACGATTTGAGGACGCGTTTCGGCATCGCCGAGCCGCGGATCGCCATCGCCGGGCTCAATCCCCATGCGGGCGAGAGCGGCGGCATCGGCATGGAGGAACTCGATATCATTGCCCCGGCGCTGACCGGGCTCGCCGCCGAAGGGCTTCGCGTGGAAGGCCCCTTCCCCGCCGATACGCTGTTCTATCCGCCCCATTGGCGTCAATACGATGCGGTGATCGCCATGTATCACGACCAGGCGCTGATCCCGATCAAGACCGTCGCCTTCGATCGGGCGGTGAACGTCACGCTGGGCCTGCCGATCGTGCGCACCTCGCCCGATCATGGCACCGCTTTCGATCTCGCCGGCACCGGCAGGGGCTCCACCGCAAGTTTCCTCGCTGCGATCCGGCTGGCGGACACGATGACCTCGATCCCGGCATGAGTGCAGACGGGTTGCCGCCGCTGCGCGAGGTGATCGCGCGGCATGAGCTTTCGGCAAAAAAACAGCTTGGGCAGAACTTTCTTCTCGATCTCAATCTGACCGGCCGCATCGCCCGGGTTGGCGGTCCGCTCGAAGGCGTCACCGTCATCGAGGTCGGCCCCGGTCCCGGCGGGCTTACACGGGCCCTGCTCTCCGAGGGTGTGCGCAAAATCGTAGCCATCGAGCGCGACCCTCGCGTGCTGCCCGCTTTGGCGGAGATTGCCGCGGCTTATCCGGGGCGGCTCGAGGTGGTCGAGGCGGACGCGCTCGAGATCGACTACCGGGCGCTTGCCGCTGGCCCGACGCGGATTGTCGCCAACCTCCCCTACAACATCGCAACCCCCCTCCTCACGGGTTGGCTGACGCTTGAGCCATGGCCCTCGTTCTTCGAGAGCCTGACGCTGATGTTCCAGCGCGAGGTGGCCGAACGCATCGTCGCTCGTCCGGGCGACAAGGCGTTTGGGCGGTTGGGGGTGCTGGCGGGCTGGCGGGCGGAGGCCCGGATCGCCTTCAACGTCGATCGCGCGGCGTTTACCCCGCCGCCAAAAGTCACGTCCACGGTGGTCCATCTGAAGCCCAAGCCGGTCGAGGCCGGGATTCTGGTCGGAAACGTCGAGGCGGTGACCAAGGCCGCATTCGGCCAGCGGCGCAAGATGGTGCGGCAAAGCCTCAAATCGCTGGGGGCACCCATGGAGGCACTGCTCGCCACCGCGGGGCTCAAGGGCGACGAGCGCGCGGAGGATTTGCCGATCTCGGCGTTTCTCGAAATGGCACGGGCATTGCCGGGGTTGCGGCGGTGACGTCCCCGGCCCCCTCCCCGCAAGGGGGCGGGTCACTGCCGGTCGTTAAAGCACGATCCAGCTGAGTTGATGCAAGCCGGGAGTGCTTGGGCCAGGTGCTGCCATCGCAGTGTCGGCATCAGGTCGCATCCCTCGCCACATCATCATCCACGGGCTTGACCCGGGGACCCATGAGGCCTTGCCGATAGCCGCCGTGGAACTGGCGAGGCATCGTGGGTGGCCGGGTCAAGCCCGGCCATGACGAAGGAAGCGCGGGGAATGCTTCAATTCAACGGGGCCCAGGTAGCGCTTGCACCACAAGCCGCATACCCGTCATCTGGGGCATCCAGGGCAACGCTTGCCGTCCTTCGCCCCTGGATTGCCCGGACGAGCCGGGCAATGACGGGCCCGTTGGAAAAGCAAGGGAAGCTCCTCAGCAGCGCTGAAGCGGAAAACCCCGCCTCAAAGGCTGTCGATCTGATTCTGCAGGTCGCGGACGAAATTGTCGAGCTGGGTCAGGCGTTCGCGCTTGAGGCGGGCGGCGGCGAGGATGGAGCGGACGCGTTGCGTCGAAACCTCAAGATCCTCGTTGACGAGCACGTAGTCGTATTCGCGGTAGTGATCCATCTCGAGGCGCGCATTCTTGAGCCGGCGCGAGATGACGTCCTCGCTGTCCTGCGCCCGCCGTTCGAGCCGCGAGCGCAGTTCCTTGATCGAGGGCGGCAGGATGAACACCGTGACCATGTCGGCGCGGCACTTCTCGTAGAGCTGCAGCGTTCCCTGATAGTCGATGTCGAAGAGGATATCGTGGCCGGCGGACAGTTGCTCTTCCACATGGGCCCGCGGCGTGCCGTAGAAATTGTCGTGGACCTTGGCCCATTCGAGCAGTTCGCCGTTGGCGCGCAAGCGCTCGAACTCGGGGATGCCGATGAAGTGGTAATGCTTGCCGTCGACCTCATCGGTGCGCCGCGGCCGCGTGGTCACGGAAACCGAAAGTCCGATATTGGGATCCTGGCCGAAGAGCGTACGCGTGATCGAGGATTTGCCGGCGCCGGATGGCGAGGCAAGGACCAGCATCACACCGCGCCGCGCAAATTCCATGGTTCGGACGCCTGCCTATTCGATATTCTGCACCTGCTCGCGTAGTTGATCGATCGCCGCCTTGAGGTCAAGCCCGATGGCCGTAAGTTCCACCGTCGCCGATTTCGAGCAGAGCGTGTTCGCCTCGCGGTTGAACTCCTGCGACAGGAAGTCGAGCTTGCGACCGATCGGGCCGCCATAGGCGAGCAATTGGCGCGCGGCGGCGACATGGGTGGCGAGCCGGTCGAGCTCCTCGCGGATGTCGGCCTTGGTGGCGAGCAGCACCGCCTCCTGCGCCAGCCGCTCCTCGGACAGGCCCGCGCCGGCTTCCCGCAGATCGGCAAGCTGGGCGCGCAGCCGCTCGAGCACGGCCTCGCGGCTGCGCGAGGGGTGATTTTCGGCGGCGCGGGTCAAGGCCGCAATCTCGTCGAGCCGCGCGGTGATGATCGCTTTGAGGTGATCGCCCTCGGATCGGCGCGCTTCGACCAGGCCCGCGAGGCACTTTTCCACCGTCGCAAGAATCGCGGCGTAGAGGAGGTCCTCCTCATCCGCAATCCGGGCTGGCTGCCGCTCGACCAGCACGCCCTTGAGGGCAAGAATGCCTTCGAGCCGCGGGGCTTGCCCGACAATGCGCTCGGATAGAGCGTCGATCGCGGTCAGCACCGAAGCGAGCGCCTGTTCGTTGACGACGATGTCGGTGCCCGCAGCATCGCGCTCGACATCGACCGTCAGGGTGATCGAACCACGCGCGAGCACCCGACCGACGCGGCGGCGGAGTTCACTCTCGAGCGCGTCCATGCCGGGGGCCAGCCGCAGCCGAACATCTAGCCCGCGGCTGTTCACCGACTTAATCTCGCACGCAATGCCCTCGCCTTCGGCGCTGGCGGTGCTCCGGGCATAGCCGGTCATGCTGGCGATCGGCTCGCTCACCTTCTAACCCCCGAACGCGTCGTCGGCGGTCGCGGGCTTCGGCTTCGCCGGCCGGCTGGCAGCCGGCTTGGCTGTGTCTGGCGCCGCGCCATCCGATGCAGTCGGCCGCTGGTCGGGTGGCATGGGGATGGGCGCGTTGGGGTCCCCGGCGGGCTGGGCAGGCGCATTATCCTGCGGCGTCGCACTGTCGGGCGCCGCTCCATCCGGCGAGGGCGCGACAGCGGCCGGCGCGGCTGTACCTGCATCCGCCGGCTGCGCGGCCTGGGGCGCCGCCGGGCCGGCGTCGGCGGGCGGCGTGTCGGCGCCCCCGGCGGTCGGATCCCCCGCCTGCGCCGCTTGCTGCTGTTCAAGCGCCTCCTTGGCGGCGTCGGCGTCCGCCTGCGCGTCGGCCTTCGCCTGGCGCTGCAGCACCCGGAGCTTGGCGACGTTCTTCTGCTGTTCGGAATAGGTGGGGGCGAAGAGGTGCCCGTCCTTGGGATTGAGGCTGACGGCGACGAAATAGACGTCGTTGCTCTTGTCCGGATTGGCAGCCGCCTTCAGCGCCTCAAGCCCCGGATTGGCGATCGGCGTCGGCGGCAGGCCGTCGATCTGATAGGTGTTATAGGGCGTCTTCTGCTCAAGCTCGGCGCGCGTGGGAGCGCGACCGGAGGGGCCCGCGCCCTTCGTGAGCCCGTAGACCACGGTCGGGTCAGACTGCAGCCGCATGTGCTTGACCAGCCGGTTATAGTAGACCGCCGCCACCCGCGGCCGCTCGTCGGGGACCGGCGTTTCCTTCTCGACGATCGAGGCGAGCGTCACCAGTTGGTCGGGCGTGGTTACCGGAATGACGGGATCGCGGCTATCCCAGACCTGGGCGAGCTTGTCCTTCATCGCCTGCTGCATGCGATCGAGCACGGACTGCCGGGTGGCGCCGGGATCGAAATCATAGGTATCGGGGTAGAGCGAACCCTCGGGCGGCGTCTCGGTGACGCTGCCACTGAGCCTGTCATTGCCGTCCAGGCGCTGGATCACCTGGGCGACCGTAAAACCCTCGGGAATGGTGATGCTGAGCGAGATCGGCTTGCCCTCGGTCAACTCCTTCAGGATGTCGTACATCGATGCGCCGGCCGCGACCTGATACTCGCCGGTCTTGAGGCCGCTGCGCTTCTTCAGCACGAACCCGGCGATGTCGAAGACATAGCGGTTGTCGATCAGGCCCTGCTGTTCCAGCCGCTCCGCGACCGTGCCGAGATTGTTGCCCTTTTGTACAACGAAGGTCGTATCGGCTTTTGCCGGGCCCGAGACGTAGAAGCTGTGGGCGCCATAAAAGACCAGCCCGGCCGCGACCAGCAAGCCGATGACGATCAGCGTCAGCAAAGCATTGACGACTTCAACGAAGCCGCGCCGGCGCTTGACCCGTACCTGCTTGCGATCGGCCATATTGCTGCTTTCCCTTGAGGTCGGCGCATTGTTTCAGGGAATTGGGCAAAAACAAGAGCCCCAGCGCCGCCAGGGACGCTTGTGCCCAATCCTTTCGTGGTCCCGAGGCAGAGGCCGGCGTCGAGCGCCGGCCAAAAACCTCAGGCGACGCGCGAAAAAATCAGCGACGCATTGGTGCCGCCAAAGCCGAACGAATTGGAGAGAGCCACGTCGATCTGCTTCTTGACCGGCTTCCACGGCGCGAGATTGATCACCGTCTCGACCGACGGATTGTCGAGATTGATGGTTGGCGGGGCGATATTGTCGCGCATGGCGAGCAGTGAGAAGATCGCCTCGACGGCGCCCGCCGCGCCCAACAGGTGGCCGATGGCGGACTTGGTGGAACTCATCACCATGCCCGTCGCGGCATCGCCCAACAGCCGCGTCACGGCCCCGAGTTCGATCTCGTCGCCGAGCGGCGTCGAGGTGCCGTGCGCGTTGATGTAGTCGATATCGGCGGGAGCAAGGCCCGCCCGCTTCAGCGCCATCTGCATGCAGCGATAGCCGCCATCCCCGTCCGGGGTCGGCGCGGTGATGTGATAGGCGTCGCCCGACATGCCGTAGCCGACCACCTCGCCATAGATCTTGGCACCGCGGGCCTTGGCGCGCTCATATTCCTCGAGCACGAGGACGCCGGCGCCCTCGCCCATCACAAAGCCATCGCGTTCCTTGTCATAGGGGCGGGAGGCCATTTCGGGGGCGTTGTTGAAGCCGGTGGAAAGTGCACGGCAGGCCGCAAAGCCGGCGACGGAAAGCCGGTTGACCGGAGACTCCGCCCCGCCGGCAACCATCACATCGGCATCGCCCATGGCGATGATGCGCCAGGAATCCCCGATCGCGTGCGCGCCGGTCGAGCAGGCCGTCACCACCGAGTGGTTCGGCCCCTTCAGCCCGAAGCGGATCGAGACGTTCCCCGAGGCCATGTTGATGATGCGGCCGGGAATGAAGAACGGGCTGATCCGCCGCGGCCCCTTTTCGTGCAGCGTGATCGAAGCATCGAAGATGCCGCCGACGCCGCCGATGCCCGAACCGATCATCACGCCGATGCGCTCGCGTTCTTCCTCGGTCTTGGGCTCGACCCCCGCATCCTGGATCGCCTGCGTCGCCGCCGCCATGGCAAAGATGATGAAAGGATCAACCTTGCGTTGCTCCTTCACATCCATCCAGTCATCGGGGCTGAACTTACCCTCGGCGTAAGCGCCGAGGGGTACGCGACATGCGATCTGACAGGAAATGTCATCGACTTCGAAATCGTCGATACGCTTCGCACCGGTTTTACCGGCGAGGATGTTCGACCATGTGGTCTCGACGCCGCAACCAAGCGGGCTGACGATCCCCATTCCGGTGACGACGACGCGACGCAATTCCATCGATGGGGACCTGAACAAGACTAAAGATCAGCTCGTCGCCTTGGTGAGGAAAGTCACCGCGTCGCCGAAGGTCTGGATCGATTCAGCAGCGTCGTCCGGAATTTCGACCGAGAATTCTTCCTCGAACGCCATCACGAGTTCGACCTGGTCGAGAGAATCGGCACCCAGATCGTCGATGAAGCTGGCCTTTTCGGTGACCTTCTCCGGATCGACATTGAGGTGCTCGACGACGATCTTCCGGACGCGATCAGCGACATCGGTCATGGTACAATTCCTTTTCCACCAAACCAGTTTCGGTTGTTATTGGCGCCGGGTCCGAAACTTCGGGCCGGCAAACTCGTTACGCCGCTCGGACTCTAGGCGGGCTTCAGGCCCCCTGCAAGATACCCGCAGGCCAAGGACGGCGGCGCATTAACATATATTATTCACCTTAGCTATACGGCTGAACGCCCCGATTCCCGTGGAAAAACGCCCCTTCGGCGAATCCAGTTCATTGCGTCCGGCAAACAGCCGCAAGAGGCCCGCGCACCGCGCCGCAATTGCAAGCCCCGGCACCGCCGGAGGAGCGTTCGCCCCCGGGCGGTCGACCTCAGGCCCCGGCGAACTGCGAAGAAAGATCGCCGTGGAAAACCATCGGGCCGACGTGATCGAGCCGGCTGCCGAGGTCGGCCCAGATCTCGCCACCCATATTGGTCCACCGTTTGCAGAAAGCAAAATCCTCGCTGAGATAGGTGCCGTCCTCGGCGATCATGCAGTCGAACAGGGCAAAGCGGTTCTCGCTCTGGGCGCTGGCATCGAAGGAATGATCGCGGCGGTATTTGAGCTCGGGATGGTTTTGGCACATCCGCTCGAGCGCCGGACGCCGGATCATCAGGAAACCGGTCCCGGCGTAGCGGACCCGGACAAAACCGTTGCTGGCGGTCACCGCCTCGGGGTTATCGACCTCGAACACGTAGTTGAGCGCCGCAGACCCGGGATCGCGGCCGGCGGCGATGCTGGAGCGCACGCGATCCCAGTCGATATTTTTGATCGGGTAAACCGCGGCGCACATCTCCGCGCCGCAGGCGATCAGGCGCAGCACCTGTTCGGGCTCGAAGCCGATATCGGCATCGATGTAGAGCAGATGGGTAGAGGCCGGATCATCGAGGAACTGGGAGAGCAGGCTTGCCCGAGCCCGGGTGATCAGCGCATCGCCATCCTTGAACAGGACTTTCAGGTCGATATTGCCGTAGTCCCTGAGCGCCTTTTGCAGCTTGAACAGCGAGGCCGCGAACCTGACCGAAATCTGCCCGGCAAAGCAGGGCGTGGCGATGGCGAGATTGATCTGCGGAGGCAGTTCGGCCGCTTGCATGGCGAGGTATCCTTCGTCGACGTAAGCGACCTGGTTAAGCACCGGTAAGGGCCGGTGGTTAACAGCAGATTAACCGCGACGAAGGAACGGCCTCAGAGCATTACCATGCCGCCATTGACGTTGAGCGTGTGGCCGGTGAGGTAGGCGGCTTCCGCGCTCGCGAGGAAAACCGCGCAGGAGGCGACTTCCGCCGCGGTGCCAAGACGGCCGGCGGGGATGGTCGAAAGGATCGCCTCGCGCTGCTTTTCATTGAGTTCGTCGGTCATTGCCGAGGCGATGAAGCCCGGCGCAATGGCATTGACCGTGATGTTGCGCGAGGCGACTTCCTGCGCCAGCGACTTGCCCATGCCGATCAGGCCGGCCTTGGCGGCGGCATAATTGCCCTGCCCCGGATTGCCGACGACGCCGACCACCGAAGAGATGTTGATGATGCGGCCGAAGCGCTGCTTCATCATGCCGCGGAGCACGGCCCGGCTCAGCCGGAACGCCGCCGTCAGGTTTACGGCAATCACTTTGTCCCACTCTTCATCCTTCATGCGCATGAAGAGATTGTCGCGGGTGATGCCGGCATTGTTGACGAGGATATCGAGCCCGCCGAGCGCGGCTTCCGCTGCCGGCACCAGCTTGTCGACCGCCGCGAGGTCGGAGAGGTCGCAGGGCAGGATCACCGCCTCGCCGCCGATTTCCTTGGCCACTTCCTCAAGCGCAGCAACACGCGTCCCCGAAAGCGCGAGCCGCGCGCCGGCAGCCGCCAGCGCCTTGGCGATCTCTCGCCCGATGCCGCCGCTAGCGCCGGTGACGAGCGCCCGTTTGCCTGTCAGATCAAACATTTATCTCCGCTCCTCGTAAGTTATTGATTAGGTGTGCGTTGCCCATCCTTCGACAGGCTCAGGATGAGGGCGGTGCGGGTGGCTGCGTCCAAAAATGCACGGCTAGTCTCCATTTGCCTGGTCAGCCTCTCAACATGCACACCTCATGGTGAGCTTGTCGAACCACGTGCCTCAGGCACCGAGCGCGGCCACCAGCGCATCCACATCGGCCGGCGTGCCAACCGCCACCGCCGCCGCATCCGGGGCGATGCGCTTGGCAAGACCCGACAGAACCTTGCCGGACCCCAGTTCGACGAGGTTGGTCACCCCGCCCTCGCCCGCCAGCCACTGCACGCTTTCGGTCCAGCGCACCATGCCAGTGACCTGCTCGACCAGCCGCTTGCGGATTTCCGCCGGGTCGGAGATGGGCCGCGCGGTAACGTTGCAGATCAGCGGCACGACCGGCGCGTTCATGGCCACGCGCTCGAGCGCTGCCTCCATGGCGTCGGCCGCCGGGCGCATCAGGGGGCAATGGAAGGGCGCGCTCACCGGCAACGGTAGCGCGCGCTTGGCGCCGGCAGCCTTGCAGAGTTCAATGGCACGGTTGACCGCGCCGACATGGCCGGAGATCACCACCTGCCCGGGCGCATTGTCGTTGGCGACGGCACAGACCTCGCCATCGGTCGCATCTGCGGCCGCGCGCTCGACGGTCGGCAGGTCGAGGCCGAGGATCGCCGCCATCGCGCCCTGCCCCACCGGCACCGCCTGCTGCATGGCCTGGCCGCGCAGTTTCAGTAGCCGCGCCGTGTCGGCAATACTGAACGTACCGGCGGCGCACAGCGCGGAATATTCGCCGAGCGAATGGCCGGCGACATAGGCGGCGTGTGAGGCGACTGCAATGCCCCTCGCCTCAAGCACCCGAATGACGGCCATCGACACGGCCATCAGTGCCGGCTGGGCGTTCTCGGTGAGGCGCAGCGTCTCGTCGAACCCCTCGAACATGATGGCGGACAGCTTCTGGCCCAGCGCCGCGTCGACCTCATCGAAGACGGCCTGCGCTTCTGGATAGGCCGCGGCCAGGTCCTTGCCCATGCCTACGGCTTGGCTGCCCTGGCCCGGAAAGGTGAATGCGCGCTTGGTCATGTCTTCCCCGTTCGGTCGCCGTTTCGAATGGTAGTGCCGTTCTTCGTTTCAGGGAAACGCTGAACGATCTCCAAGTCTTTGTTGTCGCGTTTCCGAACCGGAAAAGTGGGAGCCACTTTGTCGTGGAAACGCTCCAGGTGCTCGGTCCAGTCGGCGGCGTGTGCAATGAGGACGTGGCGGAGTCAAGCGCCGGGTGCCCCAATCAGTCGAAATGCACGGCCGTCGTGTTGGCGCCGCACAGGACGACCGAAACGCGCTCATCCCGCCGCGGCCGATACCGCCCTGAATACAGGGCGGCGAATGCCGCCGCGCCGCCCGGCTCGGCCACGATGCGCAGCACGTCCCACAGGGCCTTCTGTGCCGCAATGATCTCTTCGTCCGTCACCAACACGGTGAAAGCGACGAACCGTCGGGAAATCCCCGTCGCCAAGACCCCCGCTCGCCGCGCGCCAAGGCTGTCGGCCGCGACACCCGACACGTCGACATCCACCGGCTCGCCCGCCTCGAGCGCTCGGGTAAGGCTCGGCGCGCGTTCAGGCTCGACGGCAATGACTTTGGCGGCGCCTGCATAATAGGCGGCAATGCCGCCGATCAGGCCGCCGCCGCCGACCGAGACCAGCACCGTTTCGGCTTCGGGAGCCTGCCGCTTCAGTTCAAGCCCAACCGTCCCCTGCCCGATCAGCGTTTCGGCCTGGTCATAGGCATGAACGCGGAGGCCACCGCACTTTTCGATGAACGCCTCGCTTGCTGCGAGCGCATCGGCATATCCGGCCCCACCGACGATCACCTCAGCGCCATAGGCGCGGATCTTTTCGATCTTCGCCGCCGAGGAGATGGAGGGAACAAAAATGTGCGCCTTCCGCCCCAGCCGCTGCGCCGCATAAGCGACGGCCGCGCCGTGATTGCCACCTGAGGCGGCAACGACCACCTGGCCAGGCTCGCCTCGGGTCAGGAGACTAAAGAACGCACCGCGCGCCTTGAACGTGCCGGAAACCTGCAGGAACTCCAGCTTGAAGCTGACCGGCTCGCCGGCAAGGCCAAAATCGGAAGCCGCGACTTCAATGACGGGCGTTGAGCGGATATGGGGCCGGATCAGGGTTTCGGCGGCTTCGATTGATGCGGGAGTGATAGGAGGCGAAATGCTCTGCACCTTAGGACCTCTCGTGTCGACGCACTGCCATCGCCGCCCGCCGCATTGATTTTCGCATCACCTGATGATATTTTCCGTGCCTAAGGAGAGTCAACATGCGTACGACCGTAGCGCTCGACGACGATCTTGTCGAAAAGGCCCAAGAGTTCACCGGCATCAAGGAAAAATCCGCCTTGCTACGCGTGGCACTCGAAGCCCTCTTGCAGCGGGAGGCAGCAAGGCGGTTGATTGCACTTGGCGGCAGCGCCCCCGATCTTGTCGCGCCGCCTCGCCACAGGACAATCCCCGCCCGTCGCGATGCCATGCCCCCCAAGCGAAAGGTCGACTCCGTTGATCCTGGCTGACACCTCGATCTGGGTCGACCACCTCCGCGGCCGGGAAACGCCGCTGATTGGGTTGCTCGCAACGGGCCAAGTGATGGTCCATCCCTTCGTGGTTGGGGAGATCGCCCTCGGGCATTTGCCCAGGCGAGCCGAAACGATCGACAGCCTCAAATTGCTGCCGACCTCTATTGTGGCGCAGCATGAGGAGGTATTGGAATTTCTCGACCGCCACGCGCTCCATGGCGCTGGAATCGGCTGGGTCGACGCGCACTTGGCCGCCTCCACCCGACTAACCAACCGGCTGCAGCTCTGGTCGCGCGACCGCCGATTGGCGGGGGTAGCCAGGGCTCTCGATATTGCGGCAGATCTCGACTGAACCCTTGCCATTTCCCCCGCTTTCCCCTAATGCACCGCCAGCATTCGCTCGGCCGGGGGCTGAACGGAGGGCTTTGCCATTTGTGCTGGCACAGCAGGGGCTAGCGCCCCGTCCTCCCGTGTTCCCGCTCTTTAGAAGACTGCTTTGTCGCCTTTCCGAGGCTTCAAGGGGGCTCCGCGCCGAACGATGCCGGTTGAACCGATGAAGGAGAAAGGCGCCTCATGGCCCTCTACGAGCATATCTTTCTGGCGCGACAGGACGTGTCTGCCCAGCAGGTCGAGGAACTGACCACGGCCTTGACCGAAATCCTGACCAGCAATGGCGGTAAGGTCACCAAGAACGAGTACTGGGGCGTCAAGACCCTCAGCTACCGCATCCGCAAGAACCGCAAGGCGCATTATTCGCTGCTCAACATCGATGCCCCGCACGCCGCGGTCGCCGAGATGGAACGCCAGATGGGCATCAACGAAGATATCCTGCGCTTCATGACCATCCGCGTCGACGAGCTCGAGGAAGGCCCCTCGGCGATGATGCAGAAGCGCGACCGCGACGACCGTGACGGCGACCGCGGCGGGCGTCCGGATCGCGGCGACCGCTTCGGCGGCGAACGCCGTCCGCGCCGGTTCTAATTCGAGCTCAGGGAAAAAAGAAAAATGGCCATTCGTGATCTGACCACCACCCAGGCTCGCCGCCCGTTCCAGCGTCGGCGCAAGACCTGCCCGTTCTCGGGCCCCAACGCCCCCAAGATCGACTACAAGGACGTGCGGCTGCTGCAGCGCTACGTCTCCGAGCGCGGCAAGATCGTGCCGTCGCGCATCACCGCGGTGTCGGCCCTCAAGCAGCGCGAACTCGCCCGCGCCATCAAGCGCGCCCGCTTCATCGGCATCATGCCGTATGCGGTGAGCTGAGGCTAAGGCCCCTCATCCGGCGCTTCGCGCCACCTTCTCCCACGAGGGGAGAAGGAAGATGGGGTGCCACAAACTTCCATCTCCCCTTTCGGGAGAGGGTCCGGCAGGGGGTGAGGGGTAGCCCCACGCTCTGCCTTCGCTGAGGCACCGGAATGGTCCGGCGCCCCTAACCGCGCAAATCGCGGGACAGCACAAGGAACAAGAAATGAAAGTCATTCTGCTCGAGCGCGTCGGCCGCATGGGTCACATCGGCGACGAGGTCACGGTGAAGGATGGGTTCGCCCGCAACTTCCTGCTGCCGCAGCAAAAGGCGCTGCGCGCCACCGAGGCCAACCGGAAGCGGTTCGAAGCCGACCGCCACATCATCGAACAGCGCAACGTCGAGCGCCGCGAGGCCGCCGCCGGCATCGCATCCGGCCTCAACGGCAAGATGGTCGTCATGATCCGCCAGGCGGGCGAAACCGGCCAGCTTTACGGCTCGGTGTCCTCGCGTGACGTCGCCGAGGCGCTGTCTGCCGACGGCTTCACCGTCGCCCGTTCGCAGGTCAACCTGATGGATCCGATCAAGACGGTCGGCCTCCATGCGGTGCCGCTCAACCTCCACGCGGAAGTCGCGGTCTCGGTGACTGTCAACGTCGCGCGCTCCGAGGATGAGGCCGAGCGCCAGTCCAAGGGCGAGGACCTCACCGTCCCCACCTTCGACGACGAGGCTGCGGCCGAGTTCGCCGAAGGCCAGGCGGAAGCCGGCTCGGCCGCCCAGGACGCCTTCGAAGAATAATACCGGCTGCGGCCACCACAGCTACGCGAAGGCCGGGGCGACCCGGCCTTTTGTTTGGCTGTCCGCTTGAAAATCGTACATTTTTGTGCGAGCTTTCAGCGAGGCCCTAGGGCGGCGGTGAAGCGCGAACAGTTGATCCGCCAACTGAGCAAGGACGCAAGCAATTGGGGCTTTAGGCCCGGCCGAAGTCCGAGCGCATGAGGTGCTCAATGCAATACCCAGCGAAATGCCAACCGGACGGGGAGAGCTTCCTCGTAACGTTCCCGGATCTTCCGGAGGCAATCACTGGCGGCACGAGTGAAGCCGAGGCGCGTACCAACGCCACGGAGGCTCTCGAACTCACGCTCCTCACCTATGTGAAGGATCAGCGTGCGTTGCCGCAGCCAAGTACTCCCCCTGAAGACGGCGAAAACTGCTGGGAGATTCCGGTCTCCGCCGGCACGACGGCCAAGCTGGCCTTCATCGAGGCGTTTCGGGCATCGACGATGACCCGTGTGGCGCTGGCCGGCAAACTGGGCAAAGCCGAGGGCGAGGTCAGGCGCATGCTCGATCCCTATCATCGGACGAAGCTGGGTACGCTGGAGGCTGGACTGTTGGCCCTCGGCAAGCGTCTGGTGGTAACCATAGAGGAAGCTGCCTGACCGACTCGCCCCCCCATCAACCCGGGGGGATGCGCAAGCAGGAGCCGGCCTTCTCAGTCCGTTCTCCCCGCTATCCTTGATTCGTCGCGCGTAAAGCCGCCGTGATCAGGTGCCCCTTGGTTGTGGCCTCCGAGCTTGGTTAAGACAATACTAACGACATTCTGAAAGGTTCAGCGGATGGCCGACAACGTTATGCGTCTTCGCCCCGAGGACGAAAAAAGCTTTCGCCTTGCCCCGCAGAACGTGGAGGCCGAGCAGGCGCTTCTGGGGGCCCTTCTCGTCAACAACGAGGCCTTCTACCGCGTCTCGGATTTTTTGCTCGCGGAGCATTTCTACGAGCAGATCCATCGCGAGATCTACGAGGTCATCAGCAAGATCGTGCGCGCCGGCAAGACAGCGACGCCGGTCACGGTCAAGACCTTCCTGCCCGAGAACCTCATTGCCGACGTAACGATGTCGCAATACTTGGCGCGGCTCGCGGCCGAGGCGACCACGATCATCAACGCGGCCGATTACGGGCAGACGGTCTATGACCTCTCGATCCGCCGCAAGCTGATCGAGATCGGCGAGGGGATGGTCTCCACCGCCTACGACGCCGATGTCGAAGAGACGGCGCCCAAGCAGATCGAAGAGGCCGAAAAGCAGCTCTTCGAGCTGGCAGAAAAGGGCCGCTATGACGGAGGCTTCCAGGCCTTCAACACGGCAACCGCCGCCGCCATCGAAATGGCGGCCGAGGCATTCAAGCGCGACGGCTCGCTTTCGGGCACTTCCACCGGGCTGAACGATCTCGACCGGCTGATGGGCGGCCTGCAGAAGAGCGACCTGATCATCCTCGCGGGCCGCCCGGCCATGGGTAAATCGGCGCTCGCCACCAATATCGGCTTCAACGTCGCCAAAAGCTGGCGCGGCGCGGTTACGCCGGATGGCCACCAGAAAACCGAGGATGGCGGCATCGTTGCCATGTTCAGCCTCGAAATGAGCGCCGAACAGCTGGCAACCCGTATTCTGGCCGAGCAGTCGGGCATCCCCTCCTCCGACATCCGCCGCGGCAACATTCATGAGAGCCAGTTCTCGCACCTCGTCGACACCTCGAGCCTGATGGCGCAGGTGCCGCTCTATATCGACGACACCGGCGGCTTGTCGGTGGCCCAGTTGGCGGCGCGTGCCCGCCGGCTGAAGCGGCAGAGGGGGCTCGACCTGTTGATCATCGACTACTTGCAGCTGCTCTCCGGATCGAGCAAAAAGGCGAGCGAGAACCGCGTGCAAGAGTTGACCGAGATCACCACCACGCTCAAGGCGCTGGCCAAGGAGCTCGAAGTGCCGATCATCGCGCTCAGCCAGCTGAGCCGCCAGGTCGAGAACCGCGACGACAAGCATCCGCAATTAGCCGACTTGCGCGAATCCGGATCTATCGAGCAAGACGCGGACGTGGTCTTGTTCGTGTATCGCGAAGAGTATTACCTCAAGAACAAGGAACCCAAGGAAGGCACGCCGGAACATATGTCCTGGCAGGGTGAGATGGAACAAGTGCACGGTAAAGCCGAAGTCATCATCGGCAAGCAGCGCCACGGCCCGACCGGCACGGTGCAATTGTCGTTCGAAGCGCAGTTCACGCGCTTCGGCAATTTGGCCCGAGAGGATTACTTGCCGGAACGGATGGAATAGGGATGCTGAGAATCCCGACAGCGGGGCTTGGACCGCGACTGACCGTGGATCTGGGTGCGCTGGCGCGAAACTGGCGGGCACTCGAAAAGGTCAGCACGGGCGCGCTCTGCGGCGCCGTGGTGAAGGCGGACGCCTATGGCACGGGCATCGTATCGGCGAGCGAGGCCCTCTATGCGGCCGGAGCGCGGTTCTTCTTTACGGCTACGGTCGATGAGGCGGTCGCGGTGCGCGGTGTCGTGCCTGATGCCCATATCTTCGTGCTCGATGGACTTTATCCCGGCGCGGCGGAGACCTACGCTGCCGAGCGGCTGATGCCGTGCCTTACCTCGCTCGCCATGCTTGAGGAGTGGCTCGCCTTCTGCGTCAAGCGCAACGAGGCGTTTCCCGCGGCGCTGCACTTCGATACGGGCATGAACCGCACCGGCTTCCGGCTCACCGAGGTTGAGATCGTCACCGCGCGCATCCGCGAACTGGGTTTCGCGCCACAGATGGTGATGAGCCATTTTGCCTGCGCCGACCAGCCGAGCCACGAGAAGAACCGCGTTCAGCTGGCGCTATTTCAATCGCTGCTGCAGCATTTTCCGGCCATTCCGGCATCGCTGTCCAATTCGGCCGGGCTGATGACGAGCCGTGAGTACCATTTCCAGATGGTGCGTCCGGGCATCGCGCTTTACGGCGGCCGCGCGGTCAATGGCCGGCGCAATCCGATGGCCCGAGTGGTGACACTCGAGGCGCCGATCCTGCAGGTCAAGGAAGCGCGGACCGGCGAGTCCGTCGGTTATGGCGCAAGCTATACGCTGTCGCGGGACAGCCGGCTCGCCATCCTCGGAATCGGCTATGCGGATGGCCTCTTCCGCTCGCTTTCTGGCACCAACTCCCATCAGGGCGGTAAAGTCGCCATTGGCGGCCGGGTGCTGCCGATCGTGGGACGGGTATCGATGGACCTCACGACCGTCGACATCACCGATCTCGGCGGCCACGTGCCGGTCCCCGGCGACATGGCCGAAATATTGGGGCCGAGCATTTCTGCCGACGACCAAGCCGACGCCTGCAGCACGATCGGCTACGAAATCCTCACCTCCCTGCGGCTCGGGCGCTACCAGCGGCGCTATGTGGAGGAGCCGGAGGCATAGGCAACAGCTTTGCCTGAGCGGAGCCCCCCCTCCCCAGCTCTCCCCGCAAGGGAGGAGGGTTGGGGAGGGGGGGCACATACCTGCCCTGCTCATTTCCTGTGCATCGCCGCCTGGAAGCCGAAAATCGCGCAGAGAGAAATTGACGCTGCTTTCCGCGCTGTGCTTTCTAGCCTTTCCGGACTTTCCCCAATGAATGGCCCCGGCACAAACAGGAGAATATGGGTGAAACTCGCCAAAATACTTGCAGGTGGCCTTCTGCTGGCTACCGTGTTGACGGCCGTTCCGGCGATGGCCAAGGATTGGGCCACGACCGGCGTGACCATCGCGATGGAAGGTGCCTATCCGCCGTGGAACCTGACCAACCCGGATGGCACCATCGGCGGCTTCGAGGCGGACCTCGCCAAGGTTCTTTGCGCGCACATGAAGGTCAAGTGCACGATCGTCCCCTCCGACTTCGACTCTATCATCGAGGGGCTGAACTCCAACAAGTTCGACGCGGTCATGGATTCCCTGTCGATCACGCCGGACCGCGAGAAGGTCATTGCCTTCTCGACCCCCTATGCCAACACCCCGGCGGGCTTTGCCACCACCAAGGGTAGCTCGCTCGAAAACCTCGCTGGCACCGGCACGATCGTGAAGCTGAGCGGCGACCCGGCGGAAGCCAAGGCCGCGGCGGAAAAGTTCCGTGACCAGTTCAAGGGCAAGACCATCGGCGTGCAGGCGGCGACCGTCTACACCAAATTCCTCGACGACAATTTCAAGGACATCGCGACCATCCGCGAATACAAGACCACCAGCGAGCGCGACCTCGACCTCGTGGCCGGACGCATCGATGCCGGCTTCGACGACGTGACCGCTGAGCAGGCGGCCTTTTCGGCACCTGGCAATGACAGCCTCGAATATACCGGCCCACAATTCGGCGGCGGCATCTGGGGGCCCGGCCAGGGCGTCGGCCTCAGGAAGTCCGATGCCGACCTGAAGGCGCTGTTCGATGACGCCATCAAGACGGCGCTCGCCGACGGCACCGTCAAGCAGCTCAGCGAGAAGTGGTTCAAGACCGACGTCGCACCGTGACGTTTTCGGCCGGGGTACTAAGGCCCCGGCCAGTTTGCCACTAAGGAGACCAGTCATCGCAACACGCCCCAGATCATTCCCGCGAAGGCGGGAATCTCTGTTTGGCCCGGCTCCATGGGGCGATGAAACCGAGATTCCCGCCTTCGCGGGAATGACTCCGTGGAGAGGACCGACGGCCGGGGATATGTCACCGCCATGAACCTCGCTCTCCTCGGATTCGGGCCCACCGGATGGGGCGGCACTCTACTGCTCGCGGCCTTGATGACCCTTGCGGTCACGCTCACCGCGCTCGCGATCGGAGCCGCGGTCGGCTCGCTGGTAGCCTGGGCCAAGTTTTCCAGGCACATGGGCTGGCGAGTGATCGGGGACGCCTATACCACCGTGTTCCGCGGGGTGCCGGAACTCCTTATCATCTATCTAATCTATTTCGGTGGCTCGCGCGGCGTGAGCTGGGTCGGCGAACTGTTTGGCGCGCAAGGGTTTGTCGGGCTGCCGGCGTTCGGCGCCGGGGCGATCGGTGTCGGGCTAATCTCGGCGTCGTACCAAGCGGAAGTGTTCCGTGGCTCGTTCCTCGCCATCTCGGCCGGTGAAATCGAGGCGGCGCGGGCCATCGGCATGTCGCGGCTGGTGCGGTTCCGCCGCATCGTCGCCCCGCAGGTCTTGCGCTTCGCCCTGCCCGGTCTCGGCAATGTCTGGCAGCTGAGCCTCAAGGATTCCGCGCTGGTTTCGGTGACGGGCCTTGCCGAGCTGATGCGCCAGAGCCAGGTCGCGGCGGGCTCGACGCACCTCTACTTCACCTTCTACATCGCCGGCGGCGCGCTTTACTTGATCCTCACCTCGTTCTCCGACCGCGTGTTCGGCGCAGCCGAAAAGCGCGTGGCCAAGAGTTTTCGCGGCAGCCTTGGGCGGGGGTGAGGATGTCAAAGTCTGAGATGATGGCGAACAACCCCCACGCCATCCCTCCCCTCAAGGGGGAGGGGGACCTTGCGGCACGGCGGTGCTCCACCGCTCCCCTTCCCCTTGAGGGGAAGGATTGGGGGTGGGGGTTGTTCCGGGAACAGGACGAGGGCCTCTGAGATGGACTTCCCCTTCCTCGCCGACACCATGAGCCAGCTCCTGGCGGCCACCCCGACGACGCTCGCGCTCTGGATTTCCGCCATCGCCATCGGCGGCGTGCTGGCGATCTTCATCGCCTGGGCGCGCGTCAGCGGTGTCCCCGGGCTGTCACAGCTGGCCGGCGCCTATATCTTCGTCTTCCGCGGCTCGCCGCTGCTGATCCAGACGTTCTTGCTCTATTACGGGCTCAGCCAGTTCGCCGGCGTTCGGCAGAGTTTCGTCTGGCCGATCCTGCGCGATCCATTCAACTCCGCGGTGATTTCACTGGCGCTCTGCACGGCCGGCTACACGGCCGAAATCTGGCGCGGCGGCCTCATGGCCGTGCCCGGCCGCGAGATCGAGGCTGGGCGCGCCATCGGCATGTCGGGGTTGACCCTGTTTCGCCGGATCATCGCACCGATCGCACTGCGGCAGGCCCTCCCCGCCTATTCGACCGAAATCGTGCTGATGATGAAATCGACGGCGCTCGCGAGCCTCGTCACCGTCTGGGAAGTGACCGGGGTGGCCGAGCGCATCATCGCCCAGACTTACCGCACGTTCGAGGTGTTCATCTGCGCCGCGGTGATCTATCTGGTGCTCAATTTCCTCATCATCCGCGTCCTGCTGCTCATCGAGCGCCGTATCTCGCCGCATCTCAGGGCGCGCCCGAAACCGATCGTTCCCGGCGCGCCGCCAGCCCATGCGGCGGGCCCCATCCAACTTCCAGAGGTGCCGCGTTGACCAACGCCCCTGCCCTGTCGGTCAGGAATTTGCGCAAGGCATTTGCCGGCGTCGAGGTCCTGAAGGGCATTTCGCTCGATGCGCAGGAAGGCGACGTGATCTCGGTTCTGGGCGCCAGCGGCTCGGGCAAGAGCACGTTCCTGCGCTGCATCAATCTGCTCGAAATTCCCGATGCCGGCGAGGTTGCGGTGGCCGGCGAGACCATCGCCATGCGCCCCCGGCGCGGCGGCGGCCTTGAGCCGGCGGACCAGAAGCAGGTCGACCGCATCCGCACCGAGCTCGGCATGGTGTTCCAGAATTTCAACCTCTGGAGCCACATGACCGTGCTGCAGAACGTCATTGAGGGCCCGGTGCATGTGCTCAAGCGCCCGCGGGCGGAGTGCGTCGCCGAGGCCGAGGCGTTGCTTGAAAAGGTGGGGCTCGCCGAAAAGCGCAATTTCTACCCGGCGCACCTTTCCGGCGGCCAACAGCAGCGTGCGGCGATCGCCCGCGCGCTGGCGATGCACCCCAAGGTAATGTTGTTCGACGAGCCCACCTCGGCGCTCGATCCCGAACTGGTCGGCGAGGTTTTGCGCGTTTTGCGCGCGCTCGCCGAGGAGGGACGGACCATGCTGGTGGTGACGCATGAAATGGGCTTTGCCCGCACCGTCTCCAACCGCGTGGTGTTCGTGCATGAAGGGCTGATCGAAGCCGACGGCACGCCGGACCAGGTGTTTGGTGAACTCAAATCCGACCGCTTCCGGCAGTTCGTGTCAGGGCTGCATACGTAGCGGCGACGTCCTTTTTCGTTGAGGGGCTC
>DATJHO010000086.1:0-7375 GCA_035493835.1 Devosiaceae bacterium
CCTGCCGCAAACCCAGATGCAGACCGTCGCCAAGGGCGTCTTCCAGCAACTGAGCTGGCGCCCCGACCCGCCGGGACGCTCATAGCCGGCCAATGGCCCGGCCCTCACCTCAAATGCGGCGTAACGCGCTGCTCCAGCAACCGGACTAATTCCGGCTGCATGTAGCGATAATTGTCGGGAATGTTGAGGCATACGATCTTCTTGCCCCTGAGATAGGGCCCGAACTGCCGGCTCAGCCTCGTCTGATGCACCCTCTCCATGACAAAGACCAGATCGACGCCGTCGAGATGGTCTGGCCTCAACGGATCGTCGGCATCAGGTGCAAGCCCGGCCGACGCGGTCTCGATGCCCGGACGCCCGGCAAAAACCTGTTCTGCCGTGGGTGATCGCAAACGATTACGGGAACAGATGAAAAGGAGCCGCTGCACCACCCCTTCATAGCACAGCGTTCCCGACCTTGCTCAGCCGAAGCACCGTCGGCAGCACACAGTAGTGCATCACCGCGGCGATGGGCTGCGCACCGGCAAGAAGCGGTCGGCTAATACCCCTGCCGCCGCAGCAGTTCGTTGGAATAGATATTGTGCGGCCCGATATTGCGGATGTCGCGTTCGCCCATCAGCGCCATGGTGGTGTCGGCTTCCCTGGCGACGATATCGAGCGCGCGCAGCACCCCGGCCTCACCGCCCGCGCCGAGCCCGAACGCCATGATGCGGCCGACCAGCGCGCCCTTGGCTCCGAGCGCCAGCGCCTTGAGCAGATCCTGCCCCGAGCGGATACCGCCATCCATCAGCACTTCGGTCTTGTTGCCGACCGCATCCACGATCTCGGGCAGCACCCGGATCGAGGACGGCGCGCCGTCGAGCTGCCGCCCGCCATGGTTGGAGACCACGATCGCATCGGCGCCGTTATCGATCGCCAGCTGCGCATCCTCGGCATCGAGAATGCCCTTGACGATCACCGGCCCGCCGAACCGCTTCTTGATCCAGGCGATGTCCTGCCAGTTGAGGGTGAGGTCGAACTGCGTGCGCGTCCAGTGGGTGAGCGAGCCGAGATTGGTGGCTTCGCTCACATGGCCGGCGATGTTGCGGAAGGTGCGGCGCTGGGTGCCCAGCATGCGCATCGCCCAGCCGGGCTTCATCGCCATTTCGGCGACGAATTTGGGCGTGAATTTTGGCGGGGCGGAGAGCCCGTTGCGCAGATCCTTGTGGCGCTGGCCGAGAATCTGCAGGTCCATCGTCAGCACCAGCGCCGAGCAATTTGCGGCGCGCGCCCGATCGATCAGCCGCTCGATGAAGTCGCGGTCCTTCATTACATAGAGCTGGAACCAGAACGGCTTTGTGGTGTGCTCGGCGATGTCCTCGATCGAGCAGATGGCCATGGTCGAGAGCGTGAAGGGGATGCCGAACTTTTCCGCAGCCTTTGCCGCCTTGATCTCCCCGTCGGCATCGGTCATCCCGGTCGAGCCGACCGGGGCGATCGCCACCGGCAGGCTCACCGGCTGGCCGAGCATGGTCGAGGAAAGATTGCGGTTCTCGAGGTTCACCGCCACGCGCTGGCGAAAGGTGATCTTCTTGAAATCCTCTTCGTTCGCCTTGTAGGTGCCCTCGGTATAGGCGCCTGAATCGACGTAATCGAAGAATTGTTTCGGCACGCGCCGCCGCGCCATCCGCTTCAGGTCCTCGATCGTCAAAGCCCGGTCAAGCGCTGTCATTTCTCCCCCCGATATGCGTTTTCAATAGGCGTACCGGCTGACATGTTAGCGGTCAATCAGGCCGTTCGGGGAATAATCGTGCTCGACGCCGCGGAAATCCTCGACGGCATAGCAGCCATCGGCGGTCTCGCGGATTGTGGATGCCTCGATTACCGCCTTGCCGTGGCCGCCGGGGATATCAAGGATGTAGGTCGGCTGGCACAGCCCCGAAATTTTTCCCCGCAGCCCCTTCACCAGGGCCTGCCCCTCGGCGATTGAAACACGGAAATGGCTGGTGCCGGGCGCCAGGTCCGGGTGGTGCAGGTAATAGGGCCGGATGCGGTTTTCGACGAAGCCGCGCATCAGCTCCGCCAAGACGTCCGGATCGTCGTTGATGCCGCGGAGAAGCACCGTCTGGCTGATCAGCGCGATCCCCGCATCCACCAGTTGCGCGATGGCCGCCCGCGCCCCGGGCGAAAATTCGCGCGGATGATTTGCATGAACCGCAAGATAAGTGGTCTTGCCGCTCGCCTTGAGCGCCTCGATCAGCTCGGCGCCGATCCGCTCCGGCTCGACCACCGGCACGCGCGTATGAAACCGCACCACTTTTACATGCGGAATGGCCCTGAGCCGCGCCATGAGCTCGCCGAGCCGCCGCGGCGACAGCACCAGCGGATCGCCGCCGGTAAGGATCACCTCCCAGATTTCGGCATGTTCGGCGATATAGACGAATGCCTTGTCCAGCGCCTCCGCCGAGAGCGTCCCCAGCCCTTCCGGCCCCACCATTTCGCGCCGAAAACAGAACCGGCAATAGACCGGGCACACATGCACGGCCTTGAGCAGCACGCGATCCGGATAGCGGTGCACGATCCCTTCGACGGGGCTGTGCGTCAAATCCCCGATCGGGTCGGGCCGCTCCTCGGGCAATTGCATGAGCTCGGCCGGATCCGGCACGAACTGCCTTGCGATCGGATCATTTGGATCGTTGCGATCGATCAGCGCTGCCATGGCCGGGGTGATCGCGACGACATAGCGCTCGGCGACGGCCGCGATTTCGGCGCGGCGGCCTGCGGGAATGAGGCCGGCCTCGACGAGATCGTCCGGGGTGCGGAGATTGCGCTCGGTCATCGGGATGGCCTCCAGCCCTTTGTCGACCCGAGCACCCTCATATCATTTCTGCACGGCGTCATCCCCGCGCAGGCGGGGATCTCCGTTTTGCTGACCATCAATCGGCGCAGGGGAAGGAGGAAACAGAGATTCCCGCCTTCGCGGGAATGACGCGCGGTGAAACGCCTTGGTCGACGTCTGGGCCCCGCTCTCAGTGAGCGTGCAGTGACCATCGCCCGCATCATTCAGCCACCGGCACCCAAAGCACTTGCTCGATCCGCGGCGCGCCGGTCGCCAGCATCACCAGCCGGTCGAAGCCGAGCGCGATGCCGCTGGCCTCCGGCATCAGCGCGAGCGCCGCCAGAAAATCCTCGTCGATCGGATAGCGCTCGCCATAGAGGCGCAGCTTTTCGGCCATCTCCAGCTCGAACCGGCGGCGCTGCTCGGCAGCATTGGTCAATTCGCCAAAGCCATTCGCCAGCTCCACGCCGCAGGCATAAACCTCGAACCGCTCCGCCACCCGCGGGTCGCCCGCCTTCGGCCTTGCCAGCGCCGCCTCGGCCGCCGGATATTCGTCGAGAATGGTTGTACACCCCTGCCCCAGATTGGGCTCGACCTTTTCCACCAGTACGCGGCTGAAGAGATAGGACCAGGTGTACTCGGCCGGAACGCTCAGCCCTGCGCGGGAAAGCTCCTCGGCCAGTGCCTCGGCGTCGGTGGCACCATCCGCCGCCATGGTCTCGAACAGGTCGATCCCGGCATAGCGCAGGAACGCATCCCTCACGCTCAGCCGCTCCGGCTCGGCGAACGGGTCCGCCTCCCGATCCCGAAACCGCAGCTTGCCACCGCCCACCGCCTCCGCCGCCAACCGGACCATGGCGACGCAATCCGCCATCACCGCAGCGTAGGGCTCTTCGGCGCGATACCATACGAGCATCGTGAACTCGGGATGGTGCAGCGGTCCGCGTTCGCGATTGCGCCAGACATGCCCAAAACTGGCGATGCGGCGCTCGCCGGCGGCGAGCAGCTTTTTCATCGAGAATTCGGGCGAGGTATGGAGATACATCGCGTGCGGCACGCCATCATTGCCGATGGCTTCCGTCGAAAAGGCGTGGAGATGCGCCTCGTTGCCGGGCGAACGCTGCAGCCCCGGCGGATCGACCAGGATAAAGTCGGCGTCCGCAAGATAGGCTTTGAGCCTCGCCTCGATCCGGTTGCGCGCCAGCAGAACCGGCCGCCGGTCGGCATGGACCGAAGGCGTCCACCATGGCGAAACCGGCGATGCTGAATTGGCGGGCGGCAAAGCTAGGTCTTTCGTGCTCGGGACTGGCGGTTTTCGCTGAATTGCGCTATCGGGCGGCACCGAAACACTAATCGTCGCGTACCGGTCCGGCCCGTCGCCGCTGCTCTAGGCCGCCGCCGACGCCTGAACAAGGAAGAAATATGGTCAAGGTCATTGCCTCCTCGCTGCGCAAGGGCAACGTCGTCGAACAAGACGGCAAGCTCCACGTCATTCTCTTTGCCGAGAACATCCACCCGGGCAAGGGCAACTCCGTGACCAACGTCGATATGCGCCGCATTTCGGACGGCGTTAAGGTCGTCGGGCGCTGGCGGACGGTCGAGATGGTCGAAAAGGCCGATGTCGACGAGCGCGCCTACCAGTTCCTCTACCAGGACGGCGAGGGTTACCACTTCATGGAGCCCACCACTTATGAGCAGCTCGCCGTTTCCGGCGATGTCATCGGCGACCAGGCGGCCTATCTTGCCGACGGCATGCAGGTGTTCCTGCAGACCTTCGAAGGCCAGGCGATCGCCATCGAACTGCCGGCCCGCGTGACGCTCGAGATCGTCGAGACCGAGCCGGTGATCAAGAACCAGACCGCCTCCTCCTCGTTCAAGCCGGCAACGCTTTCCAACGGCGCCAAGACCATGGTGCCGCCCCATATCGGTGTCGGCACCCGCGTCGTCGTCATGACCGCCGACGGCTCCTACGTCGAACGCGCCAAGGACTGAACTCCGGCGGCCTTGGGCCGTTAAATCGTTCCAGTGGAGCGATTTAAGGAGTTCAGGCCCGGAGAGCTATGCTCGAAGGGCACGACCGCGCCCCCCACCCCCGCGTCATTCCGGCGAAGGCCGGAATCCAGCGCTCTCCACACCCGCCGAGCCATTGGCGAGTCACAAAAGGTGGATCCCGGCGTCCGCCGGGATGACGCGGTGCTTCAGGCTACTCACCTGCGCCGCCACTTTGTCAGCAATGCGCCGCGATTGCTGCTAAGCCCCTGCCCCATCAAAGCTAATCGCCAACGGAACGAAATCGCTGCAATCTGATTGGGGCTCTGAAAGGAGACCGCCAGATGCAGACTATCTCCGCCGGCCGCACGCTTGAAGGCTATGGCCTGACCACCGCCCAGATCATCTACCGCATGCCCGACAACCGCGACATGCTGCAGGAATTCGTCTGGCAGGAATACGACGTGTTCCCCACCTTTCCCGGCCTCCAGAAATTCCTCTCCTTCTGGAAGGCCGAGATCGAAGGGCCGCTCTATTCGGTCACGGTGGCCCATGCCCGGCTGATCCGGCCGACCGAAATCGAGGCGCTGCGGTCGGCAACGCGGCACTGAAGCGGGACCAGCGGACGGCACTTTTCCGCAGTGACTTACCGGCGGGTAAGTGAGATCGCTGCTTCAATCGCCGAGTTGACCTCGACGCTATCCTCCGGGAGTTCCTTCTGGAATCGCTCGCGCGCTTCTTCAATGTCGGTCTGGTTTTCGATCACCCACATGGCGACCGGGACCAAGGCAAGTTTTAGCGAGCGTCCGCGGTCGGAAAGCTCATATTCGACCCGCGGCGGAATCGTGGGGTAGACTGTCCGGATCAATATCCCGTCGTGCTCCAGATTTCGCAGCGTAACTGTCAACATGCGCTGGGAGATGCCGTCGATCGCCCGATGCAATTCCATGAAGCGCATCCGACGGTCGCCAAGGACCGTCAGAAGCAGGATTGTCCATTTATCGCCGACCCGCGCCAGGATGTCTCCGATCCGGCGACAATCAGGAAAAGGATGCTCAGGTTCTGTGCTCATCCCCGACAGATAGGCGCGATTAGCCGGAGGATAAAGCCCGACCAGGCACTTAGAGTTTCACTTGGCGCAACCGCAGCGCATTGGCGATGACGCTGACCGAGGAGAGGCTCATGGCCGCCGCGGCGATCATCGGCGACAGCAACCAGCCGGTCAGCGGAAACAGGATCCCGGCCGCGATCGGGATGCCGATGGCATTGTAGCCGAAGGCGAACCAGAGGTTCTGCCGGATATTGCCGAGCGTGGCCTTCGCCAGCACCCGCGCCCGGACCACCGCCGAGAGGTCGCCCTTGAGCAGCGTGATCCCGGCCTGCCGGATGGCAACTTCGGCGCCGGTGCCCATGGCGATGCCGACATCGGCCGCCGCCAGCGCCGGCGCGTCGTTAATGCCATCGCCCGCCATCGCAACTTTCCGGCCGCTGGCCTTGAGACTTTCGACCAGGCGGTGCTTAGCCTCGGGCGTCATGCCCGCCTCGACCTGCGCGAGACCGAGAGCCTCGGCGACAGCCATGGCCGGTCCCCGCGCGTCGCCCGTCGCCATGACCACATTAATGCCGTCGGCGCGCAGGGCATCGAGCGAGGCCTTCGCGCCGGCCTTGACCGGGTCGCTGACGGAAATCACGCCGATCAACGCGCCAGCCTCGGCGACCAGCAGCGTCGTCTGCGCCCGCAGGGTTTCGCTTTCGACGAGGCCCACAACCTTCTCGGGCACCTCGATCCCCTGCTCGGCCATCAGCGCCCGATTGCCCAGCGCCGCCGGCCGGGCGGCGATGGTGCCGATCACGCCTTTGCCGGTGACGGAAGTAAAGCCGGTGATCGCCAGCCGCTTGGCGCCGCGCTCCTCCGCCCCGGCAAGGATGGCATGGGCGATCGGATGCGCCGACCCTCGCTCCAGCGCCGCGGCCACGGCCAGCACCCGGCCCTCGTTGACCGCCGGCATCGGGATGACGTCGCCGAGCACCGGGCGGCCTTCGGTCAGGGTGCCGGTCTTGTCGATGACGAGCGTGTCCACCCGCGCCAGCCCTTCGAGCGCCTCGGCATTGCCGACGAGGACGCCGGCGCGCGCACCGCGCCCCGTCGCCACCATTACCGACATCGGGGTCGCGAGCCCCAGCGCACACGGGCAGGCGATGATGAGCACCGACACCGCTGCAACCAGCGCCTGTGCCAGATCGTGGCTGGCCGCCAGCCACACCACAAAGCTGGCGAGCGCAATCGCCACCACGAGCGGCACGAACCAGCTCGCCACCCGGTCGGCCAGCGCCTGGATCGGCGCACGGCTGCGCTGGGCCGTACTCACCAGCTCGACGATCTGGTTGAGCCGCGTCTCCGCCCCGACCCGCTCGGCGCGCATGAGAAAACTGCCCTCGCCGTTGAGCGTGCCGCCGGTCACCTCCACATCTTTCGCCTTTGCCACGGGCAGCGGCTCGCCGGTCAGCATGGATTCATCGACAAAGCTCTCGCCCTCGATCACCACGCCATCGACCGGCACTGCCTCG
>DATJHO010000087.1:0-34386 GCA_035493835.1 Devosiaceae bacterium
CGCGAGAGCTTCACCAGCGCCATATTGGCGAGCCGTGGCTCGGCCTTGACCGCCTCGAGCGTCACCGGCCGGGGGAGTTTTCGCGCGGCGACCACGTCGACGCACTCCCAGACGATCTTGCCGTGCTCGTTCGGCTCAGCCGTCGAATCAGGATGGGCGAGCGCCACGACCTTGACGATGCCGACGATTTCCTTGCCCTGGACGGAATGATAGAGGAAGCACTCCTCGCCCAGTTGCATCGCCTTCATGTTGTTGCGCGCCGCGTAATTGCGCACGCCGTGCCATTCCTCGACAGGCTTGTTGGCGATGTCGTCATAGGAGAGCACGTTGGGCTCGCTCTTCATCAGCCAGTGCGCCATTTCAGCGGCCCTGGCTCTTGTTGATGGTCAGCGCAAAGCGGCTGATTTCCCAGGACGCGAACACGCCCTCCTTGATGTAGGGGTCCTGCTCGAACAGCGCCTTGGCGGCCTCAAGATCGTCGGCCTCGATTACCACGAGACTGCCGACCGCCTTGCCGTCTTCGGTCTGGAACGGGCCAGCCAAGACCAGCCGGTCGCCAAGGGTCTCCAGGTGCTGCAAATGCGTTGGCCGCACCGCCTGCCGACGTTCGAGGGCGCCTTCCTTGTCCCTGGCGATGATCGAATAGAGCGGCATTCATTCCTCCCGTTTGAGCGGCCGCGACATCAGTCCGGCAACGATTTCATGGATTTGGGCACGGCCCGAGAGCAAGAGGTTTACCGCATCGATCAGCGGTGCGTCGATGCCGAGCTTGCGCACCAGCGCCTGCGCCGCCGGCGCGGTGAGCACACCCTCGGCGAGGCCGGTACCCGCCGCGGCGATTTGTTCCGCGCTCTCGCCGCGCCCCAGCCCGACGCCATATTTGTAATTGCGCGATTGGGTCGAGGTGCAGGTGAGCGTCAGATCGCCGAGCCCCGCAAGCCCGGTCAGGGTCGAGGCCTGCCCGCCCATGGCAACCACGAGCCGCGTCATTTCGGCAAAAGCCCTGGCCACCAGCGCCGCCCGGGCCGAGGCGCCCAGCCCTGCCCCCTCGACGGCCCCGCAGGCCAGCGCATAGACGTTCTTGAGGCCACCGGCCAGTTCGACGCCGATCCGGTCGCCGGCGGCGTAGGGCCTAAAACTCGGTCCGGCGAGTGCTGCCGCCAGCGCGTCAGTTTTTTCCGCATCGTCGCCGGCCAAAGTTACGGCGGTCGGCCGTCCGGCGGCAACGTCCTCGGCAAAGCCCGGGCCGGAGAGCACGAACGGCTCGGCGGCTGGGGCCAATTCGGCCAGGATATCGCTCTGGCGCGCCAGGGTGCCGCGCTCGAGGCCCTTGGCCGAGAGCACGACCGGCTTGCCGGCAAACGCCGCAGCGCCCATCGCCGTCAAGACGCTGCGGCTTGCTTGCGCCGGCACGGCGAGGATGACGAAATCGACTGAGGGGTCGAACGCGGCGCCCGCAACGATACGCTCCGACAGGCGTAGCTCACCCAGATGGGTCGGGTTCACATGCCGGGTGTTGATCGCCTCGATGGCCGTGGCATCACGGCCGACGAGCAGCACCTGCCGCCCGGCGAGGGCCGCAGCCTGGGCGAGCGCCGTGCCCCAGGCACCGGCGCCAATAATGGCGAGACGATCAAGCGGCATCGAGCTTCATCCCCGGGGTATCCAGCGGCCAGCGCGGCCTTGCCACAAAATCGAAGCCATCGGTTGCACCCAGTGCCAACCTTTCGGCGCCCGCCCAGGCGACCATCGCCCCATTGTCGGTGCACAGCGCCGGCGGCGGAATGACGAGAGTGGCGCCAACATCGGACGCAACCCGCTGCAGCGCCGCGCCGATGCTGCGATTGGCGGCGACGCCCCCCGCGACCACCAATTGCGGCGCCTGCTGCGGCAAGGCCGCCCTGAACCGCGCCAGCGCCTGCCCCGCGCGCACGGCGACGATTTCGGTGACCGCGGCCTGGAAACTGGCGCAGATATCGGCCACGTCGCGATCGGAAAGCGGGGCGATCTCCTGCGCCGCGAGCCGCACGGCAGTCTTGAGGCCCGAGAAGGAAAAATCGAGCCGCTGTTCGCGCAGCAGCGGTCGGGGGAATCTGAACCGCCCGGCATCGCCCTGCTGCGCCACCCGCTCGACCGCGGGGCCGCCCGGCACGCCGAGGTCCAGGAGCTTTGCCACCTTGTCAAAAGCCTCGCCCAGGGCGTCGTCGATCGTCGTGCCCCAGCGCTCGTAGTCGCCAACGCCGCGGACCAGCACGAACTGGCTGTGCCCGCCTGAGACCAGCAGCATCAGGTAGGGAAAGCCGATGCCGTCAGTCAGCCGTGCCGTCAGCGCGTGCGCCTCGAGATGGTTGACCGCGATCAATGGCTTATCAAGCGCCGCGGCGATGGCCTTGGCGGTGGTCAGGCCAACCAGCACGCCCCCGATCAGTCCCGGCCCCGCGGTCGCCGCCACCGCATCGACATCATTGAGCTTGACGCCGGCCTCCGCGCTCGCCCGGCGAATGATGCCGTCGAGATGGCTCACATGCGCCCGTGCCGCCAGTTCCGGCACCACGCCGCCATAGGGCGCGTGCTCCTCGAGCTGACTGCGGACGATGTTTGAGAGAATTTTTCCGCGCCCCTCGGCGTCGCGGAAAACGATCGCGGCGGCCGTCTCGTCGCAACTCGTCTCGATGCCCAAAATTCTCATGCGCGCTTGCCGGGGTTTCGCCAGTGGTCTAAGCCGGGGTTTTATACGCCCGGCCTACAGAGGAACCTTGGAGATTGCAACGCACCGGCGCTGAGACAAGCCCCTTCGCCCGTATCGGCACTCGCGGTTCGCCGCTGGCGCTGGTACAGGCCGAACTGGTGCGCGCAAGACTGGCCCAAGCCCATGGCGTCGCTGCCGACGACATCGAGATCGTGGCGATCTCGACCGGCGGCGACCGGGTGCAGGATCGGCCGCTGTCCGACCTGGGCGGCAAGGGCATGTTCACCAAGGAAATCGAGCAGGCGCTGCTTTCGGGCGCCATCGATCTCGGGGTGCACTCCTCCAAGGATGTCGCCTCGGTGCTGCCCGAGGGGCTGATGCTTGCGGCGTTCCTCGAGCGGGAAGACGTGCGCGATGCCTTCGTGTCGCTAACAGCCGCCTCGATCGAGGCCCTGCCGCAGGGCGCCCGGCTCGGCACATCCTCGCTCCGCCGCGCCGCGCAGATGCGCCGGTTTCGGCCAGATCTCGAAATCGTGCCGTTCCGCGGCAATGTCGATACGCGCCTCGAAAAGCTAGCCCGCGGCGTTGCCGACGCAACGCTGCTCGCTACCGCAGGCCTCAACCGGCTCGGCCGGCAGGAAAAGATCACGGCCTTCCTAGACCCCAAGAAATTCCCGACCGCCCCGGCGCAGGGTGCCATCGGCATCGAAATCCGCGAGGGCGAGACGCGCATGCTGGAGCTCGTCGCTCCCCTCAACCACGCGTCGACCGCCGCCGCCATTACCGCCGAGCGGGCCTTCTTGCGCAAGCTCGATGGCTCCTGCCGCACCCCGATCGGGGCCTATTCGGTGGCGAACAGCGGCCGGCTCGAGCTGACGGGCCAAATTCTTTCGCCGGACGGCACACAGTGTTTTACCGACGAACTTTCGGCTGTGCCGGCCGATGCTGAACGGCTCGGCACCGAATTGGGGGAAAGGCTGCTCAAGACCGCCGGGCCCGAATTCCTGAAGCTGTTTGCCGGCTGAAATGCCCCGGATGCTGGTGACGCGCGCCCTGATCGATGCTGCCGACACCATCGGCCGGCTCGGGGCGATCGGCATCGAGGGGATCGCGGCGCCGCTCCTCGAATGTGTCCCGCTGCACACCAGCCTGCCGGTTCCGAATGGCTTTGCGGGCCTGGCGCTCACCAGCACCAACGCCCTGCGCATGCTCGCCGAGCGCCAGGCCCTCGCACCGTTTCTCGGGCTGAAGGTCTTTGCCGTCGGCGACAAGACGGCGGCGGCCGCGCGGGCCTATGGCTTTGCTGACGTGGTTACCGGGGGCGGCACGCTGGCGCACCTCGTCAAGGCGATTGCCGCGGCAGGCGACACCGGGCCCATCTTCTATCCGGCGGCGCGGCATCAATCGGGTGATCTTGCCAAGGAATTGGCCCCTTTCGGCATCATGGTGGTCACAAGCAAAGTTTATGAAATGCGCGCCGCCCAGAGCCTTGCCCCCGAGATCATTGACGAGCTGTCGGCCGGGCGTCTCGCTGCGGCCCTGTTCTATTCGCGCCGTACGGCCGAAATCTTTGTCGGGCTGACAGAGAACCATCTCGGCCGCGAGGCAAGGACGCGCCTCGGCATGCTGTGCCTCTCCGAAGGCACCGCCGCGCCGCTGGTTGCGGCCCGCTTCGTGCGCATCGGCCTCGCCGACCAGCCGAGTGAGGAGGCCATGATGGCGCTGGCGCTGTCTTTTGCCCGCGACCAAAACGCGTCATGATGCAGATCCCGTAGCAAGGAACCGATTGATGGCTGACCGTAAGTCCGGGCCTGTTAAACCCCCGGTCATCGATCTGACCGCCCGCCCGGCCGAGCCGGCGAAGCCCGGAGCCCCGCCGGAGGCGGCTATCGCGGCCGTGCCACAAGGTCCAGAGCGCCCCGGAGCTCCTGCCGCGCCCGGCACCAATCCGGCGATCGAGCCGCCGAAGGCCGCAGCCGAGGGTGTCGCCCAACCGGCCGACAAGCGGGGGGATTCGGCCTTGGCCGGGGAAAAACCCGACAATTCAAAGACTGCGGATCCCAAGAGCACGGACACCAAGGGTGAAAAACCCGCCGGTCAGCTGAAATCGCCTACCGACAAGCCCATGCCCAGAAAGGCCCCGGGGGGCGGCCCAATGGCAGTCGGCGCGATCGGCGGCGCGATCATTGCCATCGGCGTCACCTACGCGATAGCGAACGCCGGCTTCTGGCCGTCGCCCAAGACCGATACCGAGCTACGCATCGCCCAGTTGCAGGACCGGCTGGCGCAAGCCGAAGCGTCCGACGCCTCCAATGCCAAGGCTGTAGCGGACCTCACTGGCCGCCTCACCAGCCTTGAGGGCGATGTCGACGGCAAGCTCGCCGCCTCCGCCGATGGGCTGACAAAACTCCAGCAAAGCGTTGCGGGCCTTCAGGCGGCAAAGCCGCCCGCGGTCGACCTTTCGCCGCTGGAAGCCCAGATCAAAACTCTGTCGTCGCGGCTCGATGCGGTGGCGTCGGGCGCCTCTTCGGCCGATGCGGGCGCGATTGCCGCCAATCTGGCCACCGCGCAGCGCAGCCTCACCGACCTCTCCAACAAGGTCGCCGCCCTCGATTCGCACGCGACCGCCACCGACAACACGATTGCCAATCTCAACAGCGAATTCGCCAGCGCCAAATCCGCCATCGACCAGGCGGCGCGGGCACCGAGCCCCAAGGCCATCGCCTCGGCGATGCAGCTGCCGCTGCTGATTTCGGCGCTGGAATCGGATTTTGCCGCCGGCCGGCCCTATGCCACGGACCTCGGCAACCTCACTGCCGCGGTGCCTGAGGCGCATGCACCGGCCTCGGTCTCCGCCGCCGCCACTAGCGGCATGCCGGCGCCGGACGACCTAGCCCGGCAGCTCGATGCCGCCATGCCCGACATGCTCAGCGCCCGGCCGGCGGGAACCGATTCCAGCTGGCAGGGACAGGCGAGCGACTGGGTGAAGCGCATGCTGGCGCTCCGGCCGCAGGGCGCGCTGACGGGCGATAGCCCCGAGGCCCTGGCTTCGCAGTTGCAGGAGGCCGTCAGCCGCCACGATTTTGCAGGTGCCGCAAAACTCTTCGACCAATTGCCGCAGCCCATGCAACAGGCGGCGGGCGATCTCGGCGCCAAGATCAAGACGCTGGCCGATGCGGACGCTTTCCTCGCCAATCTCCGTCAGACCGCGCTCGCGCCGGCCGCGGGAGTGCAGCAGTGATCCGGCTTGCCCTCTGGATTATCTCCAGCCTCGCCGTCACCGCCCTGATCGCTTGGCTGATCAGCCTGCCGGGCACGATGACGATCGAGGTCGCCGGCTTCATCGCGCAGCCGCGGCTTGGCCTGGCCATCGCCGTGTTGCTGGGACTGGTCGTCCTCATCATTGCCGTCTGGGCGATCATCCGCCGCATCCTGATGATGCCCCGCTTTTTTGCCCGGCGCGGACGTGACCGGCGGCGCGAGCGCGGTATCACCGCGCTGTCCGACGCGGTAATCGCCTTGCACGCCGGCGAACCCGGCCTCGCCCGCGACCTGGCCCGCGAGGCGCGCCAGCATCTTTCGGCCAATGCCGCGGCGCAATTGCTGGAGGCGCGGGCGCATCTGGCGCTTGGCGACACGGCCGCCGCTCGCGAGCATTATCGCGCGCTGATCGGCAATCCCCGAACGGCCATGGCCGCACTATCCGGCCTGCATGAGCAGGCCCGGGCGCAGGGGCGCCATGCGGCCGCGCTGACCTTTGCCCGCAAGGCCGCAAGCCTGCAACCGAACACCGCCTGGGCGGCCGATGCCGTGTTCGACGACCTCGTTCGCAAGGGCGCCTGGGCCGAGGCCATCGCGATGACCGCCAGCGCGCCCGTCGCCGGCCGCGAGGCGCGGGCGAAAAAGAAGCACCGGCAGGCGGTGCTCGAAACCGCCTTTGCCCGCGAACTTGAGCCGACCGATCCCTCGGCTGCGCTCGCTCATGCGCTGGCCGCGCTGAAACTCCAGCCCGATTTCGTTCCTGCGGCGCTGATCGCCGCGCGGATCGTGGCGAATCGCGGCGAGGTGCGCCGCGCCATGAATCTCTTGCGCCGGGTCTATCGCAGCACCCGCCATCCGGATGTGGCGACGCTTTATGCCAACAGCCAGCCGGGCGCCTCGGCCGTCGATCGGCTGAAGCGGGTGCGCGAGCTGATCGATACACCGCCGTCCGATCGGGCCAGCGCCATTGTTCTCGCCCGCGCCGCGATCGACGCCTATGAGTGGAAAACGGCGCGGGCCGCGCTCGATGATTTCGTCGCCAACGAGCCCACCCAGGGTGTCGCCATGCTGATGGCCGAGATCGAGGAGGGCCAGAACGCCGACCAGGGCAAGGCCCGCGAATGGCTCGGCCGGGCCGTGCGCGCCCCGCGCGACCCGACCTGGACCGCCGACGGCATTACCTCCGGCGAATGGGAGCCGACCTCCCCGATCACCGGCAGGCTCGATGCGTTCGAATGGAAGGTACCGGTCAGCGCTTCGACGTCGCGCCTTGGCGATCAGGCGACGACTGAGGGAACGGCAGCCGCGCCAAGCCGCCCGCTGCCGGCGCCGCAACCCTGAGGCGGGATGCACCTCACGTCGAAACCTTCTTCCTGTTGGCGGACGCTAAACACCGCTTGCGCGCCCGCCCCGCAATCGGCTAAAGACCCGACATCTTCCGCGCTGGGTCAATGCCTCGCGCCGGCGCCGCTTTAGCTCAGTTGGTAGAGCACATCATTCGTAATGATGGGGTCAGGTGTTCGAGTCACCTAAGCGGCACCACAATTCAATTAAGGGTGCATTCGTTCGTGAGCAGTCGAGCTGGGACCGAGGTTGCGCGGCTGCGCCGCTTGCGCCGGCTGGCGGGTCGCCGCGGGCTCGCGCTTCTGGCGACCGAGAGGCCGAACCCCAAACTTCCCGGCAGCGGCTACATGCTCAACGATGACGAGAGCAGGCGGCCGATCCTGGGCGACCGGCCGCAGCCCTATAGCGCCACCCTCGACCAGATCGAGGAATATCTCGACCGGATGCCCGAGGACTCCGAGGCAACGGACGAGTAGCCCGAGCGTCAGTGCTTGCCTGCCTTGCCGGCAATGTAGTCCATGACCGCCAGCAGCACGCCCGAGGCCACGAAGGTGAGGTGGATCGCCACCAGCCATAAAAGGCGGGTCTGCGCGGCCGGGTCGATTACCGTCTCTGGCTCGGCCGTTTTCATGAACGCCTTGAGCAGCGCGATGGCGCTGATGGCCACGATCGAGGCGATGAGCCGCATCTTGAGACCGGAGAAATCGACGGTGCCCATCCAGTCGGGCCTGTCCTCGTGGTCGCTGACATCGATGCGGGAGACGAAATTCTCGTAGCCGGAAAAGATGACGATCAGCAGCAAATTGCCGGCCAGCGACAGGTCGATCAGCGACAGCGCCATGAGGATCGCATCCTCGGGCGTGGCGCCGGGCATGAACAGCAACGGCAAATCGTGCAGCATCTCTTGAAAGAAGATCACCGCCAGCGCCGCCAATGCCACCACCAACCCCACATAAAACGGGGCCATCAACCATCGCGATGCGAAGAGGCCCCGCTCGAGAACATTTTCGAGGGCGGGTTTTTTGGCAGGCATACTTGGCTCCTCTGCGAGTCGGCGCTCAACTTTCCAGATGTGGGCACGCCTGTTGGTCCAGCCAAGCTAAAGTCGCCAAGTCTCGAAGTCATTCCGGCTTACACCGAAATCCCAGCATACTGGGTCCCCGCGCTGACCGTGCCCCACTCACCGCGTCACCCCGGCAAACGCCGAGGTCCATCTTGATGACTCTCGGCAGGCACGGAAGTCGCTGAACGCGCTCATGCCGGCCTCTCCCGGCATGCAGCCGGCGCGGGGCGCGGAGGGCGCCCAACACTCCGGTCCCCTCACTGGTCGCAAAACCCCTCAGCTGGTGAACAGCAAACTGCCGCCATCTACCCGCAAGACCTGTCCATGCACGAATTTTGCGCGCGGGCTGCAGAGGAAGGCCACTGCGTCGGCGATCTCGTCCGGCTCGGCATAGCGGTCGAAGGATTTGCCGGAGGAATCCATCTTCACCGGATCCACCACGCGGGTCGCCTGGAAGCGGGCCGTCTTGGCCGGGCCGGGGCTGACGCAATTGACCCGAACGCCGTCCTCGCGCACCTCCTGGGCGAGGCAGCGCGTGTAGTGAACGACGCCCGCCTTGAGCACGGCATAAATGGAGCCGTTCCCCACTCCCACATGCGCCGCCGTCGAGCCGATATTGACGACCACCCCGTGCCCTCGCGCCCGCATCGGGTTCACGAAGGCCTGGCACATCAACATGGTGCCGATGAGATTGTTGTTGGTCAGCGCGACGATATCCTCATAGGCAATGCCGAGCAGGTCGTTGGGCACCGGCTTGCCGCCCGAGGCGCCGATATCACCCCCGGCGCAGTTGACGAGAATGTCGACCTCGCCGAATTTTCCGTCGATCTCCGCCTTCATCCGCGCGATGGCGGCCTTGTCGCCGATATTGCCGACAACCCCCATGGAGCGCACGCCGAACGCCGAGATCTCCTTGATCATCTCGCCGAGATTGCTGGCCTCGCCATACTTGGCCGTTTCCTCCCAGCTCAAATCGTGGACGATGACGTTCGCGCCCATCTGCGCCAGGCGCCGCGCCATGAAGCTGCCGAGCCCCCGGCCCGACCCCGTGACGAACGCCGTCTTGCCCTTGAGTTCCTCTTCCATTCCGTCCCCTTACATCAGACCAAGTGTCTTGAGATTTTCCGCACTTTTGCGGACCTGCCCGAGCTCGAAGCTCGTCAGCGCTTCCCCGTCCTCGCCCCTCTCCCAGGGCGTCCGGTAATCGGCGTCGTCGGGCAGGCGATTGCGACGCGCCGCCAAAAGGCAGGCTGCCAGCTCGGTGGCATCCTTTGGCGCATAGCCGTGCCACCAATCGGGCGTGAACAGGCGCACATGCCGCGCCTCGAGCGCCCCGATCTCGATCGCGGCCGGCAATGAAGCGTGATGTTTTGCGAGAATTTCGACAATCTCGCGGAACGGCACCGCGCCGTCGCCGCTGGCGCAGCGCACCAGCCGCAGCCCCTCATCGGTCCATTGCGCGCGATAATCCTTGAGGTGGAGGTAGCGCACATGGGGGGCAATGGTGCGGGTGAAATCGAGCGGCGCCTGGGCGACCGGAAAAGTGTTGGCCGTGTCGAAGACGATGCCGACATTAGGCCCCGATTCCTCGCAGAAATTGACCAACTCCTTGCTGGTGAAATCCTGGTGGTTTTCAATGGCGATGGTGATGTCATGCTCGGCCGCCATCGGCGCCAGCACGGCAAGCTTTTCCCAGGTGCTGTCGACCAGATCATGCCAGCGTTGGCCAGCGGCGTTGCGATCGCCGCAAAGGATAGGGGTCAGGGCAAAGCGGATGATTTTCGCGCCGACGCCGTTGGCGATGCGGATGGAATTGGCGAAGTCGGCGGTCTGCAGGCCCGCACTGCCGATCGGCTCCATACCGTGGGCCCTGAGGCGCGCGCCGAGCGTATCGAGGTCGTTATCGCTCATCCTGCCGGTCCAGCCCTCCCAGAGCTCCAGCGTCTTGGCCCCGAGTTCCACCGCCAGCGCGATGTAGCCTTCGAGCCCTACCGCCTTGGGGTTGGCGCGCGGGGTCCCGGCCGCCTGGATGCCGAGATAGTAGGTGAGTCCGTAGGGATTGAGCCCGGTCCTCAGAATGGAAGCCATGAAATCCTCCTAGCGCAAGCCGGCGTCGACGGTGATGGATTGCTTGGTGATCATGCGGCTGTCGTCGGCCGCAAGGAAGAGCACCGCGCGGGCGATCTCCTCCCCCAGCAGCACGTTTTTGATCGCCTGGCGCGACACCATCGCCTCGATCTGCGTGGGGTCGGGATACCAGAGCCGCTTCTGCTTTTCCGTGATCACCGCCCCCGGCTCGATGGCGTTGACCCTTATGTTATCGCTCCCGAAACCGCGGGCAAGCGCCCGTGTCAGGCCGCCGATTGCTGCCTTGGCGGTGGCATAGGCGATCATGTTGTCGGCGCCGCCGCGCCAGGCGATGGACGAAAAATTGATGATGGAGCCATGGCCGAGCTCCTTCATGTGCGGGCGCACCGCCTGCGCAGCGAAGAATTGCGGCCTCAAATTGATGGCCTGGGAATTGTCCCAGTACTCGACCGTGATGTCATCGATCGGCTTGCGATCGTCATTGGCCGCATTGTTGACCAGCACCGCCACGGGCCCGAGCCGGTCGCGGACCTGCCCGACCGCGGCCTTGAGGGCGCCGATTTCGGTGAGGTCGCAGCGAAGATAGAGCGGCCGGTGTGGCGCGCGGCGCAGCTCTTCGACCAACGCTTTGCCTTCGCCGTCGAGGATATCGAGGAAAGCGACCTTGGCGCCCTGCCCGGCGAAGGCGCGGACGATATCGGCACCGATCCCCGAGGCGCCCCCGGTGACCAGCACGACGCGATCGGCAAGGCTGGGATATGTGGCAAATGTCATGCTTGGAAAAGTCCTGAGTTTAGGTGTTGAGGTTGGGCCTCCGTCCAACCCGGCGTCATTCCCGCGAACGCGGGAATCCATCTTTTACGAAGGAGCTTCGAACGTTGCGGCTTTGCCCGGAACTGGATTCCCGCTTTCGCGGGAATGACGCCGCGAGTGAACGCATGATCCGATCCCAAGTTGGCGCCCTAGATCAGCCTTTGCGTGGTGGGTTCGAACAGGCAGGCATGGGCCATGTCGACGCCCAGGGTGATGTTCTCCCCCATGCGCGGCGCCCCGTCGGGATCGAAGCGACCGACGATTTCGATATCGCCCACCCGCATCACGGCCATGGTCTCGGCCCCGGTGGGCTCGACCAGCTCCACCGGCGCGCTGAGCGTGGCAAGCCCGGGCTTTTGAGCCTTGAGGTCGGAATGATAGCGGAAGAGATGCTCGGGCCGCACGCCGAGGATTACATCCTTCCCCGCCGCTCGCGATCCCGCGCCGTTGTGAAGCGCCAGTTTTGCGGTGCCGCCGGCCGCCGCGCGCACTGTCACCGCTGTCGTACCGCCATCCTCGACTAGTTGTGCTGGGATGAAATTCATTGACGGCGACCCCATGAAGCCGGCCACGAACATGTTGGCGGGCCGGTCATAGACCGCCTGAGGCTCGTCGAATTGCTGCACCTGTCCCTGATGCATCACCGCGATGCGGGAGGCGAGCGTCATCGCCTCCACCTGATCGTGGGTGACGTAGATGGTGGTCTTGCCGACGCGGTTGTGCAGCTTTTTGATTTCGGTCCGCATCTCGACCCGGAGCTTGGCGTCGAGATTGGAGAGCGGCTCGTCGAAGAGGAAGAGTTGCGGGTCGCGCACCAACGCCCTGCCCATGGCGACGCGCTGCCGCTGCCCGCCCGAAAGCTGCCCCGGCTTGCGCTTGAGCAGCATCTCGATCTGCAGCAAATTGGCGACCCGCCTGATCGCCTCCTCCTGCTGCGGCTTGGGCACGCCGCGCGCCTCCATGCCGAACAGCATGTTCTGCTTCACCGTCATGGTGGGATAGAGCGCGTAGGATTGGAATACCATGGCGATGTCGCGATCCTTGGGTGGCACCGAATTCACCATGCGGTCGCCGATCCAGATCTCGCCCGTGGTGACCGTTTCCAGCCCCGCAATCATTGCGAGGAGTGTCGACTTGCCGCAGCCAGACGGGCCGACCAGGGCGATGAATTCACCCTGCCTCGCCTCAAGATCGATGCCCTTCAGCACCTCGACGAGCCCAAAATTCTTGTAGAGGTTGTGAACGCTCAGGGAAGCCATGCTTGCCTCATTTGATCGCGCCCTGGGTGAGGCCGCGGACGAAATACTTGCCGCCCAGGAAATAGACGAGCAGCGGCGGAAGGGCGCCGATCAGCACTGCGGCGCTCGAGACGTTGTAGACACGGACGTTGACGCCGCCGGTCCCGAGCGCGACCAAGGCCGCGGTGATGGGTTGTTGGCTACCCGAGGTGAAGATCACCCCGTAGAGGAACTCGTTCCATATGCCGGTGAACTGCCAGATGACGGTGACGATCAGGATCGGCGGACTCAACGGCAGGATGATCCGCCAGAAAATGCGCCAGAAGCCTGCCCCGTCGATCCGGGCCGCCTTGATCAGGTCGTCGGGAATGTTGACGTAAAAATTCCGGCAGAACAGCGTCGTAAAACTGATGCCCTGCACACAATGGATGAGGATGAGCCCGGCGATCGAATTGGAAAGGTGGAGCTTTCCCAGGATGAAGGCCCAGGGCATCAGCGCCACCTGGCCGGGCATGAATACGCCCAGCAGCATGCAGGTGAAGACGATCTCCGAGCCGGGGAACTTCCACTTGGACAGCACATAGCCGTTCAGCGCACCGATGGCGGTCGAGATGATGGTTGCGGGGATCGTCAGCTCGACGGAATTGATGAAGTTCTGCCGGATGCCATTACAGCCCCCGCCCACGCAATAACTGCTCCAGGCCTGCCCCCAGGCGTCCCACGAGAAGCTGTGGGGAAAGTTGATGAGGCCGTTGTGGGCGATCTCGGGAAGATCGCGGAACGAGTTGAAGACGACCACCAGGAGGGGGATCGCGTAGAGCAGGGCAAAGACCGAAAGGACGCCATAGACGAGCACCCGGCCCGCAACATAGCGGCGGCGAGCAGCGGTGGCTTCCGGATCGAGGGCCCGGGTTGACGGTAGTGTTGCTTCAGCCATGGGAGATTCTCCGCCGGCGCCATACCAGATAGAGCGAATAGGGGATGAGGACGGCCGCGAGCGCCAGCAGGATCATCATCGCGGCGGCGGTGCCCTGCCCGATCTGGCCACGATCGAACATCAAGTCATAGACGACGAGGGCGGGAAACGTCGTCGAGATACCCGGCCCGCCATGGGTCAACGCCAAGGCGAGGTCAAAGGTCTTGATGGCGAACTGGAGCAAAATCACCAGCACCGCCACGAAGATTGGCGCAATGGTGGGGAGGATCACCCGCGTATAGGTCCTGAAGCTCGAGGCGCCGTCGATCTGCGCCGCCTTGATGATGTCGGGATCGACAGCCCGAAGCCCGGCCAGGAACAGCGCCATGGCGAAGCCCGAAGACTGCCAGACGCCCGTGATCATGATGGCGAGCAGCGCCGTCTGGCTATGCGTGGCGAGGGCGAAATTGAAGTTCGTCCAGCCGAGCATGCGCACCAGGTACTGGATGCCGACATCGGGCGAGTAGAGCCAGCCCCATACGGTGCCGGTAACAACGAAGGAAACCGCCAGCGGGTAGAGGAAAATGGTGCGGAACACCGCCTCGTTCCGGATGCGCTGGTCGATGAAGATCGCGAGCAGCAGCCCGATAGCCCCGGCACCCACGACGTAGATGGCGCTGTAGATGAAGAGGTTCTGGTAGGCGACGATCCAGCGGGTGCTGCTCCACAGGTCGACATAGTTCTTGAAGCCCAGGAATTGATAGCTGGGCAGCAGGGTCGAGTTCGACAGCGAGATGTAAATCGACCAGAGCGTGAAGATGAAGACATAGAGGAGCGTTGCGAGGATCGACGGCAGCAGGACGAGCAGCGGAACCGTTCCACCCAACTTCTCCCGCCATGAACGGTCACCTACCCGCAGCACCCGAGGCTCGGCCAACGACGACATCTGAGTTCACCTTCGCAAGAACCGGAAGGGCCTGTCCGCGACGCGGACAGCCCCGGGGAGGACTACTGCTGGGCGAGAACCCCATCCGACATCTGCTGCGCCGCGTCTTCCGGCGCCATGTCGGGCGTGTTGACGAATTTCGTGACCACATCCAGCACGGCGCCGCGATATTTTTGCAGGATCGTCATGTTCTGCGACATCGAATTGACCAGCGTGCCGGCCGCGATCGAGGCCTGGAGGTCCTTCTGCGATTCGACCTGGCAGGGGTTGAAGCCCTTGGAGATGTCGACATCCGTGCGGGCCGGGATCGATCCCTTGGCCTGGTTGAAGATGTACTGGAAGTTGGGGCTCATGATCAGGTGCGCCAGCAATTGCGAGCCGGCCTCGTAATCGGGATCGCTTTGCTTGAAGAAGGCGACGGAATCGGCATTGAGGATGAAGCCCGGCTTGCCGTTGTCGCTCGGCGTCGGGGCGCAGGTATAATCGGTGCCGTATTTGAACCCGGCGGCGGTGAGATAGCCGATATTCCAGTCGCCCATGATGTAGAAGGCGGCCTTGCCGCTGGCCATCATCTGGTTGGCGGTATCGGTGTCGCGGCCGGCAATGCCAGGATCCATGTATTTGGACTGGATCAGCCGCATTTCCTTGAACGCATCGACCATGTCCTGGCTCTTCATGGCGTCCGTGTCGCCCTCGACGAACGCCTTCTGGTAGAGAGCCGCGTTCATGCCGTAGACCATGTCTTCGAACACGATGCCGTCCGTCCAGTTGAAGCTGGCATGGGCGAGACAGATGATTCCGGCGGCCACGGCCTTGTCGCAGTCCTCGTTGAACTCTTTCCAGGTCTTGGGGAACGCCGTGATGCCGGCCGTCTTCATCCCCTTGACGCTGCCCCAGAACCAATTGATCCGGTGGATGTTCATCGGCACTGCGACCCAGTGCCCGTCGGGCTTCATGACCGGCAGCAGCTGCGGCGCGACAACCTTGTCCCACCCTTCCTTGCTGGCGAGGTCATCGAGACTGTCCATGCCGCCTGTATTGTTCCATTCCTTGATCTCCGGCCCTTTGAGCTGGACGGCGGGGGGCGGATTGCCGGCGACCACGTCGGAGCGCAGCTTGGCGAGCGCATCCGCCGTGTGGCCGGCAATGGAAGTGGTCTGCCACTCCCCGCCCGCCTTGGTGAACATGTCGCCGAGCTTGGCAATCGCGGCGCCGTCGGAGCCCGAGGCCCACTGGCTGAGCAGATTGGTCTTTGGCGCCGCCACGGCCGTTCCAGCCAATAAGGCGAGCGTAATCAGGCCGAGCCCGGCCTTCATAACCAAGTTCATTGTGTTCCTCCCTTGCGAGTCCGCGTGACCGTTTTTCGGCTGTTTTTCGCGAACTCTGTGCTGATCGGCGACTGAACTCTTCCTCGTGAGTCCGACCCTGCAACAGTTCTAAGATGAACGTAATATTACTGTCAACGCGGGGCACTGTACCTTCCGAGACTTTCGGTTGTGCGGCCAAAGAAAAGGGCCCGGCAATGCCGGGCCCCGAAAACTTGACGATGCCGTCCGTCTTATTCGGCGGGGGCGCCGAACTCGCCGCCGGCAAGCCCGGGCTCGTGGGCCTGCTTGCGGCGCGACGACCCCATTACCCAGGCGCCGAACCGCCCTAGTGCCCGCTGGAACGCTTCCATGTAGAGGAAGATCACCGGGGTGATGAACAGCGTGAGCAACTGCGACACGAGCAGGCCGCCCACCACCACGATACCGAGCGGCTGGCGCAGCTCGGCGGCGGCGCCGGTGCCCATGGCGATCGGCAGCGTCCCCATGACGGCGGCAAGCGTCGTCATCATGATCGGGCGGAAGCGGGTGAGGCAGGCGTCCCGGATCGCTTCCAGGGGCGGAGCGCCGGCCGCTTGTCGCTGCAGCGCGAAGTCGATCATCATGATCGCGTTCTTCTTCACGAGGCCGATCAGCATCAGGATACCGATGATGGCGATCACGGTGAGATCCATGTGGAAGAGGTCGAGCGAGAGCAGCGCCCCCATCGCTGCGGCCGGCAGGCCGGTGAGAATGGTCAGCGGGTGGATGAAGCTCTCATAGAGGATGCCGAGCACGATATAGATTGTCAGGATAGCCGCGGCGAGCAGCAGTCCCATGTTGCCCATCGCCTGCTGGAACACCTGTGCGGTGCCGCCAAGGGTGGTTTGGATCGTCGAAGGTACGTGGATCTGCTGCTTGATGAGGTCGAGCTGGTCGACTGCTGTGCCCAGGGAAACGTTGGGCGGCAGGTTGAACGACAGCGTCACCGCGGGCAACTGGCCCTGTTGAGAGATCGACAGCAGGCCGTTGGTCCGCTTGACTGTTACGAAGGCCGAGAGGGGTACCAGGGCGCCGCTGGTCGATTTGACCTGGATCTGGTCGAGCCGCTCGGGCGTCCACGGAATGTTGGGATCAAGCTCGACGATCACCTCATAGCTGTCGGCCGTGCCAAAGATCGTCGAAGCCTGGTTGGTGCCAAAGCCATAGTAGAGCGAATTGCGCAACTGCGCCGCGGTGATGCCGAGGAGCGATGCCTTGTCCTGGTCCACGACCAGCGTCGCCTGCAGCGCGTTGTCCTCGAGGTCGGTGGAGACGTCGGCAAAGTGGGCGGTGTCAGCGGCCATCGCTGCCTGGATCTTGGGCGCCCACTGATAGAGCGTGTCGCGGTCGATCGCCTGCACCGTGTATTGATAGGCGGCGCGGGACGAGCGGCCGCCCAGCCGCAGATCCTGGATGGGGATGGCGACACTGGAGATGCCCGGCACCTTGTTCATGTCGCGGCGCAGCGTGGTCAGCAGCGTATCAAGATTGACGCGCTGGTCCTTCGGCTTGAGCTGCACATACAAGCTGCCCGAATTGAGGCCCGACGAGCCGAAGCCGCCGCCCACCGACGACATCACGTGGTCGACGAACGGCTCCTTACTCACAATCGCCGCCACCTGCTGCTGCAGCTTCACCATTGCCGGGAAGGAGATGTCCTCCCGGGCCTGGCTGGAGATCTGCAACTGGCCGATGTCTTCGATCGGCAGGAAGCCCTTGTTGATGTTCTGGAACATGAACACGGTCCCAACCACAGAGGCAAGGAAGACCAGAATCACGACCGGCTTTGCCTTGAGGCAGAGGTCGAGCGCAAAGGCGTAGCCGCTCAGCACCCAATCAAAGAACCGTTCGAACAACGGCTTTCTCTTGTTGTGCTCCTCCTCGGGGTTGTGGGCCGGCAGGCGGGCGCACAGCATCGGGGTCAGAGTCAGCGAAATCACCGACGAGGCAATAATGGCGATCGTCACCACCACGGCGAATTCGTTGAAGATCTCGCCCACCACGCCGCCCATCATCAGCACCGGCAGGAACACGGCGACGAGGGACGCGGTGATCGAGATGATGGTGAACCCGATTTCGCGGCTGCCCTGCAGGGCCGCCTCCATCGGCTTCATGCCCTCCTCGATATGTCGGACGATGTTCTCCAGCATCACGATGGCATCGTCGACCACGAGGCCCACGGCCAGCGTCAGGCCGAGCAGGGAGATATTGTCGATCGAAAAGCCCAGCAGGTACATGACGCCGAAGGTGACCACGATCGAGGTCGGCACAGCGAGGGTCGGGATCAGCGTCGCGGAAATGCGGCGCAGGAAGACGAAGATCACCAGGACGACGAGGCCGACGGTCAAGAGCAGCGTGAACTCGACGTCGCTGACGGCTTCAGAGATCGAAGTCGACCGGTCGTTGAGGATGCTCAGCTTGGCGGCCGGGCCAAGGTCTTGCCGGAACTTGGGCAGCATGTTCTTGACGGCCGTAGCGACATCCATCGTGTTGGCGCCCGGCTGGAGGAACACGGCCAAAACGATTGCGCGCTTGCCGTCATACCAGGACGCGGTCTGCGTATTGGCGACCGAATCCTTGACAGTGGCCACGTCGCCAAGGCGAACCGGTTTGCCGTTCGGGGCGGCGATGATCAGATTGCTGAACTGGGCCGCATTGCTCGGCTGCGTGTTGGCCTGGATCGCCATTTGCTGGCTGTTGTTCGAGATGGTGCCAACGGGGGCGATCGAGTTCTGCGACCCTACCGCCGTGGTCAGCTGGTCGAGCCCGATGCCACGCGCGATCAGGGCGTTGGGATCGGCGTCGACACGCACGGCGTAGTCCTGCGCGCCGAACACCTGTACCTCGCCCACGCCGTTGACGGTCGACAGCGCCGGCGAGATCACGTCTTCGCCGTAGCCGTCGAGCTGCGTCAGCGACTGGGAATCGCTCTGCAGCGCCAGCAGCATGATCGGCGCGTCGGCCGGGTTGCTCTTGCGGAAGCTCGGCGGGGTCGTCATGTTCGTCGGCAACGCCTTGAGCGTGCGGGCGATGGCAGCCTCGACGTCGGCTGCCGCCTGGTCGATATCACGGTTGAGATCGAACTGGATAACGATCGAGGTCGAGCCCTGCGAGCTCTTGGCCGTCATCGTGTCGATGGCCGGAATGGTCGAGAACTGCTTGATCAGCGGCAACGCAACGGACGTTGCCATGGTGTCGGGGGAGGCGCCCGGCAGCGAGGCCGAGACTGAGATCACCGGAAAGTCGACGTTCGGGAGCGCCGCCACCGGCAGCAGCTTGTAGGCAAAGGCGCCGGCGGCAACCATCGCAACGGCGATGAGGATGGTGGCGACCGGTCGGCGAATAAAGACCGCGGATAAGTTCATGATGCGACGTCCTCAGGTATTGCTGGCGGGCGCCGCGCTTGCGGCGTTGGTTGAACTGCCCCCATTCCCCCCTTGGGTCGAACCGCTCGTCTGCCCCTCGATCGTCTCGCGCACCAGCGAGCCGTCCGAAAGTTGCAATTGTCCCTCCGTGACCACGTGATCGCCGGGCTTTAGCTCGTTGCCGATCACCGCGGTGTCGCCGACGCTCGCAACCACGGCGACCGGCACTTTCTTGACCTTTTCATCCTTGCCGATGGCGAACAAGTACGCGCCGTCGCTGCTCTCTTGCACAGCGACCAGCGGAACGGTGGTCGCATCCTTGTAGGCACCCAACTGGGTCACCGCGCTCACATACTGGCCCGGCCACAACTTGCCGGCGCTGTTGTCGACGTCGGCCTTGAGCACGATGGTGCCCGAAGCAGAGTCGACGCTTGAATCGATGAACGAAAGCACGCCCGTGGCCCGCGGCGTCTTGTCGCCCGGCGCAAGCACCTCGACCGAGAGCTTCTGGTCGGCGGCAAGCGCCGTCCGGAAGGCGTCGAGTTCGCTCTCGGCGACGGTGAAGGAGACGCGCAGCGGCGACATCTGGGTGATGGTCATCATGCCGCCGGTGGAGGTGTCTGAGGCATGCACCACATTGCCGATTGAGGTGTTGATCGTGCCAACACGCCCAGTGATCGGGGCCTTGATGGTCATATACGAAAGCTCAACCTGGTCGGACTTCAACTGCGCGTTGTCGACCTGAACCGCCGCCTGGGCGCCCTTGTAGGCAGCAACATCGGCGTCGATCGTGGATTGCGGGACAACCTGGTTGCTGAGCAGGTTCTTATCCCGCGTGAGGGTGGCCTCAGCCAGGTCGGTCGCGGCCTGGTCCTTGGCGATCTGCGCCTGATCCTTGGCCACGGTGGCCTGGATGGCGCTGTCGTCGAGCTTGAACAGCACGTCGCCGGTTTTGACGTTTTGCCCTTCCAGGACATTCTGCTGAACGACGACGCCGTCCGCCTGCGACCGCAGAACGACGGTGTTGACGGCCTCGATATAGCCGACGTCCGTCTTGGTGATCGGAACGGTCTGAGTCCGCGCTACCGCGGAAACCACATTGATGGCCATGCCGCCACGCCGGTTACCGGTTGACGCCTGCTGGGCGTCGGCCCTCTCGCCTCCCGACAACCTAGGGTAGGCGTAGAGATAGAATCCCGCCGCCAGTGCCAAGAGAACAACAAGAGAAACTATGCGCTTCATGATCTAAAAGTTACCTGGGTCGAGCCTAAGCAATAGCTCTCATTTATGGCATGGCAAACGTGGAGGAGAGATTGAGTTTGCATTACAAGTTGGTCACTTAAGGTAAAATGACCGCGACACTAGGCCGCAGACGGGCCGTTCAAACCCTATCTTACCGGCCCTTTCGGTGGCGCCATCGCCAAGCCGCTTGCGTACGCAAACGGACCGGCGCACTCTCCCATGCAGCGACGGTTTCGAGGGACGCCGCTTATCGGGCGATCGGGCCTTCGCAAAGAGCATCAATTCTTTGCCCGGAGATCGATAATGTTGACCCGTATTGCCGTGCTGGGGGGCATCCTCCTGGCCGCCGCCTGCCCGGTGTCACCCGCTCAGGCTCTCACATTGCAGGAATGCAGCGCCAAGTTTAAGACAGCGCAAGACGCCGGAACGCTCAACGGCATGAAATGGAATGACTTCCGGCAGGCCAATTGCGGCTCGTCGGAGAGCCAGCTGCCCGCCAAGCCGGCCGATGCAGCCACCCAGTCGGCCGCCACGAGCGCCGCGCCGGCCCCCGCCGCCGTCCCTAGGGCGACGACTGCCGCCAAGCCGATGACCGCGCCTCCCGGGGTGCCGTTCCCTACCGCGATTTCCTCCAAATACAGCGCCGAGACGCCAAGCAGGGCGCGCATGCACACCTGTCTCGACCAGTATCGCCTCGACAAGGCGAACAACGCGCTGGGCGGACTGAAGTGGCTGCAGAAGGGCGGCGGCTATTACAGCATCTGCAACGCGCGGCTGAAGGGCTGAGGCCGGACGCGGCCCGGCGTTCGCCAGGGCAAGTCCCTGCGCCGAGCCTGAGGCCTCGCTCAGCGAGTGAGGCCTTCCTCCGGGCGGTTGCCGCTCACGCAAACTCCGCCTGCATTTCGGCGAGGCGCTGCGCCAGCCTGACACTGGGCCGGATGGCCCTCACGTTCTCATTGCGATCGAACATCATCTCCCGCTCCTCCGGCGTCGAACGGAAGAAGGGATAGCGCCGCAGCAGATCGGCAAACATCTCCGAGATATTGCAGGCATAGAGCACGATGGGAAAGCTCAGCCCGTGATAATGACGTGCTTCGCCCAGGATGAACGAGCGGAACACGCGCCTGTAGAATGCGCCGTGCTCAGACCGGACGGCGTTGAGCACGTAGTCGGCCGAAAAATGCTGCACCGCCATGGTTGCAACCCTGAGCGTCAGGAATGGCAGCGCCGGAAAGCTTAGGCTCGCGTTGTAATCGGCGGTGAAGCGGCCGGGATCGAGGATAATCTTCCCCTGGTCCAGCAGCGGATCCAACACGTCGGGGAAAATCGAATAGGTCAGCGATTTGCGGAAGTCGCGCGTCAAATGGTGGAAGCGCACGGAACTCACCAACTGCCCGTCGATGTAGACGCCATAGCAATAGGCATTTGGAAGATCGTCGAATTCGTCGCGAACGACTTCTTGTGCGTTGATTGGGACGAATTCTTCCCGGCGATAAGCTTCATAGCGAAGCCGGTATACGGGATCGAGACGATCCCCGGTGACCCGCCGATACTCGACCCTATCCATGAGATCGATAAGCGTCGTCGCAAAACTCGACGGAGGGCCGTTATCGTTGCCTATTGCCGCACTCATTTGTGTTCACCGTACCATTTCCGACCGAGTTAATACTCCGTTAGCTATAAAGGTGAATGTCGAAATTTGCGAAAGGGTCATGCGCTCGCAGTGGGAGGTCGGAAGGTTCAGGCGGTGCCCCCAGAATGTTCCTGCTCTATCAATGCCTTAAGGAGGTTAACCGTGCTTGCGTTTTGACGCCGCGGTAGACTCGGGCGGGGCATTCGAAAGCCGGACGATGAGTTCGAACACCTCGCGTCGCGGCAGCGGTACACCGAAAAGATAACCCTGGATCTGGTCGATATTGGTGTGGGCGGCAACCAGCGCCAGTTGCTCCTCGGTCTCGATGCCCTCGGCGGTGATGGTGAGGCCGATGTCCTTGCCCAGTTGCGCCACATTGGACAGCAGTTTCAACGAGCGCGGGCTGTCGGCGATATCCCTCACGAAGCTACGGTCGATCTTGAGCTTGGTGAAGGGAAGCGCCTGCAGGTAGCTGAGCGAGGAATAGCCGGTGCCGAAATCGTCGAGGGCGATGCCGATGCCCTGGGCGGTGAGCGTCTTGAAGATGAGGGTCGCCGCCTCGCGCTCCTCGATCACCGCCGTTTCGGTCACTTCGATCTCTAGCCGGTGCGGCGGCAGGCCGGAGCTGGCCAGCGCCGTGTTGACCATCTGAGCCACGTCGCCCGCCCGCAGGTCCTTGGCCGAGATATTGACCGCCACGCCCACATTCTCGGGCCAGTTCTGGCATTCGGCCGTCGCGGTCGCCAGCACCCAGCGGCTGATCTCGGACACCAGCCCGCTCTCTTCGGCGATCGGGATGAACACCGAGGGCGGGATCGTGCCGAGTTCGGGGTGATGCCAGCGCGCCAGCGCTTCGCAGCCCACCACCTTCTTGGTCTTGATGTCGATGACAGGCTGATAGGCAAGGCTCAGCCCACCGCCGGCAATGGCCTCGCGAAGCTCGGCCTTGAGGCGCTGCCGGTAGCGATAATCGACGTCCATGTCGTCGCGGAACATCTGATACTGGGCCTTGCCCCGCGACTTTGCCTTGTAGAGCGCGAGATCGGCCTTGGTCATCAGTGTGCTGAGATCATCGTCCCGAATGCCCGAGGTCACGGTGCCAATGCTGACATTGATCGACAGGTGCTCGCCCATCAGCCCGAACGGCGCCCTGAACGCGGCCATCACGGTGTGGGCATCGCCCATGACCTGCTCATCCGTCTGGGCGCCGGCGCGATAGACGATGAATTCGTCGCCGCCAAGCCGGGCGATGATGCTCCTGTCGCCGAGCGCCTGCCGCAGCCGTTCAGCCGCTTCGATCAGCAGCCGGTCGCCGATCAGATGGCCCTGCGTGTCGTTGACATGCTTGAAATCATCGACATCGATGATCATCAGCGTGACCATCTCCGTGGTCTGCCTGTTGTGCCAGCGCGCGAGGTCGGTTTCCACCTGTTCGGTGAAGTAGCCGCGGTTGGGCAGGCCGGTCAGCGCATCGTAGCGCGCCATGAAGGTGATCCGGTCGGCCGCCTTGACGCGCTCGCTGATGTCCTCAAACAGCAAAACGGTCCGGCCATAGTCGGAACTGACCGTGACCTCGTAATTCCGCTCCTTGTCGAGACGCAGCATCACCTTGCTGGCGGCGTGCTTGCCATTGCTGCGCAGCAATTCCTCAGCGCAATCGGGGGCAAGCGTACCGCTCGCCATGGCCGCCCCGATGAAATCGCGGAACGGCTTTCCCTGCCAGTCGCTAGGCGCCAGCTGGGCGAAGATGGCCAGTACGCGCTCATTGACGACGGCGATGGTGCCGTCCTTGTCGAGCATGCAAAGGCCGTGCTGCATCGTGTCGAGAGCGGTATCCAGCTCGTCGGCGAGGCGCGAGGCCTCAACCCTGCCATGGACGGCAGCGAGTAGGATCGCCCGCACATCGGCAGCGAGGAACCGATAGGACACCAGCATGGGCAGCATGAATGCGGCGAGCACCCAGTGATAGGGGTCGTTGCGCAGCAGCAGGCCGATGGCAACAAAAGCAGCGACAATGCCGAGTTGGATGGTCAGCATGCGATCGAGGCCGAAATTGCGCGCCACAATCCCTACCAGGCAGCCGATGGTCGCGACCATGGCGATTATCTCGGTGGAGGGGTCGCGCACTACGGCGAAGCAGGAGAAGCACCAGAGCCCTGCCAGCGTGGCCCAGGCGGCCGCGCCATAGGTAGCCCGTAGCTCCCAGCGGGCCGCGGTGTCGATATCCGAGGGCCTGATTTCGACCCGCTGGAACAGGGTCATATCGACATAGCGATAGATGGTCAGCAGCACGAAGCCGGCTGTAAGCGCCCAGAATATGGGCGAGCCTGTCTTGACCGCACCGGCGAGGGTGCCGAGAATGCACACTAGTGCGCCCAGCAGCATCGCGCGCCGGTTCTCGTAGACCGAGCGGACGATCGATACATAGTCTATGGGCGGCATAGATTTACGGGCAGGCGTGAACATCACAATTCCGAACTCAACCGGCTCGAGTCTGCAGCCAGCGTGGCTTTAGATTGATGGCATCAGTCGCCCCCAGCGAATTAGAATCGACCAAAACCATGAACAGGGCTTTAAGGTTGGCAGCGGGCGAGCAGGAAATTCAGGGAGAGGATTGATGGCGAGCAACCTATCAACGTCGGAAGTGGAGGCGGCCCTGGTCGGCTTGCCGCTCTGGGCACACGACGCCTCGAAGCCGGCGATCAGCCGGAGTTTCAAGTTCAAGAACTTTTCCGAGGCGTTTGGCTTCATGACCCGGGTAGCGCTCGCCGCAGAGGCGCGGGACCATCACCCCGACTGGTCCAACAGCTACAACAAGGTCGAGATTTCGCTCTCGACCCACAGTGCCGGCGGGGTGACGGAGAAGGATGTTTCGCTGGCCGCGGTGATTGACAAATTGGCGGCGAGCTAGCCGGTCCGGCTGGTGTTGTTGCCCCCTCCCCAGCCCTCCCCGCAAGGGGGAGGTGTCCGGCTGAGTTTGTTGGGAAGGCGGTGCTTTGCAACCGGCACCGGCGAGCACCCTCCCCCTTGCGGGGAGGGGTGGCCCCAAGCACCAAGTGTGGCCTGACCCGCACTTCGGCTAAACACCCGGCATCGTGCCACCCTGCTCAATGAAAATTCCGCCCCGCGGGCAGGGCCGCCCTCGCCTGGCGGTCCATCGCCTCGCGCCTGAGGCGTTCACTTTCTTCGCGGCGATCGAACGGCGGCGGCGGGCCGGTGCGCCCTTCGTCGGCGCGCGCCAAAACGGCATCGCCGAGATCGTGGCCGTTGGCGAGCGCCAGCAGGTCAGGCGTCAGGTCGGTGAACTTTTGCGCGACCAGGTGGACGACCAGCCCCTCCTTCTGCAATTGCCCGCGCACGGCCAGCAGGCGCGAGCCCAAGACCGCCCGCCGGTTGGCCTGAAAGACCCGGTCCCAGACGATGATGTTGGCGACCCCGGTCTCGTCCTCGAGGGTGGCGAAGATGACGTTGTTGGCGGTGCCCGGCCGCTGCCGCACCAGCACCAGCCCCGCCGTCTCGATGATGGCGCCGGGCCTGGCGTTGATCAGCTTCTCGGTACTGACGATGCCGCGCCGGGTGAGCGACTCGCGCAAAAAACTCACCGGATGCGCCTTGAGCGAGAAGGTGAGCGTCTTGTAGTCGTGCACCACCGCCTCGCCGGGGCCCATTTCGGGCAGGGTTTCCGCCCGGTCGAGTCTTCCCGTCGGCCGCCCGGCGCTGGCGAACAGCGGCAGGGTTTCCGCCCCGTCGCTCCCCATCAGCCCCTTGACCGCCCAGAGCGCCTGGCGCCGGCTGAGCCCGATCGAGCCGAACCCGTCGGCCGCTGCGATCTTTTCCAACGCCACCGGCGGCAGCCCGGTCCTGAGCCACAAATCGCGCACCGAGGCATAGCCCTTGCCACGCCGGGCGATGATGATGTTGGCGTCGTTATCGGCGAGGCCTTTGACGAAACCGAGCCCCAGCCGGATGGCGCGGGTGGAGCGGATATCGGGGCGCATCTCCTTGTGCCGCTCGTGCACGCTCAACGCCGCCGGAAACCCCGGTTCCAGCACGCTTTCGAGGTCCGAGAGGTTGACATCGACCGCCCGCACCTCCACCCCGTGCTCGATGGCATCGCGCACGATCTGGGCCGGCGCATAAAATCCCATCGGCTGGCTATTGAGCAGCGCCGTGGCGAACACGTCCGGGTAGTGGCATTTGAGCCAGCACGAGACATAGACCAGCAGCGCGAACGAGGCGGCGTGGCTTTCCGGAAAGCCATAATCGCCAAACCCCTCGATCTGCTTGAAGCAGCGCTCGGCAAAATCCCTCGAATAATTGTTGGCCAGCATGCCGTTGATGAAATCGTCCTTGAGCGTGCCGATGGTGCCGTTGCGCCGGAACGTCGCCATGGCGCGGCGCAGCTTGTCGGCCTTGCCCGGCGGAAAACCGGCGCCCACCACGGCGATTTGCATCGCCTGCTCCTGGAACAGCGGAATGCCAAGCGTGCGCTCCATCACCCCCCTCAGCGCCTCCGACGGATAGTCGACGGGTTCGAGCCCCAGCCGGCGCTTCAGATAAGGATGCACCATGCCCCCTTGGATCGGCCCCGGCCGAACGATCGCCACCTCGATGACGAAGTCATAGAATTCCTTGGGCTTGAGCCGCGGCAGCATCGACATCTGCGCCCGACTCTCGATCTGGAACACCCCGATGGTGTCGGCCCGGTGCGTCATCCGGTAGACGGCAGGGCTGCGGCGCAGCGGCTCGGGCAGGTCCTTGTCCTCCGCCTCCTCTTTGAGGACACCGGCGAGGGTCAGATCCTGCTTGTAATGCTGGTGCATGAGATCGAACGCGCGGCGGATGCAGGACAGCATGCCGAGCGCCAGCACATCGACCTTGAGGATTTTCAAGGCATCGAGATCGTCCTTGTCCCATTCGACGGTGGTGCGGTCTTCCATCGCGGCATTGGCGATGGGCACATAGGTATCGAGCCGGTCGCGGGTGAGCACGAACCCGCCCACATGCTGGGAGAGATGGCGGGGAAAGCCCATCAAGTCGGCCGCGATGGTGAGGACTTTTGAAAGCAGCGGATCGTTGGGATCGAGCCCCAGTTCCTGCACCCGCTCGGGCTTCAGGTCCTTGGAATACCAGCTCCAACTCAGCTCGTTGAGCGAATCCACCATATCGGCGGAGATGCCGAAAACCTTGGCCACCTCGCGGATAGCGCCTTTCGAGCGGTAGCAGACGACGGTTGCGGTCAGCCCGGCGCGGTGGCGGCCATATTTGGTGTAAAGATACTGGATCACCTCCTCGCGCCGCTCATGCTCGAAATCGACGTCGATATCGGGCGGCTCGTCGCGCTCGGTGGAGAGGAAGCGCCCGAACACCAGATTGCCGGTCACCGGATTGACCTCGGTCACCCCGAGACAAAAGCACACCATGGAATTGGCGGCCGAGCCGCGGCCCTGGCAAAGAATGTGCAGCTCGTCGCGTGCTTGCCGCACGATGTCGTGCACGGTGAGGAAATAGGCCGCGTAGTGCTTGTAGGCGATGAGGCAGAGTTCTTTCCAGAGCCCCGCCCTGACCTGCTCGGGCACCCCCTTGGGAAAACGCTTTTCGGCGCCTTCCCAGGTCAGCCGCTCCAGCGTCTCCTGCGCCGTCTCGCCATTGCCGACCGTCTCCTCCGGATAGCTGTAGGCGAGCTGGTCCAGGGTGAAATGGATGCGGGCGAGGATTTTTTGCGTTTCGGCCAGCGCCTCGGGATGTTCGCGAAACAGCCGCGCCATCTCCTGCGGCGGCTTGAAATGCCGCTCGGCATTCTGCTCCAGCCGGCGCCCGGCCTCGAAAATGGTCATGTGCTCGCGGATGCAGGTGACTACGTCCTGCAATATCCGCCGCTCGGGGATGTGGTAGAGCACATCGTTGACGGCCACCATCGGCACCCCGGCCTCCGCCGCCAGCGCCTTGAGCCGATTGAGGCGCGCCCGGTCATCACCCTTGAACACGCAGTTCGCCGCCACCCACAGGCGGTCGCCTGCCAGCCTTTTCAAATCAAAAAGCGTTTTGCGCGATTTGTCCCAGTCCGTCTCGTCGGCGTGGAGGATAAAAAGCTGGCCTTCGGCGAAGGGCTGAAGGTCGGAAAAGTGCAGCGTGCAGACACCCTTTTCCGCTCGCTTGCCATTGACCTCGCGCGTATTGCCGATGGTTAGCAGCTGGCAAAGCCGGCCATAGGCGGCGCGGTCGGTAGGATAGGCGATGATGTCGGGCGTGCCGTCAGCAAACACCAGCCGCACGCCGACCACGTAGCGAAACGCCTCGGTGGCCGGGCCAATGGCAGGATCTTCGCGGAGCTGCCGCAAGGCGGTGAGCCCGCGCACCACCCCAGCGAAGGAATTGCGGTCGCAGAGCCCGAGCCCGGAGAGCCCATTGGCGACGGCGGCGGCCACCAGTTCCTCCGGATCCGAGCCGCTCCTCAGGAACGAAAAATTGCTGGTCGCCATCAGCTCGGCATAGGCGGCCGGCCGGGTTTCCGCCTCGGGCTCAAGCGGCCGCGCGGCGATCGCCTTCGCCCGCTTGTTGTTGAGGTCGAGCACTTTGTTCATGCGAAGAACTCTTGGTTCATGGGAAGAACTCTTGGTTCATGCAAAAAACCCGTGCAGGAACCAGCGCGGCGTGATCCCCGGCTGGTAAAATCCCTCGCGGAACAGCCAGAAGCGGCGGCCGCCATCGTCCTCGATGACGAAATAGTCGCGCGTCACCTCGCCGGCCTCGAAGGTTTTTTCTCCTGTCGGTAGTTCGGTCACGCCGCGGCTGGAGGCTACTTGCCCGGCAAAGCGCCACCATTCGGCGCCGATCCGCTCCGGCCCCGAGGCCTTTAGGAAATTATAGCGCACGCGCCGCCAGATCATGCCACGCGGCGGCCCGTCCGGCACCTCGGCCAGGATGACCTCCACCGCCTCCGCCTGTGGCAGCAGCCGCAGCGGCCGTTGCCGGGCGGGATCGGGCACCGCCAGCGGATCGTCGGCGGTTTTGGCAATGACCGGTTCGAGTTTTGCCGCCCTTTCGGGCACATGGGTGTTGACGAATTTTATGCGCGAAATAGCGTCGGGCCCCAGCCGGCTCGCCATGCGGTCATAGAGCCGGTCGAGGTCTTCCGTACCGTCACGGGTTTCGAAGGCGCCGGTCTGGGTGGCCGAAAGCGGCGACAGCGTACTGGCGGCGAGCCGGATCATGTCGATGCCGAAGCCGGCATCGTACTCGCCCCCGAGCCGCTCCGCCCGATGCGAGAACAACCGGGCGATGTGCTGCGGATCGCGGGTGGCGCGGGCGGCATTGACCGAGAGCGTGATCACCTTGTGATCGACCCGGTAGAGGAAAAGGTGAAATCCCTGCGCCCCCACCCCCTGAAGTTCGAGATCGCTCGAAAGCCGCACGGCGAGGTCGTGTGCGGTCATCAGCACGTCGTCGATCAGCCCGATCGGCTCGGCAAAGCGCCGCTCGGCAAAATTTTCAACCGGCGGCAGGCGTGGTTTTGTCCTCTCCTCGATGTCGCCCAGGGCCTGGTCGAGCCTCAGCAGCAGGGAGGCGCCGAAGCGGGCCGCCAGCGCTTTTCGGTCGCGTCCAAAAAGGTCGCCGACGCGCTTGAGCCCCATCTGCAGCAAGCCCTCGATCTGGCTTTCCTCGAGCCGCAGCGCCGCGACCGGCAGCGGGGCCAGCACCCGGGCGATATCCCCTGCGATCACCCGGCCGGGGGCAAAATGCGCCAGCGCCCAGGCCGCCCCGATGCTGTCGGCGACCGCGCCGGCGACCGAAAAGCCCAAGCCTTCGAGCCGGGCGGTGACCTTTTCGAGCATCGCCGCTTCGCCGCCGAAGAGATGGCTCACTCCGGTGATATCGAGCACCAGATCGCCATAGGCGGCGGTGGGCAGCACCGCAACGAGGGGGCTGGCATAGGAGTGCCAATCGGCGAAATCGGCGAACACCGCTTCGAGGAACGGCCGGTCGATCTCGCGCACCATAAGGCTCGGACAGAGCGCGCGGGCATCCGAAAGGCTCTGCGTGGCAAAGAGCCCGGCGGCGATGGCGCGGTCATCGAGTTCGACCAGCCGCATCGCTCCCTTCTGCCGCTCGTGCAGCGCGAAGGGCACGGTGAGTTCGCCGAGCGCCGGATCAGCCCGCCTGAGACAATCGGTGGCCCAGCGCGGCAGGTAGAGCGCCATGTACCGACGGGCGGGTAACATCCCGCTGGCCGGGGCCGGGCGCCTTTCCTGATACCGGGGTAAAGCCATGTTCCGTCCAGTCCAACAGCAGCTCTAGCCCCGCCTCCATCAGGCCCGGGCCGAGCTTTCCTTTTTCCAACACCACCTGCCAGCGCGCCGCGCCCGGCGCCCTGTCGTCGAATGAGGGCGGCTGGCTCACCGCCGGGCCGATGCGCCAGCGCAACCGCGCCGCGCTCGCTTCCCGCTGCTGCCCGTAGCGGACCAGCAGCACCGAGGCGCCCCCGGTCGCGGCCCTTAGGCTCAGCCGCCGCGAGGCGGTGAAATCGAGCACTTTTGGCGCACCCAGAACTTCGGCGACCACCGCCGCCACCGCCCGACAGGCGACAGCCTCCTCCACCGCCCAGAGCAGCTCGGCCGGGTTCTTGAAGCGGCCGATGAGCAGCCGCTCCGGCTCGATGCCGAAACTCTTGAGACCCGGCCCATAGGGCAGGCCCACCTCCTGCGCCTCATGCGCCGGCTGCAGGAACAGAATCGCCGGTCGTGCCGGGCTCAGCAGCCCGCGCGCCAGACCGAGCGCAAAGCCGAGCGCCGCCCCGTTCTGTCGCTGCTCGTCGGCATAAACCTCGTGCAGGAGACCCGCCGGGGCCGCGAGCGCCGCCAGCTCGCCCCTTTCCTGCTGGTCCTGTCCCAGCAGCGCCGCGCCCCCGGCCAGCAGCGGTCGCTGCTCGAGATCGGCGATCCGGGCCTTGAGGTCGGCAAGCCGCTGCTGTCGGGCGACGTTCTGCATGCGCAAACGTCCTGTTCTCACGCGTCAAAACCAGAACATATAGTGAACATCGGAATCGGTTCGGGAGTCAAGCGGACTCCGGAACCGCCGGCTTACGCGCCGCCGCGCATATGCTAGAGAGCTACCCCTACGCCCGGAATCGAAAGACGAAACGCTTGGATCAGCCTTCCCCGCCGCGCATCCATGTGGCCCTGACCTTCAACGATAAATACTGGGCCCTTGCCTATGCGGTCATGCGGTCGGCGTGCCTCACCACCAGGCGCCGGCGGGACCTCGTTTTCCATCTCTGCCACACGGCGCTAAAACCCCATCACCTCGAAGCGCTCGATCACATTGCCGAGGAATTCGGCGCCACGCTCGTTCACCACGACCCCGAGCAGAACCCCGCCTTCCGCGAACTCGTCGCGACACTCCGGACCTCTGATCGCTTCCCCTCGATCGTTTATGCCCGCCTGGTGCTCGACAAGCTGATCCCGCCCGAGGCCGGCCGCGTCATCTATCTCGATTGCGATGTCATGGTATGCCAGCCGATCGAGCAGCTCTACGACGCCGACATGGGCGGAAAACCGATCGCGGCGGTCTTTGATCCCTTCCACATGGGGCTGAAGAAGGGTCGCGACATCCGCCTGAAGCCGACGCCGTTCGATACCGGCGATCGCTATTTCAATTCCGGCGTGCTGCTGATCGACCTCAAGCGCTACACTGCGGCCGATCTGCCCTCGAAAATCAAGACCCTGGCCGCAACCGGCGCGCTGAAAAACCTGTTCTTCGACCAGGATCTGCTGAACCTGGTGTTCCTGAACAACTGGCAGCCGCTCGACTGGCGATTCAACGTCCTCGATCCCCGGCCGCAGCATGAAGCCATGCACCCGGTCATCGTCCACTATACCGGCCACCGGCACCCTTGGAACATATTCTCGGGAACAGCCTTCCAACGCCTCTATCGGCATGTCATGACCAACGATATTTACTACACCTATCTCGCCGAGCGTTCGCCCAAATGGCTCGGTCCGCTGATCAACCGCGCCCGCCGCCATCGCAAGGACCAGACCGACTTCACATGAGCGCCGCTTCGCTCCATGTCGCCCTGACCTTCGACGACAATTACTGGGCGCCCGCCTTCGCGGTGATGCGCTCGACTTGTCTCGCGACGCGCCGGCCGGCCGACCTCACCTTCCACCTGATCCATATCGGCCTGATGCCGGCCCACCGGGCCGAGTTCGATGCAATTGCCGCCGAGTTTCCGGCAACTATTCGCCACATCGACCTCGCGGCCGAGCCAGCCTATCGCGAGCTCATCGCCGACTTGCCGATCGGGCGCCCGTTCACGCCGGTGATCTATGCAAGGCTGCTGCTCGATCGGTTGCTGCCCCAAGACATCGAGCGCGTGCTCTATCTCGATTCCGACACCTTCGTCCGGGCCCCGGTGGAAGACCTGCTCGGGCTCGATCTGGAGGGCAAGGCAATCGGGGCGGTGCTCGATCCGCATCGCCACATCCACATGTTCCGGCGCGACCTCAAATCCAACCGCGAGGTCTATGGCTACAATTTTTCCTATTTCAATTCCGGCGTGCTGCTCATCGATCGCGAGGCCTTCGCCGCCGCGGATCTCCCTAACGTAGCGCGCCGCATGCAACGGAGCGGCGAGCTCGAAAAGCTGCAATATGACCAGGCGCTGCTCAACCTCGCCTTCAAGGATAATTGGTTGCCGCTCGATTTCCGCTGGAACCTCATCGGCCCGGAACCCGCGCACGAGGTGCTTGAACCGTTCATCCTCCACTACACCGGCCCGCGAAAACCCTGGACGCCCTTGCCCGGCGCGGCCTTTGGCCGGATCTACCGGCACGTGATGACCAACCGAAATTTCGACGCCTTCCAGCGCCAGCGGTTGCGCCAGGCGCTCCGCCGTCCGTTCGCGCGACTTTTCGGAAAACCCTGAAATGACCGCACCGCTCCACGTCGCCCTCGCCTTCGACGATCGTTTTTGGGCGCCGGCTTACGCGACCATCCGCAGCGTATGCATTTCCACGACACGGCGGTCGGATTTGGTCTTCCACCTGTTTTCGTGGAAGCTCGACCCCGTTCACGCCGCCGATTTCGATGCCATCGCCGAGGAGTTCGGGGCCACCGTTATTCTTCGCGCTCTCGAGGACGAGCCCGGGCTGCAGCGGCTGATCGAGAGCCTGCCACACACCAAGAGTTTTCCGCCGGTCGTCTATGCGCGCCTGCTGCTCGATGAGCTGTTGCCCCCGACGGTCGAGCGCGTACTCTATCTGGACAGCGATCTCTACGTACGAGCGCCGGTCGAGCAATTGCTGGAGATGGACCTCGCCGACAAAACCCTAGCCGCCGCCCCCGAGCCAGGCCGGCACCACCTGATCCGCGGCGACGACATGCGGTCGCGCAAAAGTCCGTTCGACAGCGCCGATCCCTACTTCAATTCCGGCGTTTTGCTGATCAACCGTCGGGCCTGGGGCCGTGCCGGGCTGGCGACCTTCCTCACAGACCTGCAACAATCGGGCGAGCTCAAAGCCCTCTACCATGATCAGGATGTGTTGAACTTGAGGTTCCGTGGCGACTGGCTCAGGCTCGACCCGCTCTGGAACCTCACCAAGCCGCACCCGGCGCTGCGGGCGCTCGATCCCTTCATCGTCCATTACACCACCGGCATGAAGCCGTGGAACCGCCTCGCCTATGTCGCCTTCGGTTCATCCTATAAGCATGTGATGACCCGCGACCTGCTGCGCCGCTATCGCCGTTACCGCCTGAAGCTGTGGCTCGCCGGTCTCACAGGGCGAAAACCCTGATCGCGTAAATCTGACGCAGTTGAGTGGCAGCGGGCAAATCACTAAGTCAGTGCCGGTCAGGAGTTGCTTTCCATGTTCGACGCCATTTCCCGCTTCTTCTCTGCCACCGACGACCGGCGCATCGCCGACAATGATCCTCGCCTTGCCGTGGCGGTTCTGCTCGTCCACTTGGCGGCCGTTGACGGTGCCGTCGGCGAAGCAGAAAAGCAGGCGGTGCGCGGGGCGCTGCAGGACTATTTCGACCTCGATGAGGGAAGCGTTCGCGACCTGGTGCACGAGGCCCGGCGCCGCGACGCCGAGGCCGTCGATCTCTACCGCTTCACCTCCACGCTCGCCCAGCTCAGCGAAGACGAACGCAGCGACATCATCCGGATGATGTGGCAGGTGGTGTTTTCCGACAAGAAGAACCACGAACTCGAAGACAACATGGTCTGGCGGGTTGCCGAGCTGATCGGCGTTTCCACCCGTCAGCGCAACATCCTCCGCAATCAGATGTCGCGCGGCTGAGGTCAGCGCTTCATAGACATGATCCAGCTGGGTGGCAGCAGGAACACCCGCCACCCGGCTGCCGCCCCCTTCCCCTCAAGGGGGAGGGAAGCTGTGGCAAGGCCTTCGCCCCATCGTCCCCCTCCCCCTTGAGGGGAGGG